>NZ_JBEEWD010000002.1:21996-326356 GCF_040140245.1 Proteus sp. fly-1013 | reverse complement strand
ATTCACTTGTCGCCTAGCTACACCTCGAACTATTTAGAGTAAATTCAGAGTGTATACCCTGTTTATACTCGTCATATTTCAAGTTGTAGCGTTGTTGACTGTGTTCATTCGCACTAGTCACCTAGCTTCATCTCAAACTATTTAGAGCAAATTCAGGGTGTATACCCTGTTTTTAAATGATGCATACAGCATAAATAATCAATCGCTATTGATAAAGTCAAACAGAACAATCTATTTGATAGATTATAGCTATCAGCTTAATACAATAAAGTAGGATTATTTATGACTCCTTGTATAACGATTCATTCTAATCAACTTTGGAAATGAATACTATGCTTGTTAACAAATCGTTACGAATAATATGATAAATTGACTCAGCATCTCTTTGATATATCAAATATAATTCGACAATATGACAAAAAGATGAAATTCAAAATGGCAATTAAATGTATCAGTCATCAAGTTGGTGATGCTGTGCTCTTTCTAGCAATTGTGGATAAAACTGCCAAAAAATCTCACTTAATTCATCGTAATGTGTTTCAAGTACGATATAAGAGCCTGCAAGTGCGCTTAATCGTGGCCTTCTTCTCGCCATTCCTTTCAATGTTTGAGCAATATATGCTTTGTCAGCATAGCGAATTAGCCAAGATTGTGACCATAAATACTCATTAAGCTCTTGAAATTTTTCAGGCGTTTGCCATAAATCTGGTTCAATAATATTTCGAGTCTTGGTGACAAATTCAGTCAACGGTATATCGGGTTCAAACTTTGACCAGTTTAAAGAAAGAAAGTGATCCCAAAAAACGTCTAAGGTAATCGGTGAAACTCGGCGATATTCATCAGGAAATAAAAGGCGAGCTTGTTTGACTAATGGGTGTGTATCAGTGAGTACATCAATACGTCTATGCATACGAATGCCCTCAATAACAGCTTGGCTGTAATCAGAGCTAGGTGCGCCTTTGACGTAATCTGCCATCATATTGCCTAATAGAGAGCTTTTTGCCCTAAAGGCCAGATGTAAGTGAGCAAGATAATTCATCTCATCATCATAGCGCTTTTTGAATAAAAAAGGGCTTCTTTGTTGCACTGATAAGCTGGCAGCACTAGACTAGTCCGCCTGTTTTTTATGAAAGTAGTCGTTTAATTATGCGTGTATCAGACTTTACATTTGAATTGCCAGAAGCCTTGATTGCTCACTATCCTCAACCTCAACGCAGTGGTTGTCGTTTACTCTCTTTAGAAGGTGAGACAGGTGCTTTATCACACGGTATTTTTACCGATGTGTTAGATAAAATAAATGCCGGTGATCTACTGGTTTTTAATAATACTCGCGTGATCCCTGCGCGTATTTATGGCCGTAAAGCGTCAGGCGGTAAAATCGAAGTGTTAGTTGAGCGTATGCTTGATGAACATCGTGTGCTTGCCCATGTTAGAGCCTCTAAATCACCAAAAGAAGGCGCTGCGCTTGTGCTAGGGGAAGATGAAAGTGTACAAGCAACTATGGTTGCGCGTCATGATACACTTTTTGAAATTCGCTTTGATGATGAAAGAGATGTTCTCACCATCTTAAATAGCATTGGTCATATGCCTTTACCTCCTTATATTGATCGCCCAGATGAAGAGTCTGATAAAGAACTTTATCAAACGGTCTATAATGAGCGTCCGGGCGCTGTCGCCGCACCTACTGCGGGATTACATTTTGATGAACCATTACTTCAAGCCTTAAAAGAAAAAGGTGTGGAGATGGCATTTGTTACACTGCATGTTGGTGCTGGTACTTTCCAACCCGTGCGTGTTGATAACATCGAAGAACACACAATGCATTCTGAATACGCAGAAGTACCACAAGAGGTGGTTGATGCTGTATTAGCGTGTAAAGCGCGTGGTAATCGAGTAATTGCAGTGGGTACAACCTCTGTTCGTTCTTTAGAAAGTGCTGCGAAAGCAACAAAAGATGCGTTAATTGCACCTTTCTTCGATGATACCCAAATTTTTATTTATCCGGGTTATCAATATCAAATTATTGATGCATTGATTACGAATTTCCATTTGCCTGAATCAACTTTAATCATGCTGGTTTCTGCTTTTGCAGGGTATAAAAATACCATGAATGCATATAAAGAAGCTGTTGAGCAAGAGTATCGTTTTTTCAGTTATGGTGATGCGATGTTTATTACTCGTAATCCTTTAGCTATCAATGAAAAAGTAGGACAAGAATAAAGATTTATTATTCTTTTTAACGTTTTTCTTCGTTTTATGAATTGTTATTTCAATTTTATTGCTTAATCCCTTTGACTAAGCACGAGTTTTTGTTGAAGTAACATATACAGCCGTCTAACAAATGATTAGAATGTGCTGTTTTTTATTGCGCATTGGACTGTTTTTCTGATGCTTGGAGGATAAGTGAAATACGAATTAGACAAAACCGACGGTAATGCTCGTCGCGGTCGCCTTATTTTTGAACGTGGTGTTGTTGAAACACCTGCATTTATGCCTGTGGGTACTTACGGCACAGTAAAAGGAATGACACCTGAAGAAGTAAAAGCTACAGGTGCACAAATTCTTTTAGGTAACACTTTCCACTTATGGTTACGCCCTGGTCAAGAAATCATGAAATTGCATGGTGATTTACATGATTTTATGCAATGGCAAGGTCCTATTTTAACGGATTCAGGTGGTTTCCAAGTCTTTAGTTTAGGCGCAATGCGTAAAATTAAAGAAGAGGGTGTTCACTTCCGTAATCCTATTAATGGCGAAAAGATTTTCTTAAGCCCAGAAAAATCAATGGAAATCCAATACGATTTGGGTTCTGACATTGTGATGATTTTTGATGAGTGTACGCCATATCCTTCAGATTGGGATTATGCAAAAAACTCAATGGAGATGTCATTACGTTGGGCTAAACGTAGTCGTGCGCGCTTTGATGAACTCAATAACAAAAATTCATTATTCGGTATTATTCAAGGCGGTGTTTACGAAGATTTACGTGATATCTCTGTAAAAGGGCTAGTCGAAATTGGTTTTGACGGTTACGCTGTCGGCGGCCTTGCGGTCGGTGAGCCTAAAGAAGATATGCACCGTATTTTAGAGCATGTCTGCCCTCAAATTCCTGCGAATAAACCGCGTTATTTAATGGGTGTTGGCAAACCAGAAGATTTAGTTGAAGGTGTTCGTCGTGGTATTGATATGTTTGACTGTGTCATGCCAACACGAAATGCACGAAATGGCCATCTGTTTGTAACCGATGGTGTCATTAAAATTCGTAATGCGAAACATCGCTCTGATACATCAACACTTGATGAACATTGTGACTGCTATACCTGTAAAAATTATAGCCGTGCTTATTTACATCATCTTGATCGTTGTAACGAAATTTTAGGTGCAAGGCTGAACACTATTCACAACTTACGTTATTATCAACGTTTGATGGCTGAAATTCGTCAGTCTATTGAAGACTCACGTTTTGAAGAGTTTGTACACGAATTCTACGAACGTATCGGAAAACCCGTCCCACCGCTAAATGGCAGTGCGACTAAGTGTGAATAATGTATACGAGAAAGCCCAATTCTGTGTATGATATTGGGCTTATAACTTGAATATCGTCGATATCGACAACAATGAGGAAAAGTGAATGAGTTTTTTCATTTCTGATGCTGTAGCTTCTGCTGGACAAGCAGCACCTGAAGCTAGCTTTATGTCTATTTTACCGATGTTAGTGATCTTTATTCTGATTTTCTATTTCATGATCCTACGTCCACAGCAAAAACGTACTAAAGAACATCGTAAACTGATGGATTCTATCGGTAAAGGTGATGAAGTTTTAACGACTGGTGGTTTAATTGGTCGTGTTGTTAAGGTTTCAGATAACGGCTATATCGTTGTTGCTCTGAATGAAACAACTGAAGTAACTATCAAACGTGACTTTGTTGCCGCTGTATTACCTAAAGGCACAATGAAAGCTATTTAATAACATTTCCCCAAAGGGAAAAGGGAACTGCCGTGCTAAACCGTTATCCTTTGTGGAAGTACCTGATGTTGATAGCCGCTATCCTCATCGGTCTGCTTTACGCACTTCCTAACCTATATGGTGAGGATCCGGCTGTTCAAATCACTGGCGCGCGGGGAACCGCCGCCAATGAGCAAACACTGGATCAAGTTCGATCTTTATTAGATAAAGAAAAAATTGAAGCGAAATCTATTGCACTTGAAAATGGTGCGATTTTGGCTCGTTTCGGTAATCCTGACATTCAGTTACGTGCCCGTGAAGTGTTGTTGCCTGCATTAGGTGACCAGTTCGTTGTTGCACTTAACCTTGCACCGGCAACACCAAAATGGTTAGAAGCCATTGGCGGTGAGCCGATGAAACTGGGGTTAGACTTACGTGGTGGTGTTCACTTCCTGATGGAAGTTGATATGGAAACTGCGTTAGGTAAGCTTCAGGAACAAAATGTTGAAAGTCTACGTACATTATTACGTGACGAAGGCATTCCGTATTCCTCTATCCGTAAAACGGATAACTATGGTGTTGAAATCCGTTTCCGTAATTCGGATGATCGCTCTAAAGCTTCAGATTACCTAACTCGTCGTAATCAAGATCTCATTTTTAGAGATGGCGCAAATAACTCATTAAGAGCTATTTTTACTGACGAACGTTTACGTGATGCACGTACTTATGCTGTACAGCAAAACATCACTATCTTACGTAATCGTGTTAACCAGTTAGGTGTTGCAGAGCCATTAGTTCAACGTCAAGGCGCTGACCGAATTGTTGTTGAATTACCGGGTATCCAAGATACCGCTCGCGCTAAAGAAATCTTAGGTGCGACAGCAACATTAGAATTCCGTTTAGTCAACACTACCGTTGATCCTTCTGCTTTAGAAACAGGTCGTATTCCGGGCGACTCAGAAGTGAAATATACCCGTGAAGGTAGACCAACTATTCTTTATAAACGCGTTATTTTAACGGGTGACCACATTACTGACTCAACCTCTCAGGCTGATGAATATGGTCAACCTCAAGTGAATATTTCACTTGATAGCGCGGGTGGTTCTATCATGTCTAACTTTACGAAAGACAACGTCGGTAAACCGATGGCAACACTGTTCGTAGAGTATAAAGACAGCGGTAAACGCGATGAGAATGACCGAGCTGTATTGGTTAAAAGTGAAGAAGTTATCAACGTTGCGAATATTCAGAGTCGTTTAGGAAATAGCTTCCGTATTACGGGTATTTCAAATGCGAATGAAGCACGTCAATTATCTCTGTTATTACGTGCTGGTGCGTTGATTGCACCTATTCAAATCGTTGAAGAAAGAACGATTGGTCCAACTTTGGGTCTGCAAAATATTACCCAAGGTTTAGAAGCGTGTTTATGGGGTCTGATTGCGTCAGTTGCCTTTATGATAATTTATTATCGTAAATTTGGTGTGATTGCGAGCACTGCATTAATGGCAAACTTAGTGTTAATCGTTGGGGTAATGTCACTATTACCGGGCGCAACACTGACCATGCCGGGTATTGCGGGTATCGTATTAACACTTGCCGTCGCCGTCGATGCCAACGTACTGATAAACGAACGTATCAAAGAAGAGTTACGTAATGGTCGATCAGTACAGCAAGCAATCCATGAAGGTTATAAAGGTGCCTTCTCCAGTATTATTGATGCGAACTTAACCACATTAATTACAGCTGTGATCCTTTATGCAGTCGGTACCGGCTCAATCAAAGGCTTTGCTATCACAACTGCAATCGGGGTTGCAACATCCATGTTTACCGCTATTGTCGGTACTCGTGCGATTGTAAACCTGCTGTATGGTGGTAAACGCGTTAAGAAACTGTCTATTTAAGGAGCACGTTGTGGCACAGGATTATACTGTTGAACAATTAAACCATGGTCGTAGAGTCATTGACTTTATGCGTTGGGACAACGTCGCCTTTAGTATTTCGTTTCTGCTTTTGATAGCATCAATTGCTATCATTTCCGTGAAAGGATTTAACTGGGGACTGGATTTTACAGGTGGTACAGTAATTGAGATCAATCTCAGTCAACCAGCCGACCTTGATAAAATGCGTGATAGCCTAGATGCAGCGGGCTTTAAAGATCCTCTGTTACAAAACTTTGGTAGCAGCCGCGATATTATGGTGCGTATGCCTCCTGTTGAAGGACAGGCAGGTCAAGAATTAGGTAAGAAAGTTATCGATGTTATTAATGCTGAAGTTGATAACGATGCCGTGGTAAAACGTATTGAATTTGTTGGGCCAAGTGTGGGTAGTGAATTGGCTCAAACAGGTGCTATGGCGTTATTATCTGCACTTATCTGTATTCTTATCTATGTTGGATTCCGTTTTGAATGGCGTTTGGCGCTAGGTGCGGTTATTGCACTTGCGCATGACGTTGTGATAACACTAGGTGTTCTTTCACTGTTCCACATAGAAGTTGACTTAACCATTGTGGCGTCATTGATGTCTGTTATCGGTTACTCACTGAACGATAGTATCGTTGTATCAGACCGTATTCGTGAGAACTTCCGTAAAATTCGTCGAGGAACATCATATGAAATTATGAACGTTTCTCTGACTCAGACATTAAGCCGTACCATCATGACATCAGCAACAACATTACTGGTAGTATTAATGCTGTATATCTTTGGTGGCTCAATGCTAGAAGGTTTCTCTTTAGTTATGTTAATCGGTGTTTCAATCGGTACTATTTCTTCTATTTATGTGGCTTCTGCATTAGCACTGAAAATGGGAATGAAACGTGAACACTTGATTGTACAAAAAGTGGAAAAAGAGGGTGCCGATCAGACAACACTCTTACCATAATAGAGCGTTCTTCTGATAAAACATCGCAAACACCCTGCCAGTGTATACTGACAGGGTGTTTTTTGTTCACTGAACAGGTACACTGTTTATGAGTATTGTCAAAAGTAGGAATAACTATGCATTGCCCATTTTGTGGAGCCGTAGATACCAAGGTAATTGATTCCAGACTTGTTGGTGATGGTTCACAAGTGCGCCGTCGTCGCCAATGTCTTGTTTGTCATGAACGTTTTACTACCTTTGAAGTAGCAGAGTTAGTGATGCCTCGTGTTGTGAAAAGTGATGAAATACGTGAGCCTTTTGATGAAGAGAAACTTCGTCGAGGTATGCTTAAAGCATTAGAAAAACGCCCAGTTAGTTCAGATGATGTTGAAGCTGCGATAAGCCATATCAAATCACAACTAAGAGCGACGGGTGAAAGAGAAATACCTTCAAAAGAAATTGGCAATTTTGTTATGGAACAACTAAAGAAACTCGATAAAGTGGCTTATATTCGCTTTGCTTCTGTCTATCGTAGTTTTGAAGATATTCGTGATTTTGGTGAAGAAATCGCAAAATTACAGGATTAGTATATTAATACTGTGATTTATTTAATGATTTGATAAATAACGATAAATAATAAAATTACATGTAATTATTATGACAAATAACAACAGCAACAACCCAAGTGAAAATGAAAGCCTGCATGATGAACACTATATGCGTCGCGCCATTGAGCTTGCAGCATTAGGTCGCTTTACAACATCGCCTAATCCTAATGTGGGGTGTGTGATTGTAAAAGAGGGTGAGATTATTGGTGAAGGTTATCATCATCACGCAGGTGGTCCTCATGCTGAAGTCAATGCATTAAAAATGGCAGGGGAGAAAGCAAAAGGGGCGACAGCTTATGTCACACTTGAGCCTTGTAGTCACTTTGGTAAAACACCACCTTGCGCTGATGCCTTGATTAATGCAGGTGTAAAACGTGTTGTTGCTGCTATGCAAGATCCTAATCCTCAAGTTGCAGGTCGTGGCTTGCACAAATTATTATCAGCCGGAATTGATGTTTCACACGGTGTTTTAATGCAAGAAGCTGAAAAACTTAACGTTGGGTTTTTTAAACGAATGAGAACAGGCTTCCCTTATATCCAGCTAAAATTAGGTGCATCTTTAGATGGCAAAACGGCATTAGCATCGGGGGAAAGCCAATGGATAACTTCTAAAGCATCTCGTCGAGATGTACAAAATTTCCGAGCTCAAGCGAGTGCTATTTTAACGACAAGTTCAACTGTACTTGCTGACAACCCTTCTATGAATGTTCGTTGGGATGAGCTCTCAGATGAAATCAAAGCTATCTATCCTGAAGAAACGTTACGTCAACCTATTCGTATTATTACTGATAGCCAAAATAGAGTGACTGAAAATCATAAAATTACTCAAATTGAAGGCGAATGCTGGTTGGCGCGTACAAAATCACAGCCAAGTGACTGGCAAGGCGATGTATCAGAAATCCTGTTACCAACGAATGGTAAAAACAGTGGTGTGGATTTAGTTTTATTAATGATGCAATTGGGTAAACGCAATATCAATACCGTATGGGTTGAAAGTGGCGCTCATTTTGCTGGTGCATTATTAGAGGCTGGGCTTGTTGATGAGCTTATTGTTTATATTGCGCCTAAAATTTTAGGGGATGATGCACGAGGATTATTTGCATTTTCTCCACTTTCATCATTATCCGAAGCACCTGAATTTACAGTAGATTCTCTCCAACAAATTAGCTCTGACATCAGAGTTTGTTTAAAACCTCGTTATTAATAGACGCAAATAAGTGTGTCTACGGCGCTATTTGTAGTAAAATGGCGCCGTGTGTGTTATTTCCTGTCGTTACGACATCGTTATCAGCCAACTAAATGCCTTGATTTATCAAGGGTTTTTGGCTCCTTTGCTGTGTAATAATAAAACAGAGCGCAGTAAAGGAAAGAATATGATAAAATCCGCGCCCCGCGGATAGGAGAAAAAGGTAACCTATGAACGTAATCAAAGGTGTTGTCGCGGCGCCAAATGCACGCGTAGCAATTGCAATTGCCCGTTTTAATAACTTCATCAACGACAACCTATTAGATGGTGCGGTTGATGCATTAGAACGCATTGGACAAGTTTCCTCTGAAAATATTACTGTTGTTTGGGTTCCAGGCGCTTATGAGTTGCCATTAACTGTTAAAGCATTAGCAGAAAGCGACAAATACGATGCAGTTATCGCATTAGGTACTGTTATCCGTGGTGGAACCGCACATTTTGAATACGTTGCTGGCGAATGTAGTTCTGGCCTATCTCAAGTTGCAATGCAAAGCGAGATCCCTGTGACTTTTGGTGTATTAACAACTGAAAGCATTGAACAGGCTATTGAACGCGCTGGAACTAAAGCGGGCAACAAAGGTGCTGAAGCGGCAATGACAGCACTTGAAATGATCAATGTACTTAAAGCCATAAAAGGCTAATCATCTGTTTTAACTTAAGGGGAATTTTGTGAAACCTGCTGCTCGTCGTCGTGCTCGTGAGTGTGCTGTTCAAGCTATCTACTCATGGCAATTATCCGGAAATGACATCGCGGATGTGGAATTGGAGTTTTTATCCGAGCAGGATACCCAAGGTGTAGATATTGCTTATTTTCGTGAGCTTTTAGTGGGTGTTGCCATTAATGCAACACGTTTAGATAAGGCAATGGAACCTTATTTATCCCGCCAACTTGAAGAATTAGGTCAAGTTGAAAAAGCAATTTTACGTTTAGCAATGTTTGAACTTAGCTTCCGTGAAGATGTTCCTTACAAAGTTGCGATTAACGAAGCGATTGAACTGGCTAAGGTATTTGGTGCTGACGATAGCCATAAATTTGTTAATGGCGTGCTTGATAAAGCTGCACCAACTGTACGTAAAAAATAACGTTTTTCACGTTTCCTCTATGGTAAATAATTCAAGGCCGGTATTTCCGGCCTTTTGTTTAATAAAGCTAGTCTAGTATGCATAGCTCAATAGGAAATAGATAATGCCTTGTGGTGAATTTTCCCTTATTAAGCAATATTTCACTTCACAGCCTGTAAAACGAAAAGATGTGAGTACAGGAATTGGGGATGACTGCGCAATATTGACGGTACCTGAAAAGCAACAAGTCGCTATTAGTACTGATACTTTAGTGAGTGGTATTCACTTCCTTCCTTCTATCTCACCTGAAGATTTAGCTTATAAAGCACTTGCTGTTAATATTAGTGACTTAGCTGCCGTTGGCGCAGATCCTTCTTGGGCTTCATTAGCTTTAACGCTACCGGATACAAACAGTGAATGGCTTGAGGCATTTAGTCGTTCTTTCTTTGCGTTAGCTGATTATTATGCAATCCAGTTAATTGGTGGTGATACTACTCGTGGCCCTTTAAGTTTAACAATCACAATACAAGGGCTTGTTCCACAAGGAACTGCATTACTTCGTTCTGGTGCTAAAATTGGTGATTGGATCTATGTTACGGGTTTCTTAGGCGATAGCGCAGCAGGGCTTGCTGTATTACAAAATAGATTACAGCCGACAGAAAAAGAACATAGTGATTATTTTGTCGCACGGCATTTGCGCCCGCAGCCTCGTTTACTACAAGGTCAAGCATTACGCCATTTAGCGACATCTGCGATTGATATTTCTGATGGACTTATTTCAGACTTGAACCATATTCTCACAGCCAGTGGTTGTGGTGCTCGCTTAAATTTAGATGCATTACCATACTCGCCAGCGATGAAAGCGGAAGTGAACGAAGAACAAGCAGAGATTTGGGCATTAAGTGGTGGTGAAGATTATGAGTTATGCTTTACGGTACCTGAAATCAATCGTGGTGCTTTAGAGATTGCATTAGCGCATACTGGGGCAGATTTTCATTGTATAGGGCAAATTATGCCAATTGCTGAAGGCATTCGTTATTTACGTGATGGCAAAGATGTTTACCCTAATCTCAAAGGGTTTGATCATTTTAGTGAATCTAACGAGTAACTTCACTTTAATTTAAAGGCGCTTTATTAGCGCCTTTAAGAATATTTTGAAGAGGTAATTACATTAGGTTCTTTCAGCTTTACGTTTAGCAATACGTTCTTTTATGGATACTATATCTAGTACAACACCTTTGTTTGCGCCTGACGTTTTCACTGCAACTCTCGTTTGGGGTTTAACTGAATTATTCATACGAGAGCCTCCTTTTGTTTGCGGAATATTGGTCAAATTATGCTCATGGATAAATGAGGTGTCAACCGATTTGATTTCTCGTTCTAGCTCCTCTTTATCTCTTTCCCGTTCATTATCCATCATCAATATTAATTCACTTAGTTCTTCTTTATTACCACAGTTTTCTTTAATGAGATGGAGAATTTTTTTATTATATTGCTCTATTTTTTCTGAATCCAACCAATTTAGTTTATCAACAATAAGATCTTTTTCTAGCCACTTAATATAATCAAAACCTCCACCAGAACAGCGATCTTTTATAGAGGCTGAATTCATACTTATTTTAATAAAGTGATCACCGTATTTGATGAAATCATAATGTTGGCCATTTATAGTAATTATTTGAATATTATTTATATAGCACTCAATTGCATATTCAGAACCAGATCCAGCACCATAAAAGATATAATTATAGTTTTTCGTTGTAGTCGCACCTTGAAAATAAACAACTTCACCATTTTTTCTATCTACTTCAATAAATTCACAAACATCTTCATCCATATTTGAAAGAATACCTATTAGTGTGGCATATTCTTCATCTACTCCTATTTCATCTCCAATATAAAATGCCAATATAGCTAATATTGCATTTATATAACCAGAATAGAATATAATACTATCATCAAGAACATAAAATTTCTTAAAAGGTGCAGGAGCAGGATTATCATCGCAATCAGTCCATAGCCTATCTGCTGCCACAAATGTTAAATTTTGAGAAATAATTGTAGTCATTACTTGTAATGGTATGATTCAATTTAAAAAGAATTTAATGATTCTATATTGATAAGGAATAAAAGTGAAAATATATTTTATACTTAAATACTTAAATACTTAAATACTTAAATACTTAAATACTTAAATACTTAAATACTTAAATACTTAAATACTTAAATATATTAAAAAGGCGCTTTATTAGCGCCTTTGATGATCTTGATAATATCTAAATCTATGTTTAAAGAGATTATTAATAATCTATTATCTTAGTTCTTTTTCACAAATTCAGACTTCAATTTCATTGGTCCAAAGCCATCAATTTTACAATCAATATTATGGTCGCCTTCCACTAAACGGATACCTTTTACTTTAGTACCAATTTTCAGCATGGTTGAGCTACCTTTGACTTTGAGATCTTTAATCACAGTCACTGAATCGCCATCAGCTAATAAATTACCGTTAGCATCTTTAACCACTAACTCATCGTTATCAACAGTTGGTTCTGCATCGTTCCACTCATGTGCGCATTCTGGGCAAACATACATTGCACCATCTTCATAGGTGTATTCAGAATTGCACTTAGGACAAGAAGGTAATGACATAATAATACTCTCAAATTTTATCAAAATGGGAAGTGATTAATCGTCACAATGAGGATAACACTCGCCCCATAAATTAAAGGACACATTATCATTTAAGAGTGAAAGTTCTAAGCAATCCCCTAAATGGTACTGCCTCTGATAATGCGAAAGGGCAATAGTATAATGGATTTGGTGGAAATTTGCATCTTTCACAGATTATGGCGCAAAGAGTGAGGAAAAGTAGGCTAAATATAGAGAGTTAAATAGAAAATAAAGATAAATAGAAGTGGTTTTAAATATTTTCTAATCTAATGATATTAAAGTAATAACTTTATAAATATAACTAAAAATAAATGCTCCCATCTTAAAAGAGAGCATCATCAATAATAGTGTTAATCTTCTTATTATGATTTTTCAAATTTACTCACCGAACCACGCTCTATAAGTTTGGTATTTGAGTTAATTATGAGTCCAATCTTCGATTCTTAAACCATCAACTCTCTCAAATTCTCTGGTATTATTTGTAACAACGACTAATCCTTTGCTTCTGGCATGTGCTGCTATATGCAAGTCATTATCACCAATGCGTTTACCTTGCTTTTCGAGTGTTGCTCTTATATCACCATAGTGAAAGGCTGCAAGTTCGTCATAGGGTAAAATACTTAGTCTAGAAACAAAATCATTAACAGTCGCTAAATTTTTTGCTGAATTTGAGCTTTTCTCAGCATCATATAGTAGTTCAGCAAGTGTTATTGTTGAAATAGCGAGTTGTTCAACATACTGATTAAATTTTGGTAACAGAAATTCAGGTCTACGTTTAATTGTAAATATAACAATATTCGTATCTAGCAGATATTTAATCATCAAAGGATTCTCTTTCGCTTGTGACTTGATCTGGTCTTTCAGATAAAAAATCATCTGTTACAGACTTTTCAGATAAGAAAAAGCTATCCCATGCATTCTGTATCGGTGTGATAATTCTCTCTTTTCCTTTTACACGAACCACAACGTCTTTTACATCATCTGGAAAACGAGTATCAGCAGGTAAACGAACATTTTGTGTTCTATTGCTCATAAATACTTTGCCATGCTGGATCATAATGATAGCCTCCTCTCAATAACTGCTATATGGCATAAGTATATAGCAGTTTAGAAAGGATACTAAATGAGTTGTATGAAATCTATACTAAAAGTTTTAACACTTTAATGTTAATAGATTATTTTTTATTTTCTATCACCGAACCACGCTCTATAAGTTTGGGTGTAAGAACCAAAACATTGTCATCTGCGTCGATATTTTCCATACGATGTAATAATTGGCTGACAGCAAGTTTACCCAATTCATCTTTAGGTTGGTGAATGGTAGAAAGAGGAGGGATCATATAAGAGGCTAGGTCGATATCGTCATAACCCATGACTGAAATATCATTAGGTACACGCAAACCTTTTTGATAAATAGCTTGATAAGCACCAACAGCCATTGCGTCATTACAGGTAAAAACCGCTTGTGGTAAGACAGAATGTGAGAGTAATTTTTGCATTGCGCTAAACCCACCTGCAAATTCAAAATCACTGGTTAATACAAACTCTTCTCGAACAGTGAGCCCTGCTTTTTGCATTGCATTGTAATAGCCTTGCAAACGATGCTTTGCTGGGAGTTTATCTTGTGGGCCCGCAATACATGCTATTTCAGTAAAGCCTTTTTCAATCAGATAATTGGTGGCGATTTCTCCCCCAAGCAGGGAGTTATCTTGAATAATATCTCCGCCGTATTCAAACGGAGACCAATCCATCATGACCATAGGTAAACGAGGATAACGATTTAGCACTTCATGAGAGGGCGCTCGGGCTTCTGTTGACATCAATAATAAGCCATCGACACGTTTTTGTAGCAACGTTTCAAGGCTACTATCCATACGTTCGTAATCCCCTTCGGTATTACATAAAATTAGGCTATAACCTTTTTCGTAGCAACTACGTTCAACACCACGCACAACTTCTGCATAAAAAGGGTTACTACTGGCTGTCACTAACATACCAATAGTGTGAGTACAGTTCATTTTTAAACTGCGCGCTAAAGCAGAAGGTGCGTAATTTAAGGTTTTGATAGCATCATTAACCTTTTTACGAATACCTTCGCTAACATAACGATTGTTATTGATAACGTGAGAAACAGTTGATGTCGAAACGCCCGCCAAACGGGCGACATCTTTCATTGTTGCCAAAGTACTATGCTCGCTCTGCTAAAAATGATTCGATTTCATGACGCCAAGGAACAGATGATTGCGCACCATGACGTGTAACTGCAATGGCAGCTGCTGCGTGAGCAAAACGGATAGCCTCAACGGAAGGTTTCCCTTCTAATATTGCAGTGACAAATGCACCGTTAAATGTATCACCTGCGGCAATGGTATCAACAGCATCGACGCGAAATCCAGGAATTATCATGCCTTTCCCTTGTTCACTAAACCATACACCACGGCTACCCAAAGTGATAAGCACTTGTTTGATACCTTTTTGATGTAAAATTTCGGCAGCTTTTGCAGCACCCGCTTCATCATGCACAGAAACGCCTGTTAATATTTCGGCTTCCGTCTCATTTGGAGTGATAACATCAATAAAACTCAGAAATTCATCAGATAAAGGTTGTGCTGGTGCTGGGTTTAAAATGACTTGAGTTTGGTGTGATTTTGCTAGTTTTGCAGCTTCAAAAACAGTCTCTAATGGTGATTCTAATTGCATCAGCAAGGCATCAGCATGCTCAACAACATGATGATATTGCTGAAAATGAGTAGGTGTTAGTGCGCCATTAGCACCTGCAACAATACTAATTACGTTTTCACCTTGTTCATTAACAAGTATCATCGCCACACCTGTTGGTGTTTGCGGAATAATACTAATTGCATCAATATGAATATTATCTGTTTTAAGCTGTGAAATTATCTCACTACCAATCGCATCATCACCGACACAAGCAATAAAGGTAATATCGGCACCACTGCGACCACAAGCTACTGCCTGATTTGCACCTTTACCACCAAAGGCTATTTTGTATTGATGACCAATAATGGTTTCACCAGGTTTTGGAAATTGTGAAATATTCATAATGTGGTCAACGTTAATGCTACCTAGAACAGCAAGGCGAGGTGTTGTCATAGCCTTTATCCTTGTGAAAACGTGTTTTAATGATCAAAGCTACCACGGAGCAATATTACCCCGTGGTATTTATTGTTGTTATTTTTTAATAACTAACTCAAGTTCGACGGGGATTGTTGCATCCACTTTTTCGCCTTTGAGAATTTTATCTGCGGCTTGAATGCCGATAATACCAATTTGGTCTGGGCGTTGAGCAATAGTTGCGCCTAACATGCCACGGTTTACCGCTTTGATCCCATCATCTGTACCATCGAAACCAATCACTAATACATCGGTGCGACCGGCAGTTTGCAATGCACGTAATGCGCCTAATGCCATTTCATCATTTTGTGCAAAAACAGCTTGAACCGCAGGATAAGCAGTTAATAGATTTTGCATCACGTTAAGACCTTTTGTGCGGTCAAAATCAGCAGGTTGGCTGGCAAGTACATTCAGTTTGTGGGCATCAACCGCTTGTTTAAAGCCTTCACCTCGTTCACGAGATGCTGATGTTCCGGTGATCCCCTCTAGTTGGATAACTTTGGCATCACTAGCCACTTTCTCTGCAATATAATCACCCGCCATTTTACCACCAAGACGGTTATCTGAAGCAACGTGGCTGACGACTTCGCCTTTGTTTGCAACGCGGTCTAAAGTGATAACAGGGATTTTGGCTTTATTAGCTAAAATAACGGCGTTACCCACAGCATCAGAGTCTGTCGGGTTAATGAGCATTAAGCGTGTGCCTTTTACTGTCAGATCTTGCACGTTAGCAAGCTCTTTAGCTGGGTTGTCCATAGAATCTAGAACAACAAGATCGTAGCCTAATCGATTAGCTTCTTTCTGTGCACTGTCTTTCATGGTGACAAAGAAAGGGTTGTTAAGTGTTGAAATAACAAGCGCGATCGACTCTTTTGCAAATGCGTTGGCGCTGATTGTAGCGCTTAATGCAACAACAGAAAGAAGTGTCGCCATTTTTTTGAGTTTCATAATATAAGTTCCTGTCGGGATTCGGATTAAGAGAATAGAGAGTTATTTTTTGTTATCTACCAAAACAGCAAGTAAGATGACCACCGCTTTTACTATCATTTGATAGTTTGATGATATTCCTAATAAATTCAGTGCGTTATTTAAGAAACCTAGAATAAGTGCACCAATTAATGTACCGATAATACGACCTTTACCACCAGCAAGACTGGTACCACCCAGAACAACGGCGGCAATAGCATCTAGCTCATAACCATTACCTGCCATTGGTTGCGCTGATGAAAGGCGAGCAACTTCAATGACACTGGCAAGGGCAGCTAATAAACCACACAGTGCATAAACAATGATTTTGATTTTATCGACGCTAATGCCGGATAAACGTGTTGCTGATTCATTACCGCCAAGCGCATAAATATAACGGCCTAAACGAGTATGATGTAATAAATACCATGCGCTCAAAAAGACAATCATCATCAGCCAGATTGGGGTTGGAATACCAAATGGGCGACCAATACCAAACCAGCTAAACAGATCAGCATTATCGCTAAAGCCGGTATTAATTGGGCTACCGTCGGTATAGACACGAGTAACACCGCGCAGCAATAACATCATGACTAGCGTAGCAATAAAGGCTTGAACTTTACCTTTAGCAACGATAATTCCTGTTACACCACCAATAGCTGCACCTAACGCCAATGCTCCAACAACAGCAACAAGTGCATTAACATCAGCACCTACCATAGAAGCAGCAACAGCACCTGTTAATGCAAGCAATGAACCAACAGATAGGTCGATGCCAGATGTCAAAATAACCAGAGTCATCCCAACCGCCATAATGGCGTTGACCGATGTTTGTTGAAGAATGTTGAAAATATTATTTAAGGTGAAAAAATTAGGACTGAGTGTGGAAACGACGACAATCAGGATAAGCAGAGCAATCAGTGATTTTTGCTCTAATAGCCAAGCTTTTGAGAACCAACGTTTTGACGCTGGAATTGAATTCGTGCTCATATCAAACTCCTACTTTAGCGTCATATTGTTTACCAACAGCCGCAGCCATTAGCATTTCTTGTGTGACATTGTGAGCGGAGAACTCACCACTAATACGACCTTCATGCATAACCAAAATACGGTCACTCATTCCCATTACCTCAGGCATTTCAGAAGAAATTAAGATGATGCTTAATCCTTCTTGTTTAAATTTATTAATTAGCTGATAAATTTCTTTTTTAGCGCCCACATCAACGCCACGAGTGGGTTCATCAAGAATAAGTACTTTAGGGCGAGTCATTAGGCCTCTTGCGATAGCCACTTTTTGTTGATTTCCCCCTGATAAGAAACCGATGGTTTGATCCATTGAAGGGGTTTTTATATTGAATAATTTAATAAAATCGCCAACAGTGAGTTGCTCTTCTTTATGATTAAGCACACCCATACTGCGGCTAAAATAGCGTAGTGCAGTCAGAGACATATTTTCTTTCACCGACATACCGAGCACTAAACCATCACGCTTTCTATCTTCAGAGATGTAAACAATACCTTGTTCTAAACCTTCAGCGGGCTTTTTGATTTGGCAAGGTTTACCATCTAACTCAACGGTGCCATTGGTTTTGGGTAATGCTCCGTAGATAATTTTCATTAATTCAGTCCGACCCGCACCCATTAAGCCTGAAATACCAAGAATTTCGCTTTCATGTAATGAGAAACTGACATCATGAACATCTTCGCCACTGAGGTTAATGACGTTGAGTTTGGTTTTACCTTGAGGGATATTAATACGAGGGTATTGGTCTTCTAACTTACGACCAACCATCATTTCAATCAGAGTGTCTTCTTTTAATGAGGCGACAGGTTTTTCACCAATAAACTGACCATCTCGTAGTACAGTTACATCATCACAAATCTCAAAGATCTCTTTTAAACGATGTGAGATATAAACAATACCGCAACCTTGATCTCTTAGTTCACGAATAACACTAAATAGCGATTCAGTTTCAGTGTCAGTTAATGCATCTGTTGGTTCATCCATAATAATGACTTTGGAACCAAAACTAAGTACCTTGGCGATTTCTACCATTTGCTGATCACCAATCGATAATTCAGACACTAAACGGTGACTACTGTAAGCAAGATTTAATCGGGCTAATAACTTATCGGCCTCTGCATACATTTTCTTCCAATCGATAGCGCCAAAAGCACGGGTAAACTCACGACCTAAGAAAATATTCTCTGCGATGGTTAATTCAGGAATAAGGTTAAGCTCTTGGTGAATAATACCTATCCCTGCTTCTTGAGAAGATTTGGGACCATTAAAAGCACAACTTTCACCTTGATAAATCACTTCACCAGCATCTTTTTTATAGATCCCAGTGAGTACTTTCATCAGTGTTGATTTTCCTGCGCCATTTTCACCGACTAAAGCCATTACTCGACCAGGGTAAATTCGTAAAGTAGCGCCTGATAGTGCTTTTACACCGGGGAATGACTTATCAATATCTTTAAGTTCAAGTAAAGGTTCCATATTGTCCTCAAAAAGTCACACCAGAAAACAACACAATATTGGCATAAGGCGTACATTCACCAGTTCTAATAACAGCTTTATTTTCAGTAAGTTGCTTTTTGAATGCTTCATGTGAAACATACATTATTTGAATAGATTTCTTCTGCTCTTGCTCTAATAAATAGAGATAAGAGAGGATTTCATTAAAAAGAGAGGGATTGATGGTTTTAATTTCTTCCGCCAGCATCACGGCTTCCACTTGCATCTCATGAGTGATTGTTTGCAACACGGACATAAAGTCCGGAATACCCTGAGTGAGAGCAAGATCAATACGTTCAACAGAGGAGGGAATAGGTAATCCGGCATCTGCAATAGTGATTTTGTCAGTGTGTCCTAAACGTGAAATTACACTCGAAATAGGACTATTAAGTAATACACCTTTTTTCATGTTTTCTCCTCAGCGAAACGTTTCGCTGTCTACATAGTAGAAAAGAAAGGCGGGAAAACAAGTTTGATTTATTCATATTGTGAGCATGATCGAAACGTTTCGTTGGCAAACAAAAAGAAAGAAAAATCTAACTGATTGAATAAATTAACGCTGAATGGATTCAATAAGGAAAGTGGTTATTTTCAGTGAATTTCATAAAAATGTGATGATGGACAAGATTATAATTGAAGAAAATATGAGGTGTGAAAGCGTGAACCAGTATATAAAAGTAGACAAATTTTAGCTTAGAAAATACATTAACCTCTCCTATAGTTAATTAGGAGAGGTTATTTTTAATCATTTTAATTCAATTAGTTAGCTTGATAGGCTTTAATTGATTTTTCAATACCGTCTGCATCTAAACCTAAGTCAGTTCTGATCTCTTCTTGTCCACCTTGTGGTACAAATAGATCAGGTATACCTAAGTTTAAGACAGGTACTAGGCAACGCTCTTGCATCAGTAACTCATTAACACCACTGCCAGCACCACCCATAATCGCATTCTCTTCTAACGTTACCAACATATCATGTTGTTCTGCCAGAGAAAGGATAAGTGATTTATCAAGAGGCTTGATAAAACGCATATCGGCGACAGTTGCATCAAGTTTTTCAGCGACTTCTAACGCCTCAGGCAGTAATGTACCAAAGTTTAGAATAGCAATACCTTTACCTTGGCGACGAATAATGCCTTTACCCATAGGCAATGGACTGAGTGGTTGTAATTGCGCACCAACACTAGAGCCTCTTGGGTAACGTACTGCAACAGGGCCATCTTGATAGTGATAACCCGTGTGAAGCATTTGGCGACACTCATTTTCATCACTTGGTGCCATAATGACCATATTAGGAATACAGCGTAAGAATGAGAGATCGAAAGCACCTTGGTGAGTTTGACCATCTGCTCCCACAATACCACCACGATCAATAGCAAATAAAACAGGCAGTTTTTGAATGGCAATATCGTGGATCACTTGATCGTAAGCGCGTTGTAAGAATGTTGAGTAGATAGCAACAATAGGCTTATAACCACCAATTGCTAAACCTGCTGCAAAGGTAACGGCGTGTTGTTCTGCGATCGCAACATCAAAGTATTGTGATGGATATTCTTTTGAGAAACGCACCATACCAGAGCCTTCACGCATAGCAGGGGTAATTGCCATGAGTTTTGGATCGGTTGAGGCTTCTTCACATAACCAGTCACCAAAAATTTTAGAAAATGTAGGTCGTGCATTAGGGCTTTTAGGTAATGTACCTGCTTGTGGATCAAACTTAGGTACAGCATGCCAGCTAATAGGATCACGTTCAGCAGGTGCATATCCACGACCTTTCTTAGTCATAATATGCAGGAGTTGAGGACCTTTTAGATCACGCATATTAGCGAGTGTTTGCACTAACGCAATAACATCATGACCATCAACTGGACCGATATAATTAAAGCCCAATTCTTCAAACATGGTGCCGGGAACAACCATGCCTTTAATATGTTCTTCTGTCTTTTTCAGTAATTCTTTAATCGGTGGAATACCAGAAAAGACCTTTTTTCCACCTTCACGTAAGGTGGTATACAGTTTGCCTGATAACAATTGTGCAAGATGATTATTCAATGCACCAACGTTTTCGGAGATTGACATCTCGTTGTCATTAAGTACAACGAGCATATCTGGCTCAATATCACCTGCGTGGTTCATTGCTTCAAAAGCCATACCCGCAGTAATTGCACCATCACCAATCACACAAACTGTTTTTCTGTTCAGCTTTTCTTGTTCAGCTGCAACAGCCATACCTAAACCTGCACTAATAGAGGTTGAAGAGTGACCGACACAAAGTTTGTCGTATTCACTCTCTTCTCGCCAAGGGAAGGGATGTAACCCATTTTTTTGGCGGATAGTATCAATGCGGTCACGGCGACCTGTTAAGATCTTATGGGGATAGGCTTGATGACCCACATCCCAAATAAGATTATCAAAAGGGGTTTTATAGACGTAATGAAGAGCAACCGTTAACTCAATAGCACCTAAACCTGAGGCGAAGTGACCACTTGAGCGGCTGACACTGTTAAGAAGAAATAGCCTTAGCTCATCACAGAGTTTAGGTAAACTCTCTTTTGGTAATAGGCGCAAATCTTCTGGTGTTTCAACCAACGCCAATGTGGGATATTTTTCGATATCAATGCTCATGTGATGCCTATTAATTAATCACTTGTAATAGGGAAAGAACAGGTAAGCTGCTCTCTTTATTTTTTATTAGTTTTTCCGTTCGACGATAAAACTCGCTAATTGTTTAAGCGTGGTCGTATCGTACTCGTATTGCTCAAGAAACGCTAAGGCATCCAGTGCTTCGTTATACAATTCCTGTGCTTTCTTTTGAGCTTGCTCTAACCCAAGAAGTGCAGGATATGTGCTTTTTCCTGACTCTTGGTCGCTACCTTGACGCTTTCCTGTTTCTTCAGTACTGCCAATGACATCTAAAATGTCATCTTGTACCTGAAATGCAAGGCCAATAGAGTGGGCATATTTATCTAATGCGGGTAATACATCGTGACCTTTTGAGCCAGCACTAAATGCGCCTAAGCGAACAGCTGCACGAATTAATGCACCTGTCTTGTGTAAATGGATTTTTTCAAGAGATGCGAGATCAATGGATTTATCTTCGGCTTCAAGATCAAGAGCTTGACCACCACACATACCAGCAAGCCCGCTGGCTGTTGCTAATTCAGCAATCATTGCAACCCGATCACTCATTGCAACATCAGGCATTGGATTTTTTGCTAAGATCTCAAAGGCAAGTGTTTGTAATGCATCGCCCGCTAAAATTGCGTTGGCTTCACCAAACTCAATATGACATGTAGGTTTACCACGACGTAAATCATCATCATCCATCGCAGGTAGATCATCATGAATAAGAGAATAAGCGTGAATACATTCTACTGCGGCGGCTGGTGCATCAAGATTAAGAGCAGGGATTTTAAACATTTCACCTACTGCATAAACAAGGAAAGGACGTAAGCGCTTTCCACCTAAAAGGGCACCATAATGCATGGCTTTACCTAGAGGCATGTCAGTAAATGGTAAAGCGGATAGCGCTTGGTTTAATGCATCGTCAACACGCTGGT
The DNA here is from genome assembly GCF_040140245.1 of Proteus sp. fly-1013. NCBI lineage: Bacteria > Pseudomonadati > Pseudomonadota > Gammaproteobacteria > Enterobacterales > Morganellaceae > Proteus > Proteus sp. fly-1013. The sequence goes on along the minus strand of NZ_JBEEWD010000002.1, from coordinate 303,783 downwards.
GGGCGGAATCTAATTTATGACGGAACGCATCCGTGCTTGAAGTTGCGTTACTCAATTATTCTGCCTCTTGGATAAAATCATCAGGAGTTGCATTATCATCTTCTTTAAGAAGAATGCGAACACGCTGTTCTGCGTCTTGTAATGTTTTTTGTCCAACACGGGCTAGACGAACGCCATGTTCAAATTCATTAAGCGCTTCTTCTAAAGGGAGTTCACCGGATTCTAAACGGTTTACGATTTGCTCAAGTTCTTGCATAGATGCTTCGAAACTTGGTGCTTGTGCGATGTCTTCGTTAATTGGTGTCGTTTTCTTAGCCATAATATTTTTGATAATAAAGCATGTTAGCGCTGAATAATAGCGATCATCTTACTACAATTGAGAAGAAAATTTCTTATTCAGTCGATGATTTTTGCGGGTGAGCCCTAAATATTGGTGATATACTTTGTGACTTTTATAAACTCCAGTCAATTTACATCACTGTAGTTTATGTTTCTACTTAATAACCTATGACCATTGACTATGAAGTTTATTATTAAATTATTCCCCGAAATTACGATCAAAAGCCAATCAGTTCGTATACGTTTTATCAAGATCCTCACTAGCAATATTCGTAATGTACTTAATACATTAGGTGATGAAATTACTGTTGTCCGTAATTGGGATAACATTGTTGTTGTCAGCAAAGATGAAAGCAAAAGTGAAGCGGTATGTGATGCATTAACGCGTATTCCTGGTATTCATCACTTTCTACAAGTAGAAGAGCATCCGTACACTGATCTACACAATATTTTTGAGCAAACTTTTGCAGCATTTAAGCATTTAGTTGAAAACAAAACATTTTGTGTTCGCGCCAAACGCCGCGGCAAACATAGTTTTACTTCAAATGAAGTTGAGCGCTATGTTGGTGGTGGTTTTAACCAACACGTTGAAAGCGCTAAAGTGAAATTAACCCGCCCAGATGTCACCATTAATTTGGAAATTGAAGATGACAAACTGATTCTGGTAAATGCGCGTTATGAAGGTATTGGCGGTTTCCCAATTGGTACACAAGAAGATGTTTTATCACTGATCTCTGGTGGTTATGACTCAGGTGTATCGAGCTATATGTTAATGCGTCGTGGTAGCCGAGTTCACTATTGTTTCTTTAACTTAGGTGGCTCTGCTCACGAAATTGGCGTTAAACAAGTTGCGCATTATTTATGGAACCGTTTTGGTCGTTCACATAAAGTGCATTTCGTTGCTGTTGATTTTGAGCCTGTTGTCGCAGAAATCTTAGAAAAAGTCGATGATGGTCAAATGGGTGTTGTATTAAAACGTATGATGGTACGTGCAGCATCAAGAGTGGCAGAACGTTATGGTGTTCAAGCAATTGTTACTGGCGAAGCATTAGGGCAGGTTTCTAGCCAAACCTTAACTAATTTACGTTTAATTGATAATGCGACAGATACGTTAATTTTACGTCCTCTTATCACTCATGATAAAGAGAACATTATCAATATCGCACGTCAAATTGGTACAGAAGATTTCGCTCGCACAATGCCTGAATTCTGTGGTGTGATTTCAAAAAGCCCAACAGTGAAAGCGGTAAAAGCGAAGATCGAAGCAGAAGAAGAGAAGTTTGATTTTTCTATTCTTGATAGCGTTGTTGAAAATGCTAAAAATATGGATATTCGTCGTATTGCAGAAGAAACCGTACAGCAAGTTACTGAAGTTGAAATGGTCTCTGAATTTGGCGCTAACGACGTTATTCTGGATATTCGCTCACCAGAAGAGCAAGAGACTTCACCATTAAAGATAGAAGGTGTTGATGTTAAAGAGCTACCTTTCTATAAACTAAGCACTCAGTTTGGTGATTTAGATAACGCAAAAACCTATTTACTCTATTGTGATCGTGGAATGATGAGCCGTTTACAGGCGCTTTATTTACGTGAGCAAGGTTTTGAGAACGTTAAAGTCTATCGTAAAAAATAATATATAACGTTTATATTGTTGATTAAAAAGCCACTATAAAGTGGCTTTTTAATTGGTTGTTGATAATGATTTATTAAAAGAGATTTTGAAATTCTTCAGCTCTTTTTTCTAGTACAGCCAAAAATGATGTTTTTGCTATTTCATGGGCATTTGGTGACATAATAGCAATAATTTGATATCTGTCAGGGTTGAGCCAATGCTGGCAGTAAACTAAGTAATGATTGGATTTTCTTTGTATTTGTGGTGTTCTTTTATTCCATTCAGGCTCAATTGGCATTCTAATATGTATTTTAGAAATTAGAGATTGACATAATTTAGCATTACTTTCCCATCGACCATCAGCACCTAAATAATTAGATAATATTTTCTCTTTTTTCCAGAGCTTTAATAAGAGAGCATACTCATCAGCGATAGCTTTATATTCAATATCAGGATGTATTGATATTTGAATCATAACACATTAATTGCTATCAAATTTAGGTGTATCAAGCCCTAATTTAGTATGCTCAGATTGTATTAGTTTTCTCATCTCAGCATCTGTTATATTGGGTTTTTTATTCGTTGTTTTTAATGGCTGATGAGTTTGTTCTATAAATGAAACAACCTCAGCTAATGCACTTCTATATATTGCTAATGAGCGGCCAAATAAAAGAATACTCTGTTTTTTTGAGATATCATTATTTGAAAATGAAATAAGGACATTTTTTATATCAGCTAAAGAGGTATCTATACCTTTTATATTTTTATTTATTTGTTCATAGATGTGTTGGCTAATAAATAAACTTTCATGTTTTTCCCACTCTTCTTTTAATCTGTTTAAGTCACTATTGAGTAACTCAGCTAATTTGTTCATTTTTTCAGTGGCATCATTAATTGGAATAGCAACAAGTTGATTAGATACCGGAGATGCAAAAGAGTATTGAACATTGGAGATTAACGATGATTGTTTATGTTTAAAACTTTCTGCTGGGACAGTGGCTAATCCCATAGAAATTAAAGTAACAAGCCTAGGTAATTTTTTATGATATTGCAGAGTTTTCATTTTGCCACATCCTTTAGAAATTGACTCTATCTTAGCCTCTCAATAATTATTTTTAAATATGATAAGAAGAAATAACAGCTGAAATAAGTCTTAAAAATTAATCCCCAACTAATAAATAATATATTAATAATGTGATTTTATTAAATGGGGACGTTTTCTAGTATGTAAGTTAATTACCTATCCCCAAAACCTGTAAATTCATCTTGGTAATTATAAATGCCGGGTGGTAATACAAGTTGTTTGGCAACATCGGCAGCGACTTCTTTGCCTTTTAAGCGCTCGATAATTTTTAGTGCAAAATCGATAGATGTTGCAGGTGCTTGGCTAGTAATTAGGTTAACTCTTTCATCAAAATAGACTCGATAATCAACCCATTTTTTCGGTGATATTTTATCTTTTAATGCAGGAAAGCCCGTCATGTTGCCGATGGGAAAAATATTGTGAGATTCAAGAATAATGGCGGGTGCTGCACAAATGGCTGCGACAAGTCTATTCTCACTGTGCATACGGCGCACTTTCTCAACCACTAAAGGGCTGTCTCTTAAGGTTTCAGTACCTTGTAACCCACCGGGTAGAATAATAACGTCGTAATGATGATCAACGACACGAACTAAAGGCGCATCAGCTACAATTTTAATACCACGAGAACAAGTGATAACAAGATCATCAACATCATCTTCTGCACTTGCAAGTACAACATTAATACCGGCTCTTACCAGTAAATCTGCGGTGGTAACGACTTCGGTTTCTTCACTTCCATTAGCTAGGCAGATGAGCGCTGATATGGTCATAATTGCCTTCCTGTTGTTTAATAAATTGAAAAAGGCGGTTATTTTCTGGTAACACAAGCCCTTGTTCTGAAGCCCGACGTAATAAATAACCAGTAATATAGTCAATCTCTGTATGACGTTGATATCTCACATCTTGATACATAGACGAATAATTATTTGCTGTTTGTTCTATCGTATCAATAATATAACCATGAAGATGGGCTTGAGATGTTGGTACAACCCCTTCGCGCTCCATAACTTGATAAACTTCATCACATATTTTTTGAATATGTTCAGGATAACGCAATAAATCTCCATTACGGCATTGATAATAAACAGTAAGAGGGTTGATAACACAATTAACCGCAAGTTTTAGCCAACTAATCGTATGGATATCATTATGCCAAGCGACATCGGGTAAGGCATGATGCAAGATTTCGGCTAAATAACTGTATTGTTGAGCTGCATGATTTAATGGACCTATATGTGTTATTCCAGTTGCTGTATGAATAACATCTTGCCCTTGTTGATAAGCACCATGAGTAATAATGCCTTGCAAAATAGGTCTGATAACGGGGTGCGGTGTTGCTGTTAATTCATCAGCAGTACCCATACCATTATGAATTAATAAAATAGGACATTGTGCAGAAAGATAAGGTAGTAGCGCATTAACCGCATCTGATACTTGCCAAGATTTTAAGCAGACAATTAATAATTCGCTTTGTTTTAACCATTCAAGTTGATTTGCGGTAATACGTTGATAAAAAGGCTTGCCATTAATGTTATCAACACTCACGTCCAAAAAAGGCTGAGGCACTCTTAGCCAACCTTGTACTTCATGAGATTGAAGTGTTAAAGCTGCAACCCAAAGTTTACCAATCGAACCACACCCTAAAACGGTAATTTTCATTGTGCCTCTTTTTGCAAATCGTAATAGCGTAAGGTGGCTACTGACGGTCATTAGACTATTTAGCTAAAATTATAACATTGATTACACTTCTCTGTTTAAAGTATGTTTGTGCTTTACTGTGAGAGAAAATTAAAGAGATAAACTTGTTATTGAATGTGCAATGCTTTTTTGCAACCCTAAAAGAAGCTATTATTTGGGTTGTATTTATTTATTGAGGAAGAAAGAATGCCATCTTTTGATATCGTATCTGAAGTTGACTTACATGAAGTGCGAAATGCGGTAGAAAACGCACAACGTGAACTGACTACTCGCTGGGATTTTCGTAACGTTGAAGCAAGCTTTGAATTAAACGAAAAAGCAGAGTCGGTGAAAACGACCAGTGTATCTGAATTTCAGGTTCAACAATTATTAGATATTCTGCGTGAGAAAATGGCAAAAAGAGGGATTGATGGTGCAGTATTAAATATCCCTGAAGAGATGACTCACAGCGGAAAAATGTACAGCGTAGAAGCCACCTTAAAGCAAGGTATTGATACAGCCTTAGCGAAAAAAATTGTTAAGCTGATCAAAGACAGTAAATTGAAAGTCCAGGCCCAAATTCAAGGTGAGCAAGTTCGTGTTACAGGTAAATCGCGCGACGACTTACAAGCCGTGATGAAATTAGTAAGAGAAGGCGAGTTAGGGCAGCCATTCCAATTTAACAATTTCCGTGACTAATTGTTTCCCCCTTTAGTCATACAAAAATGCGCTGTTGAACCAGCGCATTTTTATTTCATCTAATAAGCTTATTGACCTTCAAACTAAAGGGATCAGAGCCTCTAATGTTGCTCTTGGCGTCTGTTTAGTATCAACCTTGATATAGGCACTTTGCTCATCAGCCATAATCACAACTTCATTAACACCGGGTTGTTGCTTAAATAATTGTTGTAGTTGCTGTTGTTGGCTTGACGATAAACTTTCAGGTAATTCAACACGTAAGCTACTGACATAAGAGGGTTGGCGTAATGTTAGGCTAATAAAAAACCAAATAAGACCAATCACTAAACAACCTAAAAATACAATCTGCGCACTATAATGCTGATAAAGCCATCCTCCTAAAATTCCGCCTAATGCCACACCTAAAAATTGGCTGGTGGAATAAATTCCCATTGCTGTGCCTTTATAACCTGCTGGTGCTTCTTTACTGATTAATGAAGGAAGAAGCGCTTCCATAATATTAAATCCAATAAAGAAAACTTGAATACCCGCAATAATTAACCACAGGCTAGAGCCTGAAATAATCAAAATAACTTGAGCAATAATAAGTAAGGAAATACAGAATAAGAAAACTTGTTTCATTTTTCGTTTCTTTTCTGCATAGATAATAAAAGGAAGTACAGTAATAAAGGCAATAAGCATGGTGACTAGATAAACAACCCAATGTTTTTCTTTCGCTAAACCTGCGCTACTCATAACCAGAGGAAGTGCAACAAATGCGGCCATTAATAAAGTATGTAGTGAAAAAATACCTGTGTTCAATTTAAGAAGTTGTGCATCAAATAAAACCTTTTTTACGCTACCACGAACAAAACCAGATTCTCGATTAAGAATATGGTGTTCACTATTCGGCACAGTAAAAAGCGTAATAATAATGCCACCAAAGGCGAGTAGGGCAATTCCCCAAAACAGGCCATGTAAGCCAAAAATATGCGTTAAAATAGGCCCTAAAACTAAGGCTAAAGCGAACGTTATCCCAAAGCTAATACCAATAAATGCCATTGCTTTTGTTCTATTTTGTTCTCGTGTTAAATCTGATAATAAAGCCATTACCGCAGCTGAGATAGCTCCCGCTCCTTGCAATGCTCTACCAATAATAATGCCGTAGATATTGTCACTGAGAGCCGCAATTAGACTACCAATAATAAAAATAATTAAGCCAAAAACAATCATAGGTTTTCGACCAAATTTATCAGAGAAAATACCAAAAGGAATTTGGAATATAGCTTGTGTTAATCCATAAATACCGATGGCTAATCCAATAAGAGATTCTGTTGCGTGTTGTAATTGAAGCCCGTAGGTGGTTAAAACTGGGAGTACCATAAACATGCCAAGCATGCGAAGAGAAAAAACAGTGCCTAGTCCCCATGTTGCTTTGCGCTCTAATGGGGTCATTTTATTATCATTCATGGATTACCTCGTATTACTGATATCCCCATTGTAATGACATTTTCTAGTGAGGTTAATCAATAAATGGGATACAAAAAAGACAAAACTGTACTGATATCATGCGAAGTCGTAAAAGAGATAAAAAAATACCAGTCAGAAGGCTGACTGGTATTTAGGTTACTTTAATAAATACATTATCTTAGATACGCAAGAACCGCTTCTGTTGAGCTTGTTGGATCAACAGACATCATTACGCTTAATGAAGTGATTGCGACAATAGAGAAAATAAATAATTTTCGTGCCCACACAATATCATTGGTTGCTTTATAACCTGATAAAGCCATGCCTAACCACCAAATACTGACGGCTGAAGCCACAATCAGGTATTTATAGCCAGCATAACCAACTAATGTCAGCATTAAGGTTGCAATCATAAACGCCAGAATATAAAGAATGATATGGCGTTTAGCGACTGAAATCCCTTTAATTACAGGTAATACAGGGATATTTGCAGCTTGGTAGTCTTTAAAACGGAAAATAGCAATGGCATAAGAGTGAGGCATTTGCCACAAACTAAAGATAAGTAATAGGATTGCCGCACCTGCATCAAATTCACCGCTAACGGCACAATAGCCGATAACAGGAGGTGCAGAGCCAGATAAACTTCCAATCAGTGTGCCATAAACAGATTTACGCTTCATGTAGAGGCTATAAACCCCAACATAAATAATAAAACCGAATACAGCGATAAACATTGCAAGTGGGTTGGCTGCTACATAGAGCAGCACAACACCTGCAATACCTAATACTGAGGCATAAATCAGGCTAATTCGAGGGTCAATTAATCCTTTAACTAATGGACGGTTCTTCGTTCTTTCCATGATACGGTCAATATCACGGTCAATGTAGTTGTTAAAAACACAACCAGAAGCAACGACCAGAGACACCCCAAGCAGAGTCGCGAAAAATAGGGAGTAATCAATCTCACCTTTAGAAGCGAGCAGAAAACCACCTATTACAGAAATTAAATTTCCGAAAATAATTCCTGGTTTGGTGACTTGTAGGTATTGCTTAATCATAGCGACAACTCTTAATCCATCATCATATTGATGTTCAGGTTGTACATAATCCACAACGAGCCTACGACAACAATGCCGATAATAAGCAGTGTGAACAAGAATGCGACGACGTTCCAGCGCTCTTCTGATGACGTATTCATATGCAAGAAGCAGACTAAGTGAACCACAATTTGCACAACTGCCATACCGACAACAGTCCATAGAATTGTTGCTGGTGTCGCTGTTCCTTCCATCACCATCCAAAATGGAATAACGGTGAGGATAACAGACAGAATAAAGCCAATCAGATAAGACTTCATGCTGCCGTGGCTTGCGCCTGAAGGAGAAGTATTTGGATGACTCATTACATCGCTCCCATCAGATAAACTACGGTGAACACACAGATCCAGACAACGTCAAGGAAGTGCCAGAACAGACTTAAACAGCTTAAACGAGTACGGTTAACTTCAGTTAAACCACGGCGAGATACTTGGATCATCATAATAACAATCCAAATTAAACCCGCAGTTACGTGAAGACCGTGCGTTGAAACTAATGCAAAGAATGCAGATAAGAATGCACTGCGATCTGGGCCATAACCTTCTGCGATTAGCTCATGGAATTCGTAAACTTCCATGATGACAAAACCTAGGCCAAATAAGAAAGTAACAAATAACCACAGATTAACTTGGCTAACGCTACCTTTGTTCATACTCAGCATAGCGAAACCAAAAGTGATACTACTAAATAGCAGTAAGAAGGTTTCAACTAAAACAAACGGTAAGCTAAAAATTTCTTTACCTGAAGGACCATCCGCAATCCCGTTAACAAGCACCGCATAAGTGGCGAATAAGCTGGCAAACAGGATAAGGTCGCTCATTAGGTAGATCCAGAAGCCGAAAACTTTCGTCGCTCCTGCATCGTGGTGCCCATGATGCTCATGGGCGTTTGTGTTATTTACAGTTTGAGTAGACATTATTTCACACCTGCTTTTTTCAGTTCTTCATAATGCTTATTCTCGAGAGCTTCAATTTCAGGTACTTGGACATAGTAATCCACATCTGTATCAAAGCTTTTCACGATCCAAGTGACAATCATGCCAGCGAAACCAACGATAGCTAACCACCAGATATGCCAGATCATGGCAAAACCAAGTACTAAGCTAAATGCTGAGATAATCACACCAGCGCCTGTATTTTTAGGCATATGGATTGGTTCGTATTTAGTTGGGCGCTGATAAGCTGTGCCTTTTTCTTTCTGATCCCACCACTCATCACGCGTTTGAACATTAGGTTCAACGGCAAAGTTATAGAAAGGAGCAGGTGAAGAAATTGACCATTCAAGAGTACGTCCACCCCACGGATCTCCCGTTAAATCACGGTTTTGATCACGGTCACGGATACTTACGTAGATCTGGACAACTTGACAAGCGATACCAATAGCAATCAGTGCAGCACCACCCGCAGCAACCATCAGCATTGGATGGAATTCTGGGTTGATGTTTTGGCTGATACGACGAGTCATACCCATAAAGCCAAGAATGTACAGTGGCATAAAGGCCATAAAGAAGCCGATAAACCAGAACCAGAATGCACGGATACCCCATTTCTCATTCAGTGTGAAACCGAATGCTTTAGGGAACCAGTAAGTCATACCAGCGAAACAGCCAAATACCACACCACCAATAATAACGTTATGGAAGTGAGCAATTAAGAATAAGCTGTTATGTAGAACGAAGTTTGCACCCGGAACGGCTAACAGAACCCCAGTCATACCCCCAACAGAGAAGGTGATAAGGAAACCGATAGTCCACAGCATTGGGCTTTTATATTCGATACGGCCTTGATACATCGTAAACAGCCAGTTAAAGATTTTAACCCCTGTTGGTATTGCGATGATCATCGTGGCGATACCGAAGAAGGCATTGACGTTAGCGCCAGAGCCCATGGTAAAGAAGTGGTGTAACCAAACAATAAATGACAACACGGTAATAACGACAGTTGCGCCAACTAAAGAGGTGTAACCAAATAACCGTTTTTTAGAGAATGTTGCTGTAACTTCAGAAAACACACCAAATACTGGCAGGACAAGGATATAAACTTCTGGATGACCCCAAGCCCATACGAGGTTGATGTACATCATCATGTTACCGCCCATATCATTGGTAAAGAAGTGCGTACCAAGATAGCGGTCTAAAGTTAACAGCGTAATAGTGACTGTTAAAATTGGGAATGCAGCGATAATCAGGACGTTAGTACATAAAGCAGCCCAAGAGAATACTGGCATTTTCATCATGCTCATACCCGGCGCACGCATACGCAAGATAGTCGCGAAGAAGTTAACCCCTGTTAGAAGCGTACCAATACCGGATATCTGTAAACTCCATATCCAATAATCGACCCCGACTCCTGGGTTATATTCCAGACCAGAAAGTGGCGGATAAGCTAACCAACCTGTTTGTGCGAATTCACCAATACCTAAAGAAAGGTTGATAAGAACCACACCAACAACAAAGAACCAGAAGCTCAATGAGTTAAGGAAAGGGAAGGCAACATCACGAGCACCAATTTGTAAAGGTACAACGAGGTTCATCAGACCCACAACGAAAGGTGTTGCCATGAAGAAAATCATGATAACGCCGTGTGCGGTAAAAATCTGATCATAGTGATGAGGTGGTAAGAAACCTGCTTCGCCAGCAGAGGCGAGAGCTTGTTGGCTTCTCATCATAATCGCATCGGCAAAGCCACGGAACATCATGACCATTGCAACGAGGATATACATAATACCAATTTTTTTATGGTCAACGCTGGTTAACCATTCGGTCCACAACCATTTCCATTTACGAAAATAAGTTAGTGCGCCAACAACAGCAAGCCCACCAAGAACAATACCGAGTAAAGTAACTACGATAATTGGTTCATGTAGCGGGATTGCATCAAGAGTTAATTTTCCGAACATGCCTTTATTCCTCTGCTCCTGCATGCGCCGCATGGCTCATGTTCATATTCATTGTTGCATCAGCATGTGCTGTCTGATTGCCACTGGTGTGAGCGCCATGACCTGTGTGACCAAATTTAGAAATAGTCTCTTGGAATAGCATTGGCTTCACGCTTGAATAGTAGGTCACTGGATTTTTCTGGCTTGGTTTAGCAAGTTCATTAAATGCAGCGGTCGTATTTAACGTATCTGACGATTGTTTGACTTTTTCAACCCACGCATCGAAACCGGCACGATCAGGTGTCGCAATCGCTGTAAATTTCATATCAGAGAAACCGTGTCCACTATAACTTGCTGACATTCCTGGATATTCACCAGGTTCATTAGCAATTAAGTGCAACTTAGTTTGCATTCCTGCCATCGCATAGATTTGCCCACCTAAGCGAGGGATAAAGAATGAGTTCATGACAGAGTCAGAAGTGATTTTGAAATTAACAGGAACATTAGTAGGGAAAGCCAGTTCATTAACTGTTGCAATACCTTGTTCTGGATAGATAAATAACCATTTCCAATCCATTGAAACTACTTCAATGGTGACAGGTTTTTCTGTGGACTCTAATGGTTTGTAAGGATCAAGCTCATGGGTTGTTTTCCATGTGATGCTCGCCAAAATCACAATGATGATAATTGGCACAGTCCAAACGACGAGTTCAATTTTATTTGAGTGAGCCCAGTTTGGGCGATAGGTGGCTTTAGTATTGGATTCACGGTAGCGAAAAGCGAAAACAATCACCATCAGTATTACCGGTATCACAACAATTAACATTAAACCAAGCGCAATGAGGATTAATGTTTTTTGCTCAGCGCCGATAGCGCCTTTGGGATTCATTAACGCCATATCACAGCCACTTAATAGAAGAGCTGCTGCTAATAGCGAGAGTGTCCCAATACTTTTTATGTATTTCATAAGTCTCATCCAACGACCCAAATGACAAAGGTTCTATTGTTGTTTCATCAGTATCAGTAAGGACATTTTACGGTAAGGTTGCGACAGTGTAAACAATTGTAATGGTAAGTAAGTGGTTGGTTAGTCTTTTGTGTTAATGTGATCACAAGTAATCAAAGTATTAAATAAATGTTAATTTAATTATTGCGTATTAACTATAATTTCATAAAGTACCATGTTTTTAAAATAAATACATATTTTTACAAATAAAAATTCAATAAAAAGTGTAAGAAAACGTATTCTGATTAAAAAAGTAACAAATTAGAGGTCGGAGGAGAGTTGAGGGGTGAAATCCTTTTTATATTGATGTTTAATATCCATATTTGATGCTTGTATGATTTTTAATATGGGTAATTAGTGATTTGATGAATGTTTATATCCAATGAGAAAAATTTTCATTAAGTGATAAAAAGAGGTTACAGCGAATAAAAATGCTTTCGCTGTAATGAAAATTAACAATTAGCGATCAAAAATTATATTTCAGGCTATATACAATGCCGTCTTGCAGAAAATCTTCGCCTAGCTTTTTATAAGCATAACGATATTGAATACCAGTGGTAATAGAAGTCGTTGGATGCCACCAAAAAGCTAAAGCGCCATTAAACCCATTTTGCCCGCCATTGCCATATCGCTCATGACGGCTAAATTCCATTTCATGCCAATTGCTAATACTAAAATTTTGATTAGTAATGGAAAAATCATATCCAGCAACCCAGCCAACGACGTAGCCATTATTTCCTGAATAGTAAGTTTGATCGACATAATGGAGCGCGACAAATGGTTTAAACCATAAATTATCAATTTGTGTGTTATAGCCTAAACCGTAAAGCGTATTAACTTCATGGAAGTTGCCATTGTTTTCTTTACCCGGAAGTGACCATGTACCGTAAACGTGTCCGTATAGATTGAAATGACTTTCACCTAAATAAATGCGGCTTGTTGCTTTAACGGTATAACGTTGATTATCACCCGGTTGTGTTTTTCGAGGATTAAATGGATTTTCAAGATCAAAAAAGCCGTAAAACTCACCCCATGAAAAGTTAGCGCCACCTTCAAGTTCTAAATAGGCAAAATCATCTTTATGAGAGGATTGCCCTGTTTTGTGTGTTGTGTGAGAAGTCCAATCAAGATAGTTGATACTGGTATTAGCGAAACCACCTAAATAACTAGCTTGGGCTGATAAAGAAAGTGTACTTGCGATGGTTAATAAAAATGTTTTTTTTATCATGAATAATCTCAATTAAATTTAATGAAATAATTTTGCGGTGAATTTATTTTTTAATATATTTTGAAACTATAACCCATTAAATCTCTATTTGTAGATCATAATATTGAAAATATGATCTATTTCTAGAATATTAAATTGATAATTAAAAGTGAGAATTTTAGTATTGTTTAGTTTATTTTTATAATTTGATCTTTTTTGAATGAATTAAGTATTTGGTGATTGGCTTTTTTGGCAAGAAAAAAAGGAAGTAAAAGAGGAAAGAAAAAAACGTGGGGAGGGGCGCGTAAAAATACCTCACGACACAGGAATAAAGGGATAGTATCATTAACCAATATTCGTTTTTATCTTACTTGGAATTTTCATTGTGACCTCATTTGCTGAACTTAACGCACTTCCTGCTGAACAACTCGCTAACCTTAATGAATTGGGTTATCTCACTATGACTCCAGTTCAAGAAGCTGCTTTGCCCGCCATTCTTGAAGGAAAAGACGTTCGCGCTCAAGCAAAAACAGGTAGCGGTAAGACAGCTGCTTTCGGTTTGGGACTATTGCAACACATTGATGCAAAACAGTTTAATACTCAATCACTTATTTTATGCCCAACGCGAGAACTTGCTGATCAAGTTGCAAATGAATTACGTCGTCTTGCTCGTTATCTTCCAAATATCAAAGTATTAACGTTGTGTGGTGGCGTTCCATTTAGCATCCAGCGTGATTCATTGATTCATGCTGCACATATTATTGTTGCAACACCGGGTAGATTGCTTGATCACCTAAAAAAAGAAACTGTTACTTTAGATGATGTGAAAACATTGGTATTGGATGAAGCAGACAGAATGTTGGATATGGGATTTTTTGATGATATCAACGACATTATTTCTCGTATGCCAACCGCACGTCAAACATTACTCTTTTCTGCAACTTGGCCAAATGAAATTGCAGCAATTAGCCGCAAAATTCAGCAAAATCCAGTAACTATTGAAATAAACTCTGTTGATGAACTTCCTGCGGTTGAACAGCAGTTTTATGAAATCTCTCGTCATGGAAAAATAGGATTACTGCAAAAGCTTTTAAGTCGTGAGCAGCCCGCTTCTTGTGTCGTATTTTGTAACACGAAACGAGATTGCCAAGATGTGTATGAAACACTGACAGAAAGCAACCAAAGTGTACTTGCTCTACACGGCGATATGGAACAGAGAGAGCGTGACCAAACACTTATTCGCTTTGCTAATGGGAGTTGTCGTGTATTAGTGGCAACAGATGTTGCGGCTCGTGGGCTTGATATTAAAGCGTTAGAAATGGTGATTAACTACGAATTATCGTGGGATCCTGAAGTTCATGTTCACCGAATTGGTCGTACAGCGAGAGCGGGTGAAAGTGGATTGGCTATTAGTTTTTGCGCACCAGAAGAAATTCAGCGTGCTAACGCTTTAGAAGAGATGCTTCATATGAAGATAAATTGGCTACCAGTACCAACTGGGCTACAAATTACGCCTCTTGAAGCAACAATGGCAACATTATGTATTGATGGTGGTAAAAAAGCGAAAATGCGTCCAGGTGATATTTTAGGCGCATTAACGGGCGATATGGGTTTCAATGGTGCCGATATTGGCAAAATTATGATTAACCCAACGCATGCTTACGTTGCCGTAAAACAATCTATCGCCAAACAAGTTTGGAAACAGCTGCAACAAGGTAAAATCAAAGGTAAAGCAGTAAAAGTAAGATTGTTTAGATAAATTCTCTTTATTAAGAATGCAAAAAGGACAGCTTAAGCTGTCCTTTTTTATGGTACATAGTCTGAGAAAGCAATAAAACTAATATGCTGTTTTCTTAAGGGCTAAATAATCTAAAATTGTGCCAAAGATAAGGCTTATCGCACCAATAATAACACCGTATAAAAAGAGTGTTGAAGCCCAAGAGCTTAATCTATTCGTATCTATTGATTGAATAAAATCAACAGACTGGAACATTTCTAAAGTTGGTAGTGAATTTGTAATAACAAGAATTAAACTACAAATAAAGAAGAGAACGGTTAGCATCAAACCATAAATAGCAAAACGGTACTGCTTAATAAATAAAGTTCTCCTGAGGAATTCACCCGTTTTTTGCGTATAAATAAGTGTGTTTTTCGAAATCAACAGCAAAATAAGACCGGGGACCGAAGCAACAATAGAAAAAAGGTAAAAGGCTTCCCAACCGTGACTTTCAACGTACCAACCGGCAACTGGGCCAACATAAACACGACCAATGGCTGAGAGAGCTGAAAGCAATGCAAACTGTGTAGCTGAAAAGGAGAGGTGGCAAAGTGTCATTAATAGAGCAACGAATGCAGCTGTACCCATTCCGCCACAGATATTTTCAAATGCAACTACTGCACCCATGCTATAAATACTTTGCTCAGAAATAGCTAAATACCAGTAACCGATATTCGAGCCACCTTGCAAAATACCAAAAATCATCAGTGCTTTAAATAAACTCCAACGGCGCATTAATAAACCACCTAATAATGCCCCAACAATAGTGGCTGCAAGCCCAAGTGTTTTATTCACTAATCCTACTTCACCAGCATCAAATCCAGCACCACGAATAAGAAAGGTGGTACTTAAACTTAAGGCAAAGGCATCACCCATTTTATACAACACAATAAGCAGTAAAATTAGCCAAGCATTATTACGAGAGAAGAATTCATATAAAGGCTCAATAACCGCTTCATAGAGTGTACGTGGCGGCTTTACGGCAGTTTCTGGCTCTTGAGCAAGTAATGTGGCAATAATACCAATACCCATTAAGGCAGCCATTAACCAATACATGTTTTGCCAGCCAATATATTTATCAGCCAACCAAAGTGCCATTCCTCCAGAAACAAGCATAGCTATGCGATAGCCTAATACAGAAACCGCAGCACCTGTACCACGCTCGTCTGCTTTTAGTATATCTGTTTTATAGGCATCAAAAACAATGTCTTGTGAAGCAGAACAAAAGGCAACAATGACCGCTAAAGAGGCAAGCCACCATAAATGATCATTAGGATTTAGAAATCCCATTCCTGCAATGCCAATCACTAATCCTATTTGAGTGAGCAACATCCATCCTCGGCGACGGCCAAGAAAAGAAGGGGTATAGCGATCCATAAAAGGCGACCAAAGGAATTTAAAAACATAGGCTTGTCCCACCAATGAGAAAAAACCAATGGTTTTTAAATCGATATCTTCTACTGTCATCCATGCTTGTAATGTACCAGCTGTTAATGCCAGCGGTAATCCAGAAGTAAAGCCAAGTAATAGAAGAATAAATGATTTATACCAAGTGGTTTGTTTGAAGGCGGGCTGAACCATGCAAAAATTCCTTTCAACGACCTGTTTGAGATAACAGGTCGTTTATTCTAATAAAATTAACGGGCGTTAGATTTGATAAATTGACTGACTGAAGCGTCTTTTGCCATATCGCTAACGAGTTCACTTAAGACATTGTTAATCGCAGCGGCAATTTTCTCATTAGTTGCACCAAATGGACCTTGAACATTGTAGCTAGTACGGAATGTTTTGGTATTAGAACTGCCATTCGGTAAGGTGACGATAATTGAAATATCCGCTTTCGCACTGATATTATGACGAACACTGCCTTCTCCCACTTCTGCATTGAGCTTATTGATAACAATAATCACATCAGCAGAAGCCGGAGAACCCACCATAAAACCGCGGGCTGTCATTTGTTTTTGTAAAACTTCTTGCATTAAAAATGCAATGTCACGAGTTGGAACAAGGACTTCTAATTTACCGTTGCGGTTAATTTCCGCTAGATTTTTGGATGCTCGCTTGTCTTGGCTTGAGATATTCAGTGAAATTGGGCGCATTGTTGGATCAGCCGCAGGAACTGACATCACAGGCTCAATAGATAATTTGTTACTAGGAGTTGCACAACCTGAAAGCAGTGTTAATGCAAAAACAGCACAGAGTAAATTTTTAATCATGAGGTAATCTCGGTTAAATATGTCTGTTATGTTAACAAGTAGAATAGGCTTCAAACTTTAGCCTATCATACCACTGCTGATAGGTTGCTAATATCCCTTTAACGAACGAAATTATCTGATTTTATCAATTGATTTTATTTCAAATTACTCTCATTTTTACTCATATATTTGACAATATTCGGTCAATGGTTTTACTCAAGATGAAAAATAAGCGATTATCGTCAGCAAAATTAAAAAGAATAAGCCCATCATTTTGTATTGATAAAGACTAAATCAATATAGTCTGGTTGACTTGTTTTTTATTCACCATGGTATAAAGGCTAGAGTATTAGGGGCAGAGATGATCCGTGATGATATTGAGAATAAGCTGATTTCACGCTTTTCACCGCATTTTTTACAAGTAATAAACGAAAGCCATCGCCATAATGTGCCCGAGGGCTCTGAAAGCCACTTTAAAGTCATTATCGTTAGTGATGATTTTAATGAAAAACGTAGTGTTTCGCGCCATCGTGATGTGTACCAAACATTAGCTCATGAAATGGAAAATGGTGTTCATGCATTAGCATTGCACACCTTTACTTTGAGCGAATGGAATGAACAGCAGGATAAAGCATTACGCTCTCCTGGGTGTCGTGGCGGAAGCCAAGAAGATTAACAACCTTATCGTTAATCGTGAGTAAATAGATCCTAAGATGCGTATTTTTTGTTCTTTATAGAGGAAAAAAGGGGCGAGTTACTCGATTTTATGAAAAAATTGAGGAATAAAACGGCTCTTTCTCGACTCAACCCCTCTAGATCGTTATAATGTCGCGTCTAATTTTCAGTAAGGTTTCGGGATGCTTCTGATATCAGGGATCCTCGTTTTTTTAAATGTGGCGGCCCCGGTTCTGAAAGGAAAATAAACCTAAACATGTCAATATCATGTTAGTTTCCTTTAAAGTAGACCGAGCACTAAAACTTATTTTGAGGTAACAAGATGCAAGTTTCTGTTGAAACGACTCAAGGCCTAGGGCGTCGTGTCACAATCACCGTACCAGCCGCTGATATCCAAACTGCTGTAGACAGTGAACTGAAAAAAGCTGCTAAAACTGTTCGCATTGATGGTTTCCGTAAAGGTCACGTTCCAATGTCAATGGTTAAACAGCGTTACGGTATGTCAGTACTGAATGATGTTCTGGGTGACCTGATGCAGCGTAATTTCATTAACGCTATCATCGAAAACAAAGTAAACCCAGTTGGCGCGCCTGACTACAAACCAGAGCAATACAAAGAAGGTGAAGACTTTGTTTACTCTGTAGAATTCGAAGTTTTCCCAGAAATCGAACTGAAAGATCTGGAAAGCATTGAAGTTGTAAAACCTGTTGTTACTGTTAAAGACGAAGACGTTGATAACATGTTAGAAACACTGCGTAAGCAACAAGCAGAGTGGAAAGACAAAGACGGCGAAGTTGCAGCAGAAGATCGCGTAACTGTTGATTTCAACGGTTCTATTGACGGTGAAGAATTCGAAGGCGGAAAAGCTGAAGATTTCGTACTGGCAATGGGTCAAGGTCGTATGATCCCAGGTTTCGAAGAAGGCGTTATCGGTCATAAAGCTGGCGAAGAATTCACAATCGATGTGACTTTCCCAGAAGATTACCACGCTGAAAACCTGAAAGGTAAAAAAGCACAATTCGCTATCAACCTGAAAAAAGTTGAAGAGCGTGAACTGCCAGAATTAACTGAAGAGTTCATCAAGCGTTTTGGTATTGCTGATGGTTCTGTTGATGGTTTACGTGCTGAAGTACGTAAAAACATGGAACGTGAACTGAAAAATGCAATCCGTACTCGTGTTAAATCACAAGTTATTGATGGCTTAGTTAAAGCAAACGAAGTTGACGTACCAGCAGCCGCTGTTGACAGCGAAATCGAAGTTCTGCAACGTCAAGCAGCTCAACGTTTTGGTGGCGACGAGAAACAAGCTCTGCAATTACCACGTGAACTGTTCGAAGAACAAGCTAAACGTCGTGTAATCGTTGGATTACTGTTAGGTGAAGTGATCAATAGTAATGAACTGAAAGCAGAAGACGACCGTGTGAATGCACTGATCGACGAAATGGCTTCAGCTTACGAAGATCCATCAGAAGTTGTTGAGTTCTACAACAAGAACGAACAACTGATGAACAACATCCGTAATCTTGCGTTAGAAGAGCAAGCGGTAGAAAAAATCTTAGCAAATGCTAAAGTAACTGAAAAAGAAACTAACTTCACTGAACTGATGAACGAAGTTCAAATGGGTTAATTCTTAACCGCGAATATCGGTTTTAAGCAAAAACCCGTGGTTTTTACCACGGGTTTTTTTCAGTTTGTATATATTTATCAAATTTTGCCTTGAAATTTGAGCGATTATCTCCAGATAATTCTATATTCTCTTTATCACTCCTCGCGAGGCGCCTTGAATGTCTTGTGAGAGATTAGATCATTAGAAATGGTCATGATCAATTATCTCAAGTAAAATTGTTGTCATTGGCACCAATAAGAATGCAATAGGAGACAGACATGTCATTTAACGACACACAGGAACAATTCGCACCTAATATGGCTCTGGTGCCGATGGTTATAGAGCAAACTTCGCGAGGAGAGCGTTCTTACGACATTTACTCACGTTTATTAAAAGAACGTATCATTTTCCTGACTGGCCAAGTTGAAGATCACATGGCTAATCTTATCGTTGCTCAAATGCTATTTTTAGAAGCAGAAAACCCAGAGAAAGACATCAACCTGTATATCAACTCACCAGGTGGCGTAATTACTGCGGGTATGTCTATCTATGACACCATGCAGTATATCAAAGCAGATGTGAGTACAATTTGTATGGGGCAAGCGTGTTCAATGGGCGCTTTCTTACTATCTGCTGGTGCGAAAGGTAAACGTATTTGCTTACCTAACTCTCGTGTGATGATCCACCAACCGTTAGGTGGTTTCCAAGGTCAAGCAACAGATATTCAAATTCATGCTCAAGAAATTTTGAAAGTAAAATCCCGTATGAATGAGCTAATGGCTCAACATACAGGTAAATCTATTGAAGAAATAGAAAGAGACACTGAGCGTGATCGTTTCTTATCCGCTAACGAAGCGTTAGAATACGGATTAGTGGATAAAGTCTATACTCAACGTAGCTAATCATTACACGTTGTAATAGCAACTGAATTAATACGTTTCCTTTGTTGGTCAATGACGCAAAGGAAGCGGCTATCAATATTTATGTAAAAAGACTTTCTTCTTCTTATAAATGATAAGAGGAATAACTAAGTGAGGTTGACTGATGACAGATAAGCGCAAAGATAGCTCAGGGAAGCTTCTGTATTGCTCTTTCTGCGGTAAAAGCCAGCATGAAGTAAAAAAATTGATTGCTGGTCCGTCGGTTTATATCTGTGATGAATGTGTCGATCTTTGTGTTGATATCATTCGTGAGGAAATAAAAGAACTGGCACCTCATCATGAACGCAGTGAATTGCCAACGCCACATGAAATCCGTAAGCACCTTGATGACTATGTTATCGGTCAGGAATTGGCTAAAAAAGTTTTGGCTGTTGCCGTTTATAACCACTATAAACGTCTGCGTAATGGCGATAAAGCCAATGGTGTTGAGCTAGGGAAAAGTAATATTTTGCTGATTGGCCCTACTGGTAGCGGTAAAACGTTATTAGCAGAGACATTAGCACGCTACCTTGATGTTCCTTTTACTATGGCAGATGCCACAACGCTGACAGAAGCGGGTTATGTGGGTGAAGATGTTGAAAACATCATTCAAAAACTGCTACAAAAATGCGATTACGATGTGCAAAAAGCACAACGTGGTATTGTTTATATTGATGAAATTGACAAGATCACTCGTAAATCTGAAAACCCATCAATCACTCGTGACGTGTCTGGTGAAGGTGTACAGCAAGCATTATTGAAATTAGTTGAAGGTACTGTGGCTTCTGTTCCTCCTCAAGGCGGACGTAAGCACCCACAACAAGAGTTTTTACAAGTAGATACTTCTAAGATCCTCTTTATCTGTGGTGGTGCATTTGCAGGGCTCGATAAAGTTGTTGCACAGCGTTTAAATACACATTCAGGTATTGGTTTTGGCGCAGAAGTTAAAAGCCAGAAAGAGAAAGCTAGCGAAGGTGAATTATTAGCCCAAGTTGAGCCAGAAGATCTGATTAAATTTGGCCTTATCCCTGAATTTATTGGTCGTTTACCTGTTGTTGCAACGCTAGGCGAATTAAGCGAAGAAGCATTAATCCAAATCTTACAAGAACCTAAGAATGCACTGACTAAGCAATATCAGGCATTATTTAAATTAGAAGGTGTGGATTTAGAATTCCGTAAGGAAGCGCTGACTGCAATTGCGAAAAAAGCGATGGTACGTAAAACAGGTGCTCGTGGTTTACGTTCAATTGTTGAAGCAGCATTACTTGATACGATGTATGACCTTCCTTCATTTGAAAATGCAGAAAAAGTGGTCATTGATGAAGGCGTTATTAATGGAAAATCTGAGCCTCTGGTTATTTATAGCCAACCAGAAAATCAGGCTTCAGGTGAATAATGCATCGTAATTTGGCAATGTCTCTTGTCTGACATTATCTAGTTTTCTCTCAAAATAAGAGAGAAATTTAAGATAAAGCGTGCCAACGCAATAAAAATGAGGGAATTTTCCCTCATTTTGTTTTTTTAATGGGTAATGCTATTGAATGTCAGAAAAGTGCCCTTATATATTTTGACAATCCGTGGAATTAATTTTATTTGGTGACATGCGAATAAAATTACCTGTAAAAGCGTTAAGCTAAAAACGAAGAGAGAGCTCTATGAATCCTGAGCGTCCAGAACGTATTGAAATACCTGTATTGCCATTACGTGATGTCGTTGTATATCCGCATATGGTGATCCCGTTGTTTGTTGGTCGTGAAAAATCCATTCATTGCTTAGAAGCTGCGATGAACGACAACAAACAAATTATGCTGGTTGCGCAGAAAGATGCATCTACTGACGAACCAGGTGTTAATGATCTTTTTTCTGTTGGTACAGTTGCCTCTGTTTTACAGATGCTAAAACTACCTGATGGAACAGTGAAAGTACTTGTCGAAGGTATTCGTCGTGCCAAAATTACGACGTTATCTGACAATGGTGAATACTTTCAGGCGAAAGCAGAATACCTTGAAACGCCAGCAGTTGATGAGCGCGAACAGGAAGTCTTAAATCGTACAACGATTAATCAGTTTGAAGGTTATATCAAGCTGAATAAAAAAATTCCGCCAGAGGTATTAACCTCATTACATGCTATTGAAGAATCAGCGAAATTAGCAGACACCATTGCTTCTCATATGCCGCTGAAATTAAAAGATAAGCAAGCTGTACTTGAAATGTCTGATGTTACAGAACGCCTTGAATATTTAATGGCGATGATGGAATCAGAAATCGATCTGCTACAAGTTGAAAAACGCATTCGTAACCGCGTTAAAAAGCAGATGGAAAAGAGTCAGCGTGAGTATTATCTCAACGAACAAATGAAAGCGATTCAAAAAGAATTAGGTGAGATGGATGATGCACCTGATGAAATGGAATCGCTGAAACGTAAAATCGACGCTGCAAAAATGCCGAAAGAGGCAAAAGAGAAGACAGAAGCGGAACTTCAGAAATTAAAAATGATGTCGCCAATGTCAGCTGAAGCCACGGTTGTACGTAGTTATATTGATTGGATGGTTCAAGTTCCTTGGAATAGCCGTAGCAAAGTTAAAAAAGACTTAGTGAAAGCGCAAGAGGTTCTTGATACTGACCATTATGGTTTAGAGCGTGTTAAAGAACGTATCCTTGAATATCTCGCGGTACAATCTCGCGTTAGCAAAATTAAAGGGCCAATCCTGTGCTTGGTAGGGCCTCCGGGTGTAGGTAAAACCTCACTGGGTCAATCTATTGCTAAAGCAACAGGCCGTAAATATGTTCGTATGGCGTTAGGTGGTGTGCGTGATGAAGCTGAAATCCGCGGTCACCGTCGTACTTACATCGGTTCTATGCCGGGTAAATTAATTCAGAAAATGGCGAAAGTTGGCGTCAAAAACCCACTTTTCCTGTTAGATGAAATTGATAAGATGTCATCAGATATGCGTGGCGATCCAGCTTCTGCACTGTTAGAGGTGTTAGATCCAGAGCAAAACATCGCATTTAACGACCATTATCTGGAAGTTGATTACGATCTGTCTGATGTTATGTTCGTGGCGACATCTAACTCCATGAATATACCAGCACCGTTGCTAGATCGTATGGAAGTTATTCGTTTATCAGGCTATACCGAAGATGAAAAACTGAATATTGCTAAGCAACATTTGCTACCAAAACAGATTGAACGTAATGCATTAAAACCAAGTGAGCTGACAATCCATGACAGCGCAATTATGGGCATTATTCGTTATTACACGCGTGAAGCGGGTGTACGTAGTTTAGAACGTGAAATCTCTAAATTATGCCGTAAAGCAGTAAAACAACTGCTAATGGATAGCACAATCAAACATATTGAGATTAACGAAGATAATCTCAAAGACTACTTAGGTGTTCGTAAAGTTGACTACGGTCGTGCTGATACAGAAAACCGAGTGGGTATGGTTACAGGACTTGCATGGACAGAAGTTGGTGGTGATCTACTGACTATTGAAACAGCAAGTGTACCGGGTAAAGGCAAGCTAACATTCACCGGCTCTTTAGGTGAAGTGATGCAAGAGTCTATTCAAGCGGCAATGACCGTGGTTCGTGCTCGTGCTGATAAACTTGGTATTAATGGCGATTTCTATGAAAAACGTGATATGCACGTACACGTTCCTGAAGGCGCAACACCAAAAGATGGTCCAAGTGCAGGTATCGCAATGTGTACTGCATTGGTATCAAGCCTAACAGGTAACCCTGTACGTTCGGATGTTGCAATGACGGGCGAAATTACGTTACGCGGACAAGTATTGCCAATTGGCGGACTGAAAGAAAAGTTACTTGCTGCACATCGTGGTGGAATTAAGACAGTTCTTATCCCTGATGAAAATAAACGTGATTTAGAAGAAATTCCTGAAAATATTGTTGCTGACCTGGATATTCACCCGGTGAAAACAATTGAGGAAGTTTTATCGCTAGCCCTGCAAAATTCGCCGTTTGGCATGGAAGTTGTGACTGATAAATCACACTAAAGAGTGATATTAGTCATAAATTATAGCTAAAAAAAAGGCTGGATAAGTAATAAAAGCTTGCCAGCCTTTTTTTGTGTCGCTAATTTAATTGGGATTTTAATTAAAAATGCTGTTTTATCGGTCTTGCTATATCTAAAAAGGCTTGATATAACGACGTTTGCAAAATTTGCCATTAATGGTGAAAAATAACGCATAAAATTATGGGGATGAAAGCGTGAATAAAACTCAACTGATCGACAAAATTGCTGCAAATGCAGATATCTCAAAAGCGGCAGCTGGTCGTGTTGTAGATGCTCTGGTTGCTTCTATCACTGAATCTTTACAAAAAGGTGATGATGTAGCATTAGTAGGTTTCGGTACTTTCACTGTACGTGATCGTGCAGCTCGTACAGGCCGTAACCCACAAACAGGTAAAGAAATTCAAATTGAAGCTGCGAAAGTTCCTGCATTCCGTGCTGGTAAAGGCTTAAAAGACGCAGTTAATCAATAATAGTTGAACTTATTTTCTGCCAATTTGTTATTAGCTTAACGTTATGGATAAACAGAAAACGACTCAATTAAAAAATGAAGCGCATCTTTTTGAGATGCGCTTTTCTTTTTTTAGGTTATAAATCACGATTAAACCTTGTATTCTCTGGCGATAAGACGTGAAACTGAAGTAGTCATTTGATAGAATGACGCGTTGTTCTATAACTGAAATAGACAACAATGAATGATTCAGTGATGGGTTAAATGGTTATCGTAATCAATGAATCAAATAATGCTGTTTAGTTTTTTCTTAGTTATAGAAAGTGCGTGTTAAGACTGCGCATTAATACGGGACTGGCTGTTTTTAATGATTGTCGCGTGTCGCGACATTTTGATATTAAGCCAGCATGGGCATATTATCTTTTCGCTGTGCTCAAAATAGTCGTGTAACACCCATAAAAATAATTTTTATTTCACCAAACGGAGCCTCGTCTCGTTATGATGGACAACATTCGTTCCACTGCTAATAATCCATTTATAAAGATATTATTAGCTGTGATCATCCTCTCCTTCGTCCTAACTGGTGTGGGCGGATATCTCTTTAGTTCAGGCGTTAATGATGCTGCTGAAGTTAACGGATATAAAATTAGCCGTTCTCAATTAGAGCAAACTTATCAGCAACGTCGTGCTCAATTACAACAAGATATGGGTGAAAATTTTGCTGCTCTTGCTTCATCGGAAGAAGGTCAGAAACTTATTCGCCAACAAGCGCTTGATATGCTGATCAACCAAGCATTACTTGATCAATTTGCACAAAATCTGGGTATTTCAGCCGGTGATCAGCAAATTAGAGATGCTATTTTTGCACTTCCTTACTTTCAAACTGATGGCAAATTTGACAATAAAAAATATGTCGATTTATTGAAAGGCAATAATATTGATGCTGATGCCTTTGCAGAAGGTATTCGTCAAAACCTTATCAATCAGCAATTGAAATTTTCTATTCAAGGTACAGATTTTGCCTTAGATAGCGAAGTTAAAGAATTTGCAGGCTTGATGCTACAAAGCCGTAATGTACGTTTAGCATCATTGGACATTCAGCCATTCCTTGAAAAAGAAACGGCATCTGATGAAGAAGTGAAAGCGTTCTATGAGCAAAATAACCAAATGTTCATCGCGCCAGAGCAATTTAAAATTAGCTATATTCAATTAAATGCTCAAAAAGATTTTAATAACATCAACATTACTGATGAAGAAGCGAAGGCTTACTACGATAGTAATATTGATGAATTCACAGCAGCAGGACAAAAACAATACAGCATCTTAGTTCTAGCTGATGAAGCAGCCGCTAAAGCAGCAGAAGAAGAGCTGAAAAAAGGCGCTGATTTTGTTTCGTTAGTGAAAGAAAAATCTATTGATAGCTTCTCTAAAAAACAAAATGGTTCTTTAGGTTGGATAACTATCGGTCAAGAATTACCAGAGCTAGCTAATGCAAGTTTGACAGAAAAAGGCCAAATTTCTGCACCTGTTAAAATCAGCAACGGTTACGCAATTTTCCGCCTTGATGATATTAAACAATCTGTTGTAAAACCGTTTGATGAAGTGAAAACAGATTTACTGGCAAAAATGCGTGAAAACAAAGCAATTGACGATTTCTTCGCATTACAACAAAAAGTGAGTCAAGCTGCATCTAACGACAACGACACATTAGCTCCTGCGGCTAAAGCGGGCAATGTAACTGTTGTTAATACTGATTGGTTTGATGAAAACACAGTTCCTGCACCATTAAATAATGAAAAACTCACCCAGTTAATTTTTGGTGGTTCATTAGTGGATGAAAATGGCCCAACAGGCATGAATTCAGACATGGTGACGTTGGGTAATGACAGCGCATTTATCGTGCGTGTAGAAGGTTATAAGCCTTCAGCAAGCCAACCATTAGATAAAGTGCGTGATCAAGTTGTTATGCTAGTTAAACAGCAAAAAGCATCACAAGCAATGAATGCTCAGGCTCAAAAACTTTTAGCTGCATTGAAAGAAGGCAAAGGCGAAGAAGCACTGAAAGCGGCTAATATTTCGTTTGGTAGTGAAGAAAGCATTGTTCACTCATCTGCAACAGATGTAGTACAAACCGCTATTTTCTCTATGCCAAAACCTGCTGAAGGTAAAAAAGAGTATGGTATGACTAATGTACCTGGTACCAAAGTCGTCCTCATTCAATTAGACAGCGTAACAGATGGCAAACCAACAGCTGAACAACTAGAGTTTATGACTAATCTCTATCGTGCTCAGATGGGCGAAGAAGCGTTACAACTTATGTTACGTGACCTAAAAGATAACGCTAAAATTGAAATTTTTGATAAAGATTATCAATAATCAATTTTGAGTTATTACATTAAAAACCCAGCATAAAGCTGGGTTTTTTTATGGCGAACAGTCTTTGATAATTTAAGCTAATAACTCCATTTCTAGAAAAGTTCACATTTGAGAGCAAGTCCGACAATTTTTTGTAATGCTTCTTCTGTTCATTTTTATTTTTCCTGCTTTCTCGTAGTTTTCTTTTTATACAATTGTCGATTTATCAATATATTGGCATTCTTTTTCTGCATTCAGAAATCTCTGTTTGCTATTGAATTTAAAATTATTGAATAAAAGGAAATTATGATTATGAAGATGGATAAAAGAATGTTGTCAGGTTTTATGGCCTCTATTTGTCTTGCTTTGGGATTAGGTTTTTCTCCTCTCTCTTATGCAGAAGAAACACCGACTTCAACACCAACAGTTTCTATCGAAACTCACACCTCAGTTGATCGTGATGCTAAAGAAAATAAAGCCAATGCAGAAGGTAAAGTTAATTTAAATACGGCAACAGTAGATGAATTAATGGGGTTAAAAGGGATCGGAAAAGCAAAAGCGCAGGCCATTATTGATTATCGCGAGCAGTTAGGACGTTTTACCTCTATCGATGAACTTGAAAAAGTTTTTGGAATTGGTATGAAGTTGGTTGATCAAAATCGTGATTTTATCGTTATTAATTAAGGTGTTCATTCTTATACGATGTAGGTATAAGTGATAGCAAAAACGTGAATATTGATTGAAAGTCCCCGTGTTTCTCTTTGATTTTTTTTGATAAGAGAAACACGTTTTCTTAGCATTTTCTGTTCTGAAAGAAAACGAAATAAACCTATATCAGAAATTACTAAATTTATTTTCTTGGCTATATTTATGGTATCGCAAAAAAACTTTATAAAAAGTTTATTAGAATAATCAAGAGGTAATAAATTGATATGAGTACATTAATTAAAGTTTATGGCTTCCATTTAGATGTTTTTGAACATGTGAATAATGCACGTTATCTTGAGTTTTTAGAGCAAGCCCGATGGGATTGGATTGAACAACATTTAGATTTTGATTGGTTTAAGCGCAATGGCTTGGCATTAGTCGTTGCTAATATCAATATTAATTATCGCTTACCTGCAAGTTTAGGCGATGAGCTACTGATTGATTGTAATGTTGCTGAAGTGGGGATTAAAAGTGGTGTACTTTCTCAGAAGATCGTGAGAAAAAAAGACGGTGCACTTATCTCTGATGCATTAATCACTTTTGTTCTTGTAGACATTAACACCAAAAAAGCACTGACATTAACAGATCAGTTAAGAGAGAAGCTTGAGTATGTACGTCAATCATCCTAATACACAAAGAGGGTATTAGAACTCTCTTGCTCAATGCTATTGGGCTAATTAAAGATGATTTAATGCAGTGATAATGCTTTGTGACTTATCACTGCATAAGCGAATAGAGCTACGGGTAGCAGTGATAATAAGCAAAGTAATAATGATGATTATTTAAGACCTACTTTCTGTTTCATTGCCTGCATAATTGGTGTTTTATCAGCTAAGTAAGTGCTTAATCCGCGTTGTCTTAAATGACAGGCTGCACATTCACCACAGCCATCACCTTGAATACCGTTATAGCAAGTTAAGGTTTCGTGACGAACGAAATCTAACTTTTTATAGTAATCAGCAAGGGCCCAAGTTTCAGCTTTATCTAGCCACATTAATGGGGTGATAAATTTAATATCACGTGCAATACCTAAGCTGACAGCATGATTCAGTGCTTTTACAAATTCATCACGACAATCAGGGTAACCAGAAAAATCAGTCTCACAAACACCAGTGATGACACTCTCAGCCCCAATTTGATAAGCGTAAATTGCTGCCAAAGTGAGGAAAAGAATATTTCTACCCGGTACGAAGGTACTTGGAATATCACTTTCTTCACTTTCTTTGAAATCAGGAACAGGAATATTGTCGCGAGTTAGGCTACTGATAGCGAGTTCATTAAGTAAACTTACATCTAAAACTTTATGCGCAGTTGCCCCCAGTAATTGACTAACTTTTTGTGCTACCTCAATTTCTTCTTTATGGCGTTGCCCATAATTAAACGTAATGCAATGTACTTCATCGTACTTTTCCAACGCTTGAATAAGGCAGGTTGTCGAATCTTGTCCACCACTAAAGACAACGACCGTTTTTTTCATCAGAATACTCCTGAATATTGAATTTCTATAAGGATTAGTACGCATAAAAGTACATATATTATGGCAATTTATTACCGATTTATCATTAGATGATTACTCTTATAGTAAGGGGCAGGTTATCATTATTTTTTGTAGGGGCATATTTTGAAGGAGTATCTATGTTAGATAAGATTGACCGTAAACTATTAGCGCTGTTACAGGAAGATTCAAGCCTCTCACTGAATACTTTGGCTGAGGCTGTTAACCTAACCTCAACACCTTGCTGGAAACGATTGAAAAGACTAGAGGATGAGGGGTATATTCGTAAGCGTGTTGCGCTGCTTGATAGTGAAAAAATCGGGCTAGGTCTAACAGTTATTGTTATGATTAGAACACAGCAACATAATAGCGAATGGTACGAACAGTTTGTTTCATTTGTTAAGCAAATGCCAGAAGTACTGACATTCTATCGAATGGCGGGTGAGTGTGATTATCTAATGCATGTTGAAGTAGTAGACATGAAAAGTTATGACCTATTTTATAAGCGTATGGTTAATGGCGTACCGGGTCTTATTGACGTGACTTCTAACTTCGCAATGGAAAAAATTAAATACACAACGGCAATGCCGATACCTGAATAAGGTTCATCTTTACCAACTGGCACTTTTATTTTTTGTATAACCTTAGGATTTAAGGCGTGGCTCTATTTTCACAGCTCAGTTGGTATTTCCTCAGTGAATGGCGTCGTTATGTAGGTGCCATTTTCTTATTGATGGTTATCGCAGTATTACAGGTGATCCCTCCGAAAATTGTTGGGATCATTGTGGATGGTGTCGATAACCATAGTCTGACATTTAGCCAAGTAATGAATTGGATTGGTGTGATGGTATTAATTGCCCTCGCAGTTTATCTTTTGCGTTATTTTTGGCGTCTTTGGTTATTTGGTGCATCTTATCAACTCGCAGTAAAACTGCGGATGCAAATTTACCAACAACTTAACCAACAATCCTCTTCATTTTATCACCGTTATCGTACTGGTGATTTAATTGCACGTACCACCAATGATGTTGATAAAGTCGTTTTCGCAGCGGGCGAAGGTGTACTGACCTTAGTGGATTCTATGGTGATGGGGCTTGCTGTGCTTGTCATGATGAGTATTCAGTTAAGTTGGGAACTAACACTAATTTCATTATTACCTATGCCAATCATGGCTATTTTGATTAAGCGATATGGAGATAAACTACACAGTCGCTTTAAAACCGCACAGGCACTTTTCTCTTCACTCAATAATCAAGCACAAGAAAGCTTGAGTAGTATTCGCATGATCAAATCATTCGGGCTAGAACAACAACACGCCTCTCGTTTTGATGATGTTGCAAAAGAAACTGGACGCCAAAATATGCGTGTTGCACGAATTGATGCGCTATTCGATCCTACTATTTTCATGGCTATTGGTTTTGCTAATTTACTCGCTGTTGCGGGTGGCAGCTATTTTGTTATTAATGGCAAAATGACATTGGGTGAATTAACCAGTTTTGTGATGTATTTGGGGCAAATGATCTGGCCAATGCTGGCATTAGCATGGATGTTCAATATTGTTGAGCGTGGTAGTGCTGCTTATAGCCGAATTAATAGTTTATTGGATGAAAAACTCGATATGATTGATGGTGAATTATCACCAAAGCAAGGTCGAGGTGTGCTATCTGTTGATATCAAACGTTTCCAATATCCCGAACAAACAACAGAATCACTGAAAAATGTTCATTTCACATTATCACCCGGTGAAATGTTGGGTATTTGTGGAATGACTGGGAGTGGAAAAAGTACATTACTTACCGTTATTCAACGACTTTACGATGTGACTGAAGGTGAAATTCGTTTTCAATCCATACCTATTTATCAATTGAAACTTGATGAATGGCGAGCACGCTTGGCAGTTGTTAATCAAACACCATTCCTATTTTCAGATACCATTGCGGGAAACATTGCCTTAGGTCGTCCTGATGCGACAAAAGAAGAAATAGAGTCTGTTGCGAAACTGGCAAATATTCATGAGGATATTTTACGCTTACCTGAAGGGTATCAAACGCAGGTAGGTGAAAAGGGTGTAATGTTATCTGGTGGGCAAAAACAGCGTATTTCTATCGCTCGAGCGCTATTATTGGATGCTGAAATTTTATTATTAGATGATGCTCTATCCGCTGTTGATGGACAAACTGAATATCAAATTTTGCAAAACTTGTCGCAATGGCGAAAAGATAGAACGTTAATTATTAGCGCTCACCGCTTATCTGCATTAGTTGGTGCTACGAATATCTTAGTTTTAAAACAAGGTGAGATTATAGAGCAAGGTACACATCAGCAATTAATTTCAATACCGGGTTGGTATCAAGATATGTACCATTATCAGCAATTAGAGGCCGCGCTGGATGACGATGAATAAAAATAAATCCGTTAAAGCGCTATTACCTGCATTAAAGCGTCTTTTGACTTATGGCAAAACCTATCGCAAACCCATGACATGGGGAGTCATTATGTTGTGGGTAGCCGCCGTTGCAGAAGTGGGTGGCCCATTAATTGTTGGTTATTTTATTGATACAAAAGTCGCCACAAATAATGTGGAATTAATGTCATCATTAGGTTTGGCGTTAGCTTTTATTCTTTTACAGGTGATAGCCGCCACACTTCACTATTATCAAGCTATTGTGTTTAATCATGCTGCCGTTGGGGTTGTGCAACAATTGCGCACGGATGTGATGAGTGCGGCACTAAAACAGCCGTTAAGTGCTTTCGATAATCAACCTGTGGGGCAGTTAATTTCTCGTGTAACAAATGATACCGAGACGATTAAAGACTTGTTTGTGAACGTGTTACCGACATTATTCCGAGCGATTGCTTTAGTGGTTGTAATGCTGATAGCCATGTTCATATTAGAATGGCAAATGGCATTAATCGCGATGACAATCTTCCCTGCCGTTATCGGTGTGATGATGCTTTATCAGCGACTTAGTACGCCAATAGTTCGTAATGTGCGCCATTTCCTTGCCAATATAAATGATGGCTTCCACGAGGTCATCAATGGTATGTCAGTTATTCAGCAATTTAGGCAACAAGCTCGATTTGGTGAAAGAATGTCAGATGACAGCTGGCAACATTACCAAGCACGTATGAAAGCGTTAAAACTTGATGGTCTGTTATTACGTCCTTTACTAAGTATGCTCTCTGCGTTGGTTCTATGTGGTTTATTAATGCTGTTTGGGTATCAAGGCAGTGCTGTTATTGGTGTTGGGGTTATTTATGCATTTATTAGTTATTTGGGTCGATTAAATGAACCCTTGATCACCCTGACATCGCAACAATCGATTTTACAACAGGCAGTTGTCTCTGGTGAGCGTGTTTTTGAACTAATGGATGCTCCTTTGCAGCACTACGGTTCATCATCACATATCATCACCCAAGGTCATATTGACGTTAACTCTCTGTGGTTTGCGTATCGTGATGAGCAATGGGTATTAAAAGATATCAATTTAACTATTCCTGCTCGTCATTTTATCGCATTTGTTGGGCACACAGGAAGCGGTAAGAGTACTTTAGCCAGTTTATTAATGGGAAATTACCCTTGGCAAAAAGGGAGTATCTCTTTAGATAATCAACCGTTAGAAGCATACTCTCACGCCGCATTACGCAGTGGTATTGCGATGGTGCAGCAAGATCCTGTTTTACTGTCAGGTTCACTGCATGACAATATTACATTAGGGCGTGAATGTGATGAGTCTCATTTATGGCAGATACTAGAAACAGTACAACTTGATCAGTGGGCTAAAGCATTACCTGAAGGGCTACAAACAGAACTTGGTGAGCAAGGTAGTCGCTTATCTGCTGGGCAAAAGCAGTTACTTGCATTGGCGCGTGTACTATTAATACCTCCTCGTATTCTTATTCTGGATGAGGCAACAGCAAATATTGACTCAGGAACAGAGCAAGCCATACAGAAGGCGTTAAAAGTGGTTAGGGAAAAAACGACACTGATTGTTATTGCTCACCGACTTTCCACTATTATTGAAGCCAATGAAATTGTAGTGCTTCATCGTGGTGCAATTGTCGAGCAGGGTGATCATGCTAAGCTACTCTTACAAAAAGGCAGATACTATAATATGTATCAATTACAGCAAGTCAGAGAGTCTTTACAAGAACAAGAGCCTATTGAAGTAGAATAATAACCTTAAATAAAAAATATAATTTTAAAGGGCACATCATCTTTATGTATGTGCCCTTTTTTATTTCCCAGTTATCTTGCTTTGAGCAAAATAGCAGTCATCTTTTTGCACCAATTCTGTGAATTTTTCGATTTTAATTATTCTAAGTTTCGATATTTAGCCATTTTATCAATAGGTTAAATAATGGCATGTCTTTTGCTTTGCTATATAAACTTTGTTCTTTCAAATATCGACGAGGTTTATATGAAATATATCATCGCCATTAT
Organism: Proteus sp. fly-1013; assembly: GCF_040140245.1. Taxonomy (NCBI): domain Bacteria; kingdom Pseudomonadati; phylum Pseudomonadota; class Gammaproteobacteria; order Enterobacterales; family Morganellaceae; genus Proteus; species Proteus sp. fly-1013. The sequence goes on along the minus strand of NZ_JBEEWD010000002.1, from coordinate 270,077 downwards.
TAAGCCATTTAAATTAGAAGAAGTACGAGAGTTACTTTCTGAGTTAGGCATAAAGGGAATGACAATCAGTGAGGTAAAGGGGTATGGGCGGCAAAAAGGACATGCCGAACTGTATAGAGGCGCCGAGTATGAAGTTAATTTTCTCCCAAAAGTAAAAATAGAACTCGCTATTTGTGATGAGCAACTTGAGCCAGTTATGCAAGCGATTATGCAAGCAACGGATACAGGAAAAGTTGGTGATGGAAAAATCTTTGTTTTGGAGTTATTGCAGGCAGTCCGTATTCGTACCGGTGAATCTGGTGATGAAGCACTTTAAAGGAGATATTCGATGAAACGCTTACTTTCTTTGCTATTGATGTTAGTGCTTACACACTTTTCTTCATCTGCATTTGCGACTGAAACAGCGCTTGTTGATAAGGCGGATAATGGCTTTATGTTGATATGTACTGCTTTGGTCTTTTTTATGACTATACCCGGTATTGCATTGTTTTATGGGGGATTACTAAGAAGTAAAAACGTACTTTCATTGATAACACAAGTGATGATGATCTTTAGTGTTGTGGTCATTCTTTGGATAACTTTTGGTTACAGTTTGGCTTTTACTGTGGGTAATAAAGTCTGGGGTGGGTGGTCACTTACTTTTTTGAATAATGTCTCACTGGATTCACTATCTGGTTCAATTAATCAATATGTACATGTTGCTTTTCAAGGATCGTTTGCGGTTATCACTGTTGCATTAATTGTTGGGGCATTAGGAGAGCGCATTCGTTTTTCTGCATTACTTATTTTTACGATTATTTGGTTCACTTTTTCTTATATTCCTATTGCGCATATGGTATGGGGAGAAGGTGGCTGGTTAATCGATGATGGCGCATTAGATTTTGCTGGTGGAACGGTCGTACATATTAATGCTGCTATTGCGGCACTTGTTGGTGCTTACTTACTTGGTAATCGACGTGATAGCCAGCATACAGCGCTTAAACCTCATAATTTGCCCATGGTTTTTACAGGTACGGCTGTACTTTATATCGGTTGGTTCGGTTTTAATGCAGGCTCTGCTGGCAGTGCAAATGCAATTGCGGCTTTAGCGTTTTTAAATACCGTCATTGCAACCGCAGGAGCCGTGCTTTCTTGGACTGCGTCAGAATGGATCACCAGAGGCAAACCTTCTATGTTAGGCAGTTGTTCAGGCTGTATTGCAGGGTTAGTGGCGATTACGCCTGCTGCTGGCACGGTCGGAGTGATGGGCGCTTTATTTATTGGTGTCATGGGAGGAATTATTGGGCTTTGGGGAGTTGTTGTTTTAAAGCGCTGGTTAAAAGCTGATGATGTTTGTGATGTTTTTGGTATTCATGGTACTTGCGGTATTGCAGGTTGTCTATTAACGGGGGTATTTACGGCTTCATTTTTAGGTGGTGTGGGATATAGCGATGATATGACACTGATTAAACAGGTTTTAATTCAATTCATGAGTGTTGTGATCACTGTGATTTGGTCTGGTGTTGTCGCTTATATCAGTTTTAAAATCGCAGATAAGCTGGTGGGTTTACGTGTTTCAGAAGAGGAAGAGCATGATGGATTAGATTTAACAACTCATGGTGAAAGAGCTTATCAACAGTAATTGTCTATTCCCCCTCTTTTGAGGGGGGAATATGCCAAGATATTATTTTGAATGTTTAGTACGTTTTTGGCGAATAACCCCTTCTTGAACAGAAGACGCCACTAGTTGACCATTTGTATTAAAGAATTTACCTCTCACAAATCCTCTACCGCCTGATGCTGAAGGGCTTTCGATCACATAAAGCAACCAATCATCCACTCGGAATGGACGATGAAACCACATAGAATGGTCAATCGTAGCAACTTGCAGACTTGTATCCATAAAGCCTAAACCATAAGGTTGGAGAGCGGTTGGTAAAAAGTCAAAATCAGAAACATAGCCAAGCAAGTATTGATGCAAGAAAGGATCAGATGGCATTTCACCACGGCTACGATACCAAACATAGCGTTCAGCAGGCGCTTTAGAGTAGCCGAAAGGGCTAAAATATTGTACTGGACGCGCCTCAAAAGGCGTTTCTCGTAGCGCTAAAGATTTAATCGGTTCAGGTAATTTAGGCGCTAATTTCTTTAAAATCTCATGTTGTGAGATAAGTTCATTTGGAAAAGGAACATCAGGCATTGCATCTTGATGTTCAAAACCTTCTTCAAATTCTTGAAAAGAAACCGTCATATAAAAAATAGGTTTACCATGCTGAATAGCACTGACTCTACGAGTGCTAAATGAGCCACCATCACGAATAAACTCCACGTCATAAACGATAGGCTTATGACTATCACCAGGACGTAAAAAGTAGCTATGAAATGAGTTGATATAACGGTTATCAGCAATTGTCTGTTTTGCAGCGTATAGTGCTTGTCCTACAACTTGCCCACCAAAAACTTGAGGTAATCCTAAATCTTCGCTTTGACCTCTAAATAGACCTTCTTCTATTTTTTCAAGCGCCATCAAATTGATGAGATCTTTCAATGCCTGACTCATAGTGTACCTGTATCATTAGATCTGGTTATTTTTTATAAAGTTGATTATATACAATCCTAAGAAGATAAAAAATAATCTCCTTTTTCCTCTTAGATCGCAATCTAGTGATAAACGCACAGAGTTGCTGGAGATTATTATTTATCAGCTTATTGAATACTTTTTGATGAATTTATGAGAGGCAAAAAGGGCGTTAAAGGCAATTGAATAATCAGCGAGTGCAGATTTGGGTAATTAATCATCACTTAGGCTTGCTTTCCTTGCTATTTAAGTCAGTTTAAAACATAATGCGTGACGTCTTAGCAATAAGACAATCTATGGGGTCTTGTTGGTTCTCCCGCAACGCTAACTTGTTAACTCGGTCAGGTCCGGAAGGAAGCAGCCATGGCAGGTGTCGCGTGTGCCGGGATGTCGCTGGCAAGGCCCCACCCAATTTCTAGCCCTTCATAAATGTTATCCTCTAAGAATTTTATCCCTCTTTCTAATATTTTTACTCTTTATAAGTGTTTTTTTAGCACCTTTTTCTTTGAGCTTGAGAGTCATATTATTAAATAGAAAATAGTGAGCTTAATGTATCAATTATTATTGGGAAATTTGCGACAGTGTTTATAAATGGAAGGAATATTTAGGTAAAGCAGTGCAGTCATGCCGTAATAAATCAACGGCATGATGGTGTGTAATCATTCTACTGATAAGAAAACGTGAATAAAACGATATCTAAATTAAGAACTAATAACCCTACTACTATAAAAAATAAAAATAGCAAAAATAAAACTAAGGCAATTAAATAGAACTAGATTATCTTACAAATTTCCAAACAGACGCTGGAATTTTATCATATAGCTTATTCATTGTGAGTTCTGCTAAACGGTGGTCTGCGGCTGAATAAAACAGCTCCAGCTCATCATCAGAGAGTTCATATTTGTTTTTTTCAATCACACGTTCTAATGTCTCGATTGAAGTACATTTTCTTAAACGCATTAGATAGTCTGTCTTAGTCATGTTGTCTTTTCTCTATTATTAAAATAAAACTAAAGATAATTAAAATTACTTAATATAACTTTTCGGGTTTTTGGCAATGAGAGTTAAAAGTGATTGGTTTAACTCTTTCCAATTATTGATATCTGAGTAAGAAATTGATGTATTACCAAATAAACGATAAGTCTCTTCAAGGTACTCTTCTATAAGCGTGTTAATTACATGTTTATCTGGGTGTTTAATCTTAAATTTCCAACTGAAGTCCATAATGTGTTCAATTAAGACATTAAGGTCAACGCTTTTTGTGCTACTCAGATCATTGTGCCAAACTGTGCTACCTTTATCTAATGAGCCTAAAGCTTGCTGTAATAGCTCTTCGCATAGAAACGACAATTCGGCTAAATCTACTTTTTCTGGTGAATATTCGTCCATAACATATCGTAATTGAATTAATAGAAAATATTCATTAATAATGATAAATACTTAAAGATGAGCTTATTAATAGGATACATCACATAATTCATTAATGGATTAATAAAAAACATAAATTTGAAAATGGGTGTTTATATTTACTCGTATGCTAAAAGAGTTTAATAATTATATTTATTATTTCTAACAAAGTAATAGCATATCGAAAGACAATACTAAACACTCAATTACACACAAATGAGTTTAAAATTTATACAATAAGTATTTCTTTGCTTAATATAGCACTATTATTGCATAAGTCACTATCTGAACAACAGAATTTTGTCTATTTTCGTAAAAATCAAGAAACCCCAATTAAAGACCATTCTTCTTAACGTGATGATTATACTTGTTTTTATTGTGATTTGAATGTTTAAGCGTGTAAATGAGGCATAATTATCGCTGTTATTTATAAATAACAGAACTGTTTAATTTTGACAAAAAGTCGCATATAAGAAAAAAAATAAAATGAATTTATTGATTAAAGAGATATTTCCTAAAAATAATATAATGAGATAAGTTTTCATTTTAAACAATACATCAACAGATAAAGAAAAAGGTCGCTTTCGCGACCTTTTTGGCATTTTTACTCAAATTCATTCAAATTAGTGTGAATGATTTGGATGCTCTAAATCTTCATTTTTCTTCGCGAATCGTCTACGGATCACGACGAAGAAAATAGGAACGAAGTAGATAGCAAGGGAAGTTGCGGCAATCATACCACCGAATACACCTGTACCTACTGAGTTCTGAGCACCAGAACCTGCACCGTTACTTAATACTAGAGGAATAACCCCTAACATAAAGGCCAGTGAAGTCATTAGAATTGGACGTAGACGCATTCTAACAGAGTCTAACGTTGCTTCTATAAGTCCTTTACCTTCTTTCTCCATCAAGTCTTTGGCGAATTCAACAATCAAGATTGCGTTTTTCGCCGATAACCCAATGGTTGTTAAGAGCCCAACCTTAAAGTAAACGTCGTTCTCGAGGCCTCTTATTGATGTTAATGCAAGCGCACCAATAACACCGAGTGGAACGACTAACATAACGGAGAATGGTACTGACCAGCTTTCATAAAGAGCAGCAAGACAGAGGAATACAACTATCAAGGAAATGGTATACAGCGCAGGCGCTTGGTTACCCGATAAACGTTCTTGATATGACATTCCTGTCCATTCATAACCGATACCGCTTGGTAATTTACTTGCGAGATCTTCCATCATCAGCATTGCGTCACCACTACTTTGACCTGGTGTTGCACTACCTTGAATTTGAACTGCTGGTAAACCGTTATAACGCTCTAAACGAGGTGAGCCGTATAACCAAGGATCTTTACTTGTATCAATGAACGATGAGAATGGAACCATCTGACCGACATTGTTACGAACATAAAGATTACCGATATCTTGTGGCAACATACGGAATTCAGATCCCGCTTGAACGTAAACTTTCTTAACACGACCGCGGTCGATAAAGTCGTTTACATAGCTACCACCAAACATTGTACCTAATGTTGAATAGATATCGCTCACTGCAACGCCTTGAGCTTGTGCTTTTTCTAGGTCGATATACAGACGATACTGTGAAGTATCTTCCTGACCATTAGGACGCACACCCATTAACATTTGAGGCTGTTGTGCTGCCATTCCAAGTAGTTGATTTCGAGCTTCCATGAGTTTTTCGTGACCGAGGTTAGCTTTATCCACTAATTCGAATTCGAAACCACCCGCAGAGCCTAACTCAACAATCGCTGGAATATTAAATGAGTAAACAAAGGCTTCCTTAATTTGGGATAATGCCATATTGGCACGACCTACAATTGCGGGAACTTTGTCTTCATCTGCTTTACGTTCATCCCAATCGTTCAATACAACGAAAACCAGACCCATATTTTGACCTTGACCGCCGAAGCCGAAGCCACTAACGGTAAAGACAGATTTAACGAGTTCTTTTTCATCGGTATTGAAGTAGTCGTTTACTCTTTCTAATACGTCTTGCGTTTGTTCTTGCGTTGAACCAGCTGGCAACTGAACCATTGTCAGTAATACACCTTGGTCTTCTTCAGGTAAGAACGATGCAGGTAAGCGAATAAACATTAACGCCATACCCGCTACTAATAAAACGTAAATCAATAAGTAACGACCAGTACCACGAAGTGTACGGGATACGCTGTCAGTATAGTGATGGCTACTCTTTTCAAAGGTACGGTTAAACCAACCAAAGAAACCAGTTTGCACACCATGACTGCCTTTCGGTACAGGTTTTAACATGGTCGCACAAAGTGCAGGTGTTAAAATCAAGGCAACGAAAACAGACAGAACCATTGCTGATACGATGGTGATAGAGAACTGGCGATAAATCGCACCTGTTGAACCACCAAAGAATGCCATTGGAATAAATACCGCAGAAAGTACAAGGGCGATACCGACCAATGCACTTTGGATTTGTCCCATGGATTTACGTGTTGCTTCTTTAGGTGATAAACCTTCTTCTTGCATAACACGTTCGACGTTTTCTACCACAACGATGGCGTCATCCACCAGAAGCCCGATGGCAAGTACCATCGCGAACATCGTCAAGGTATTTATCGAATAACCGAACGCTGAGAGTATGGCGAAGGTACCTAATAATACAACAGGTACTGCAATTGTTGGGATTAACGTAGCACGGAAGTTCTGTAAGAACAGATACATAACTACGAATACCAGCATGATAGCTTCAACAAGCGTTTTTACCACTTCAAAAATAGAGATCTTAACGAATGGCGTTGTATCATAAGGATAAACGACCTCTAATCCTGCAGGGAAGAACGGCTCCATTTCAGCTAATGCAGCACGCACAGCGGTGGCTGTATCTAATGCGTTAGCACCCGTTGCTAATTTAATACCGATACCAGAAGCAGGTAAGCCATTAAAGCGAGCAATGGTACTATAGCTTTCAGCACCCATTTCAACTACACCGAGATCTTTTAGCTTAACCTGTGAACCGTCTGTGTTGACCTTCATCAGGATATCGCTAAATTGCTCTGCGTTATTGAGTCGAGTTTGAGCAATGATTGATACGTTTAAACGCTGACCAGGAACAGGAGGTGTACCCCCTAATTGACCTGCTGCCACTTGGTTATTTTGCGCTTTAATTGCACCAATAACGTCAAGTGTTGTCATGTTATATTTCACCAATTTATCTGGATCTAACCAAATACGCATTGCGTATTGGGTACCAAATAATTGGGTTTCACCCACGCCAGTTACACGGCTTAACGGGTCTTTAATCGTTGCACCCACATAGTCTGCAATATCATCTTGTGACATTGAGCCGTCACTTGAGATGAACCCTGCAACCATCAAGAATGAACTTGAGGATTTATCAACACTAATCCCTTGTTGTTGCACTTCCTGAGGTAATAACGGCATGGCAAGTTGCAGTTTATTCTGCACCTGTACTTGCGCGATATCAGGGTCAGTACCTGCTTCAAAGGTCAGAGTGATATTCATCATACCTGCTGAGTCACTGGTCGCAGACATATACACCATGTTATCGATACCATTCATATTCTGTTCGATAACTTGGGTAACGGTGTTCTGCACAGTGGTGGCGTCAGCACCAGGATAAACCGCAGAGATAGAAATCGCTGGCGGCGCAATCGTTGGATACTGGGCAACAGGCAGTTTGATGAGTGCCAGAAGACCTGCGAGCATGGTAATTATCGCAATTACCCACGCAAATATCGGTCTATCTATAAAAAACTTAGGCATGGATCACCGACTCCTTATTGAGGATTCTTAGCTGGCTCAGTTTGTTCAGGTGATGGCTTCGCATCTAAATTCTCTTCTTGAGGCGTTACTGTCATTTTTGGTTTTGCTTTTTGCAATCCAGAAACGATAACGCGCTCACCAGCCTGAACACCACTATTAACGAGCCATTTATTACCAACAGCTTGTGACACTTCGATGGTACGAACTTCAACAACGTTGTCTTTATTAACAACCATTGCTGTTGCATCACCACGAGCAGTACGAACAACAGCTTGTTGTGGGATCAAAACTGCATTTTGGCGAATACCATTTTCTAATTTAGTGCGAACAAACATACCTGGTAATAATTCCCCATTTGGGTTAGGTACGATAGCACGCATAGTAATTGAGCCTGTTGTCTCATCAACAGTTACATCAGAAAATTCTAAATGACCTTTCTCTGCGTAAGCTTGCCCATTAGTCAGAGTTAAATGAACAACAGGTTTGCCTTGCTCTTGACGAATAACACCACTTTCAATTTCATTTTTGAGCTTCAGGTAATCTTCACTCGACTGAGTCACATTGACGTAGATCGGATCAATTTGCTGAACAGTCGTCAGTGCAACTTGTTGACCCGGAGCGACAAGCGCACCTTCGGTGACACTGGACTTACCTGAACGACCTGAAATTGGTGCCGTTACTTTGGTATATCCAAGATTAATTTTTGCTGTTGTTACAGCAGCTTCGCCTGCTCTAACAGCGGCAACAGCCTGTGCATACTGAGAAGTTGCAGAGTCAAAATCTTGTTTACTGACATAGTTTGTACCCAGCAGAGGCTTATAACGCTCCACAGTGAGACGAGCTATTTCAGCATTAGCTTTAGCTTTAGCCAGTTCAGCTTGTGCACTATTTAAAGTTGCTTCAAACATAGCTGGGTCGATTTGGTACAAAGATGTACCTGCTTCTACATAGCTACCTTCGGTATAATTGCGTTTTAAAATAATGCCGCCAACTTGAGGACGAACTTCAGCAATACGGAAGGCTGATGTACGACCAGGTAAATCAGTGGTGATTGTCAGAGCTTGCGCCCCTAAAGTCACAACACCGACAGCCGGTGCAGGAGGTGGACCCCCAGCAGACTGTTTAGCTTTGTCGTCACATCCAGCAAGAACCAAGCTGCCTGATAGCACTAACAGAGCCAGAGGCAAAACCCCTCTGTTTTTTCGCATAAGAAAACCTCTATTCAAACGTTGTTTCCCGGGATAAAAATAATTAAGTTGATGATTGGTTGCGATGTATAGTACAAACATACATGAATGTATGTAAATTAACTTCAGTCAAAATCGAGGATTAATGGCACGAAAAACTAAACGGCAGGCACAAGAAACAAAACAGCAGATTATTGATGCTGCACTTAGGCTGTTTACTGTGCAAGGCGTTTCTGCCACATCACTTTCAGATATTGCATCCGCGGCAGGTGTTACCCGTGGCGCAATATATTGGCACTTTAAAAATAAAGTGGATTTATTTACTGAAGCGTGCGAACTCACCGACTTAAAAATAGAATCTTTAGAAATAGAGTATCAAACAAAATATCCAGATGATCCACTATTTGTATTAAGAGAATTGCTTATTTACATATTGACATCGATTGTCGAAGATCCCAAACATAATGCACTTTTAGAAATATATTTCCATAAATGCGAATTTGTCGGTGAAATGACACCAATTGTTGAAATTCGCAGAGAATTGTGTGCAGCCGATCACTCCAGAATAGAACAGTCTTTATCTCGTTGTATTGAAAAAAAACAACTTCCTGCCGACCTTAATTTAAGAAGATCTGCCATCATGTTAAGAGCAATGATGACAGGCCTTGCCGAAAACTGGTTATTTTCACCAGAAAGTTTTTCTATCAAAGATGAATGTCAATATTTGGTTGATAGCTTTATTGATATGATAAAGCACAGCGCAAATATGAGAATATCAACGCCATCTTAATTTATTATTAAACTTGAGGAAGATGTTTATGAGTAAGGTATTAGTTATTGCTAATGGTGCAGCTTATGGTAATGAATCATTATTTAACGCCCTGCGTTTATCAATAACATTAAAAGAGCAGCATCCAGAAACTGAATTAAATATTTTTTTAATGTCAGATGCCGTAACAGGGGCTTTAGCTCGTCAACAACCTAAAGAAGGTTATAACTTACAGCAAATGTTGGAAATTTTAACAGCACAGAATGTTCCAGTTAAACTCTGTAAAACATGCACAGATACCCGTGGTATCAGTGAGTTACCACTTGTTGATGGCGCAGAGTTAGGCACATTAGTAGATTTAGCTCAGTGGACATTAGACGCTGATAAAATACTGACTTTCTGATCGCCATTTCGTTTTCTCAGGCGAGAAACAAATCAAGCAACTTGTGCTGTTTACACTGCCAATTTAAAGCAATTGGATTATAATAATGAACAGTTTTTCAATATTAATTGAACAAGTTGCTTAACGATGCGTACTCAAACTTTTTTCTCTCAGTTTAATAATCGAATAATGACGGTTGTTTCTGTCTCGATTATTATTTTTATTATTTGGAGTTTCTCCATCACCTCTGTTTTAGCTGCGGTCCCCAGTAATTTACCTACTCAAGAAAGCATCCAAAACCAGCTTAATTTATTAAACAAACGTAGTGAGTTAAGTGCAGAAGATAAATTAACGATTGCTGACTTTGAACAATCGCTCTTATTACTTGATAACATTCAACAGTTAGAAAAAAAATTAGCGAGTTATGATAAAACCGTAGAGCAATTACCTGAAAAACTGCGTAATGCACAATATCAACTTAATCAATTAAAACAGAAAGTCGCTAATAAAGAAGCGGAAGACTATCAAAAGTCACTGGAAGCATTACCGTTAGCAACGTTAGAGTCACAATTAGAGAGCGTTTTACAATCATTACAAAAAGCTCAAGATGATTTAGCAAATTACAGCAATGAACTTATTGTGTTACAAACACAACCAGAAAGGGCGCAATCTGTGTTATTTAATAACTCAGAAAGACTGCAACAAATAAGAACATTATTGAATAAAAGCAGTGCAGATAAAGCGCAAATGCGACCTTCAGCAGTACAGTTATTGCAATTGGAGCAATACTATCTTCAACAACAGAATAATTATCAAAAGCGCACCTTACAATCTAATGTGCAGTTGCAAAGCCTATTACAACTTCAACGTGATTATAGTTCTGCTTACATCGATCTTTCCCAAGAACATGCTCAACTAATTCAAGACGCGATTAGTGATAAGCGTTTAGACAGTTCAGAAGAAACAGCGAAAGAAGCGCAAAGCGCAGGGCTTGAAAATCAGGTCATTAATAGTAATCCTTTTTATTTAGCGCAAACAGAAATCAATAAGCAGCTTAGTGATAAGCTGATTGTTACAACGCAAAATAATAATGAGTTAAATCGCCATAGCTTAATGGTAAAAAATCGTTTAGACAGAGCCATTCAATCTGAGCGGAATTTAAAAGAGCAAATTGATGTGCTCAAAGGAAGCTTATTGCTTTCCCGTATCTTATTTGAAGAGCAGGTCGATTTACCTGATGGCATTTTCATTAATAATCTACCGGATAAAATTGCAGACTTACGTTTAGAACAATTTGAAATAAACAAACAACGCGATCAGATAATACAGCCCAGTATTTATATTGATCAGTTGATGCATGAATACCAAGTCGCTCATCCTGAAGTGACAGATCCTAATGCACAAAAAGAGCTACGTAGTGCATTAGAATTGCTTGTTGACGCTCGACGTGAATTACTTGATAAGCTCAATAATCAATTGGGTAATCAAATCTCAGGTTCGATTAACCTGCAAATGGATCAACAGCAATTACGCAGTGTAGTGAGCTCACTCGAAAATACATTGGCTCAGCAAATTTTCTGGGTAAGCAGTAATAAGCCGATTAATCTCAATTGGTTCTCAACATTTCCTGCTCAGGCTGTTGCTGAATTTCAAGGTTTTAAACTTAATTGGTCAAATGAAAATCTGCTGATCGGGGCTAAGAAATCACTTCCTGTTCTTATTGCACTAATTTTGTTCGGTTCAATACTGATTTGGCAGCGTAAGAAACTTGATATCCAGTTTGAAAAACTCAATGGGGATATTAATAAACTCAATAAAGATTCACAGCTACATACACCACTCGCGCTGGGAATTGTCTTTCTAAAAACATTACCGCTCTCTTGTTTCGTCTTAGCGATAGGATATTGGCTAATCAATAGCTTTAATGTACAGCAAGAATTTATCTGGTCTTTCGCTTGGCAATTTGCGGTATTTTGGCTGATGTTTGAATGGTCTTATCGCTTAATGTCTGACAATGGTGTTGCAGTAAAACATTTCAAAATTCCAGTAGAACGGGTCCAGCAAAACCGTAAACGTTTATTGCGACTCTCTCTTCCTATGTTGCCTATTATTCTGCTTTCTGCTTATGGGATTAATAATCCATTATTACTGGTGGGCGATGTTATTGGGCAGTTGGTTGCGATTATTTCGTTATTTGGTATTAGTTTCTTCGCACTGCCATTTTGCCGTGAAATATGGCAAGAGAAAGGCAACCATGTTGTTAGAACCGTTGTGATTACCTTATTAACGTTTTCACCTTTAATTCTAATGGGTCTGGTTATTTTTGGTTATTACTATACGGCGTTACGTTTGGCAAATCGTTGGATCGACAGTTTATATCTGCTTATGTTGTGGTTTATTGCGTACCACGCCAGTTTACGCGGATTAACTGTTGCGGCTAGAAGGCTTGCTTATCGCCGAGCTCTTGAACGTAGACAAGCTATGTTAAAAGAGAAAAAAGAAGGTGAAGATAACAGCCTTGAACCAATTCAAGAGCCACCTATGGATATGGATCAAATCAATCAGCAATCATTAAGACTGACAACGATGATCTTATTTATCATCTTTGCTTCTAGTTTCTATGGAATCTGGTCTGATTTTATTACGGTCTTTACCTATTTAGATGGAATAACGCTCTGGAGTTACAATTTACCAACAGAACTCGGTAATGTTGTTAAGGCAGTTACTGTTGCTGATCTATTATTGTCTGTTTCTATTATGGCAATTTCTTGGTTTATGACGAGAAACTTACCGGGTTTATTAGAAGTATTAATTTTATCCCGTATAAAACTGCAACAAGGTGCTTCTTACGCGATCACAACCATTTTGACCTACATTATTATTGCTATCGGAACCATCGTATCACTGGGAATATTAGGTGTAGCATGGGAGAAATTGCAATGGTTAGCTGCGGCTTTAACGGTTGGTTTAGGGTTTGGTTTACAAGAAATATTTGCCAACTTTGTATCTGGCTTAATTATCTTGTTCGAAAGACCCGTCAGAATTGGTGATACGGTGACTATTGGTACTTATTCCGGCACAGTTAGCCGAATTCGTATTAGGGCAACCACAGTGACTGACTTCGATCGCAAAGAAGTGATTATTCCAAATAAAGCGTTTGTAACCGAACGGCTTATTAACTGGACATTATCTGATACGGTGACACGTATTATTATTCAAGTGGGTGTTGCTTATGGCTCTGATCTCGATAAGGTCAAAGAGATCTTAATGAAAGCGGCTAAAGATAATGTCAGGGTGATGACAGAGCCAGAACCTGTGGTGCTATTTACTGAATTTGGGGCAAGTACCCTGAATCATGATTTACGTTTTTATGTCAGAACATTAGGTGATAGAAGTATTGCAATAGATGAAGTTAACCGTGCTATTGATAAACTATGTAATGAAAATAATATCAATATCGCGTTTAACCAACTTGATGTCTATTTACATAATAAACAAGGTGATGAAGTACAAGAGATAAAACGTCCTCTTGATGGCTCAACACCTGAAGCCAATACGCCTTTTGCTTAATTAAAAAGATGAATGGGGAGATTGTGCCGCCAATTTTTTTTCATAATCTTGGCGCACAATCTCAAGGGCTTCTAGTGCTGTTTTAGGATCAATATGGTGGCTTTCAAGTAAATAGATAAGATCGACTGCCAATTGAACAGACTCAGGTGCTTCTTTTAAACTCATTGTCACTCCCTTTAAAATTTATCTTCTTGTTTCTCAATACTCTTTTCGATAGAAAACAGGGCGTTTTTGCAGCGTGCAAGGCGATTTTCAAGAGCAGCAATCTCTTTTTGTAACTCTTGTTGCTTCATAAAGCTTTGTGCTTGCGTTAATGAAAGCTCTCTATCTTGGATCATGGCTTGTAATCGACGCTCATAATCCTGATGTTGGGCAAGCTTTTGGTATAAATCGACACTTTTTTTTCGTTGAGTAAGCTGGTTCTCTTGCTTTCTTAGTGTTTGTGTCGATAATTCACGAGTTAATGCTTCAATTTGTTGTAGGATTTGTGTGGCCAGAAATTTAACCTGCTGGCTTCGTTGTGCCTCAACACAAGCGATTAACTGGGTAAAATTATCGCGGATCTGTTGCATATAGCCACCAAGGGAATCACTTCGGCGGTGGAACAGTGCTGTGTCGAAGCAAGGTGCTGCAATTTTTTTGTTTGCAATAGGCGCCACTGTTTCGGCAAGATTGTCTATCTGTTTTTTAAACAAGCTTAAAGGATCGGGTTTATTCATCTGGTTCTTGTCCCTGTTTTGATAAAAACATGAATTGACTTAAAGCAACAAAAAAGAGTTGTTAATTGGCTTTCTGTTGCATTTTAACGGCATATTGCATAGATTCTATCGTTTCGTTTTTTATTATGGCACTGATTATGACTGCTAACGCGCAACAACTGCAATTTATTAAAGACAGTATTGAAACCATTCCTGATTATCCAAAAGAAGGGATATTATTCCGTGATATCACTACGTTATTGGATAATCCTGCTGCATATCAGGCAACCATTGATTTATTGGTAGAACACTATCAAGGTCAGGGTATCACTAAAGTTGTGGGTACCGAAGCGCGTGGCTTCTTATTTGGTGCTCCGGTTGCTTTACGCCTAGGTGTTGGTTTTGTTCCTGTTCGTAAAAAAGGTAAATTGCCTCGCGAAACGCTCAGTGAAACTTATGATCTGGAATACGGCACAGATACTTTAGAGATCCACAAAGATAGCATTACGGATCAAGACAAAGTATTAATGGTTGATGATTTACTGGCAACGGGTGGCACTATTGAAGCAACTGCTCGTCTTATCCGCCGTTTAGGTGGTACTGTGACAGAAGCTGCTTTCATTATCTGCTTACCTGATTTAGGCGGTATCGAACGCTTAGAAAAACAAGGTGTTCACAGCTTTACACTGGTTGATTTTCCAGGACATTAATATCTTCACTGTTTAGAGAAGGGCGAATGAGCTCTTATCGTAAACACAAGTAAGAGTGCGGGTGTTTATATATCATTTATAAGTTTTTCTATTTTATAAATGTATATTGCCCGCACAATTGTTACTTTTTACTTTATCTTAAATTTCTGCTGGTTCTTTCATCAATATCTCATTTGTTTCTTACAAATCTCGCTCAATAGGTCGTCCCTGTGTTAGCATAGAGATAAATCTTGTTCAAATTTAGCGGAATCAATGAGCTATCAGGTACTTGCCCGTAAGTGGCGCCCACAAACTTTTAACGATGTTGTTGGTCAACGTCATGTGTTGACGGCTTTAGCTAATGGTCTTGATCATCAGCGACTTCATCACGCCTATCTTTTTTCTGGCACAAGAGGTGTCGGAAAAACCACTATTGCCCGATTATTTGCCAAAGGGCTTAATTGTGAAACTGGCATTACGAGTAAACCTTGTGGTCAATGTGCAAATTGTCTTGAAATAGAACAAGGGCGTTTTGTCGATTTAATTGAAATCGATGCCGCATCTCGTACTAAGGTAGAAGATACCCGAGAACTGCTTGATAATGTGCAATATGCGCCAGCTCGTGGACGTTTTAAGGTCTATCTAATAGACGAAGTTCACATGCTTTCTCGCCACAGTTTTAATGCGCTATTAAAAACATTAGAAGAGCCGCCAGAACACGTTAAATTCTTATTAGCGACGACTGATCCACAAAAATTACCTGTCACGATTTTATCGCGTTGCTTGCAATTTCATCTGCGTGCATTAGATATCGACCAGATTGCGACACAACTCGAAAAAGTACTTTCAGCCGAGCATATTGAAAATGATGTAAGAGCACGTCAACTTATTGCGCGTGCTGCTGATGGCAGTATGCGAGATGCGTTAAGCTTAACAGACCAAGCTATTGCAAGCGGCGAAGGTGTTGTCAGTGCGGAAGTGGTTAGCCAAATGCTTGGCACTATTGATGATGCTCAGCCTTTAGCATTGATTGAAGCACTGGTAAAAGCCGATGGCCAACAGGTCATGTCGCTGGTTAATGAAGTGGCTTCAAGAGGTACTGACTGGGAAAACTTCTTGGTTGAAACACTCTCATTACTGCATCAAATTGCAATGTTGCAATTATTGCCTAGTGAAGAAAATCCTCAAGAGCAATTTACTCAAGAACGTTTACGTTTATTGGCTAAATCTGTTTCTCCACAAGATTTACAACTCTATTATCAAACCTTATTAGTAGGGCGAAAAGAGCTGGCTTATGCGCCAGATAGACGTATGGGCGTTGAAATGACGCTGCTACGTGCGCTTGCTTTTCATCCTAAAACAGTGATTGATGAAATACCTTCCGCGCCATTAGCACAAACTTTACCGTCAGCATCATTACCAGCAAATAGGATGTCTGAGCATAATGCACCGCAAATGGCGCAAACGCATTCGTCTCAAAAGGCTCATCAACCATCTTCACAAATAGAAAATAGTGCTTCATTAGGCAATAGCCCCGCAGCACAACTTTTAAGAGCAAGGCAGGCAATAAAGGGGACGGAACAACAAACCCCGCCAAAAAAGTCTGAACCGGCGACGCCTAATCGGGCTAAGCCGGCTGCTAGTGCATTAGAGCGGCTAGCAGCCGTCAGTGAAAAACGCCAGCAAGTTGCTAAGCGTCAGACTAATGCGCCTGAAAAGAAGAAAAAAGAAGAGTATCAGTGGCGTCCACAAAATCCTGAATTAATGTCAACGCAAGAGGTTGTTTCTTCACCAAAAGAGATCAAAGAAGTTCTCGAGTATGAAAAAACACCTGAATTAGCGGCAAAAATTGCCAAAGAGTCGCAAGAAAGAGATGCTTGGGCAGCCGAAATTGACAAAATGCCACTACCTAAATTAGTACAACAACTGGCATTAAATGCGTATAAAGAGACAGTAAGCGAAGAAAACGTTATTTTGCATTTACGAACTAAACAGAAACATTTAAATTCAGCAAATGCGTTACGCACGCTCACTAATGCGTTAAGTGAATTGCATGGAAAAGCAATTTCACTCACAATTATAGAAGATGATGATCCAGCGGTAAAAACGCCGTTGGAGTGGCGACAAGCCATTTATGATGAAAAATTGGCGTTATCGCGTCAATCGATTATTACGGATAAAACGATTCAAACATTACAGCAATATTTTGATGCTGAACTGGATGAAGAGAGTATCCGACCTGTTTAATCGCAACATATTGTATGACTTCATACTGTGTGGCTTTTACAAAGAGAGACAATTATGTTCGGAAAAGGTGGTTTGGGTAATCTGATGAAGCAAGCCCAACAAATGCAAGAAAAAATGCAACAAATGCAAGAAGAGATCGCAAACTTAGAAGTGACAGGTGAATCTGGCGCTGGCTTAGTTAAGATCACTATCAATGGTGCTCATAATTGCCGTCGTGTTGAAATCGATCCTAGTCTGCTAGAAGATGACAAAGAGATGCTGGAAGATCTGATTGCTGCTGCCTTTAATGATGCTGCGCGTCGTATTGATGAAACGCAAAAAGAGAGAATGGCCTCTGTTTCTAACGGTATGCAATTGCCACCAGGCTTTAAGATGCCATTCTAATGCAAACCAGCCCACTTCTTGAATCATTAATGGAAGCGTTGCGTTGTTTACCCGGTGTCGGGCCTAAATCAGCGCAACGAATGGCTTTCCAACTGCTTCAACGTGATAGAAGCGGTGGTATGCGACTTGCACAAGCACTCACGCGTGCAATGTCTGAAATTGGTCATTGTTGTGATTGCCGAACCTTTACTGAAGAAGAGCGTTGCACCATCTGTGCCAATGTTCGCCGTCAGCAAAATGGGCAAATTTGTGTTGTCGAAAGTCCTGCGGATATTCATGCTATCGAGCAGACAGGGCAGTTTGCGGGTCGATACTTTGTTTTAATGGGGCATTTATCCCCTTTAGATGGTATTGGGCCTATGGATATTGGTTTAGATAGACTCGAAGAGCGCTTAAGCCAAGAGACTATTTCAGAAGTGATCTTGGCTACAAACCCGACCGTTGAGGGTGAAGCAACAGCTAATTACATTGCTGAAATTTGTGCTCAGTATGATATTGCTGCTAGCCGAATTGCCCATGGAGTTCCTGTGGGCGGTGAGCTTGAAATGGTCGATGGTACAACGCTTTCGCACTCTATTGCTGGACGCCAAAAAATCCAGTATTAACATCATAAATAGTTTATTAAAAAAGCACCTTTTTACTTAATGTAATGAGGTGCTTTTTTTTCATCTTAAGACTCGAAAAGCTTCGCAATTTTAGCCAAAAATCAGCTTATTAAGCTTTTAGACGGGCTTTTTCTAAGAAATATCTTTATCTTCAATTTATCGCTTTTTTCTTTCTGATGAATTTTGCGTCTTTATGTTACATTAATCATTATCATGAAAAATAATAACTGAATGATGGAGCATCTGATGATCCCTGACGTAGCCTTGGTTGATAATAGTGAACAAAGAACCCCACTGATCTTAGTACTAGATAGCTCTGGTAGTATGTATGGACAGCCAATTCAACAACTAAATGAAGGTCTTAAGCTACTTGAACAAGAACTAAAAAATGACGTTATTGCAGCGAAACGTGTGCGTATTTTAGTGATTGAATATGGCGGATACGACCAATGTACAGTTCATGGTGATTGGAAAGATGCTATGGACTTTACGGCACCTGTTTTAGAGGCTAATGGTACAACGCCGATGGGGCAAGCCATTACGCTGGCGCTTGAAGAAATTGAAGCTGAAAAACAACGCTTTAAACAAGCCGGCGTTGCTTATACTCGTCCTTGGCTATTTTTAATGTCTGATGGTGTTCCGACAGATCAATGGGAACAAGCGGCACAACTTTGTCGTCAAGCCGAAGAAAGTCAAAAAACAGCGGTATTTCCTATTATGGTTGATGGTGCATCAGCTGAAGTGATGGGAAGTTTTAGTCGTAATGGTGTTAACGGTGTAAAAATGCTCAAGGGATTACAATTTAAAGAACTGTTCTTATGGCTAAGTGCCAGCATGCAGGTGGTTTCTCAATCAACACCGGGTGGCACAGCACAATTACCTTCAACTGATTCTTGGGCGAGTGTACCTGTTTGATGAATGATTGGTTAGCTTATGGGGCATCTGCGACAGGCGTTGCCCATCAAGAACGTCAAATCCCCTGTCAGGATGCTTATTTTATTCGTCGTAAAGGTGAATATCTGATTGCTGCGGTTTGTGATGGTGCAGGCTCTTCTCGTTATAGTGAACAAGGGGCTCAGCTTGTTGCTCGATTATTTACGCTACGAATTACAGAGTGGCCAAATATCGATTTATTAACCGAAAAACAGATAACACAAGGGGCTAAACAGCTCATTGAAGATATTCGCCTCCAGCTCGCCGAATATGCAGAAATAAAACAGTGTGCACTTAATGAATATGCATCAACACTGGTTGCATGTTGGGTTGGTGATGATAGTGGCTATTTGTTCCATTTGGGTGATGGTATTGCTGTGGTGGAATACTGCGATGGGACAAGTTATGTATCACAGCCTGAAAATGGAGAATATGCGAATCAAACATGGTTTGTAACGTCAGAAAATTGGGAAGCACATTTGCGTGTTATTCCCCTCAATAAACCGGTAAAACAGGTTGTTTTGATGTCTGATGGTGTACAGCCTTTTGCTATGAATAAAGCGTGTGATGCCCTTTATGAACCGTTTATTACCCCCGTGATCCGTTATTTAAAAACGGTCTCAGAAGATAGCGGAAGTGAGGCATTAGCAGGAACTTTAGCTGATCCTCGAACACACTCAATCACAGGCGATGATAAAACTTTAGTTATTTGCATCAGGGATGAAGAGTTGTGGTAAAAGCGAGAAAGAAAGGGATAGCTCAATCAGTATCTACGCAATTACAAGATGAAAACGGTAAGATTTATCAAATAGGTAATTTGATAAAAAGCGGTGGTGCAGGTAGCGTTAGCCATATTAATAACGCACCTTTCCAAGTATCAAAAGTTTATCATGACAAAATTGATAAAGCCTATTATCTGAAAAAGATCACGGCGATGCAGAAGTTAGAACCTGCATTAAAGCCTGTCTCTGTTGACGATACACCTATTATCCAACTCGCATGGCCCCAAGCTCGTTTATACAATAGCCAAAAGCAATTTGTTGGCTTTGTGATGCCTGAACTTGATGTCAAAAATACGATTGAGTTGGAATACATTCTTCAAGAACGCCAAGCTAAAGCTCATGGCTTACCTACGGGAATGGGGGCGAAAGTTAGCCTTGCTTATAACCTTTGTTCATTGATTGATGCTTTGCACCAACAAGGGCACCGCATTATTGATATGAAACCGCTGAATTTGCGGTTTTATAAATCAAGCTTGTATATGTCTCTTCTCGATTGTGATGGATTTAGTATTCAAGGCGAGAATACACGTTATCCTGCTGGGCAATTTACTGTCGAATATTTAGCGCCTGAATTTCAAGCCAAGCAAACTATTCCAGAAGCAGAAGAAGAGTGGCAAGATCGATTTGCCTTAGCGGTAATTATTTTTCAATTACTTAATTTTGGTATTCATCCTTTTAGTGGTCGTCCTAAAAACGACACTGTACCTACGGATATCCCAAGGCGTATTGCTGGGCGCTTTTATGGTTATGGCGTAAAAGCGCATAATTTAATTACACCCAGTGTGGCGAGTGGACATAAACAATTACCTGATAAATTAAGAACTCTTTTTGATAAAGCGTTTTCCGGTGCGCCTTCATTAAGACCAAGCGCCAAAATATGGGCGACGGCGCTTTATGAATATGCACAACCTGAAAAGCAGCAAATGTTGGTTTGTCAGAAAGATAAAAACCACCAGCATTTTGCAGGTAAAGCTTGCGCAGCATGTGCAAGAGAGGCGAAGTTACAGCAAGTTGCAATTACTCAGAAACAAAACCAAACGCAACGTGAACAAATTCGTCAAAAAAGAGTACAAAATGCGAATATCCGACAAGCGCCAACTCAAACTACGCCAGCGAAACCGATTCAACCGCCTGCGATATTTATAGCGGTTAAAAATGCAATAAACAAAGTACCCAAAGTCATATTACATACGGCTATTGCCATGATAGTCCCTGTGTTTTTTGGGGTATTACTAATGAATTTTATCCCACAAGGAGCCAGCGGTAGTTTAGGTTCTAGCTGGATCACAGATTTAATCAAAGCGGATTATATTGAGCAAATACTAATAACGATGTTAAGTGTGATGTTTTTAATGGTTTCAGCCATTATTGTGTTAGTTCTTTTTGTTTTCCCTTCAATGCATATTTTGAAAAGAAAGCCATAACTTAGGGAAAATAACATGACAAAAAGAATAAAGCTGATCCTGATTATTATTGGCGTTATAACGTTACTGTTCCCTTTCTGGTTGCCAGCCTTCTTAGTTTCAACCTTTAGCTTGATTGATAGTTTTAATAGCAAAATTCTCCCCTCATCTGTTCGCTTTGATGAGCGTAATTTCTTACTGGGATTATGGCTAGGCTCTCTTATTATGACGATTGTTATGTTATTGCAATCGTGGCGAGCTAAAAATATTTACTATTTATGTGGTGGTGGATTAGTACTTTTAATGACGTTGGGCGTGTCATTTTCAGTGATCCCAACGAGTGAATTAGAAGATCGTCGTCGTTTTGTTTTACAAAATATCGAACAATCTGAATGGCAAAATTATCATTATTTTGTTGTTAATAGTGAAAATGAGATCCGTAATATTATTCGGTCTAATCAACCGAAAGCGCTGGCATCTATTAGCGCTATTGAAAAAGCGCGGATTGCTTTACCAGGATTGGATTATTTTAGTGATGATGTGACTGCAGCGACAAAAGCGAAAGAAGCTTATTTAGTTCATACCAAGGGAACACCAGAACGTGCGGAAGCTGTAAAAACACTCAATTTTTATGGCGACTGGCTATTAAATCAACCTGAGATTATGGTTGCTCAGGCATTAGCTTCCCTTTCAAATAGTAATGATGCTCAATTAACGCAATCAGGTATTAATGTTATTGCTGTTGCACCATTATCACCTGAGGCATGGCAAGTTTTAGCACTTACTTATATTGCTCATCGTTCTTTGGATGCACAAATTGAAAAAGCGATGTTAGCTTTAATGGTGGCAGATACGCTCAAGCAAGCTAAGCAAGGTCATAATGATATTTCGGCACAACAATTGTTGAAAAAAGCAATTTCAGAGCTTAGTGAAAATCAGCGCCAGATTTATCAGATATTACAAGCGCGTGTTATTGAAGATCGTTTTTATCGACAAAACAGTACACCACCAGAAGAAGTTACTAAGCTTGCTAATCAGCGATTACCAGTGAGTAATGCAATTAATAATGATTTAACCACTTATATTGAAATGCAATCAATGATGGGAAAAGAGTATCCCGGAGAAGTGATAGTTGAATCACCTAATGAAGTGAAAAACTTAACTGAGATACGTTATCCAACAATCAGAAAATATATCCCTCGAGCAGATGTTATTTTATCCGTTGATGTTGATCCTCAAGGGCGTATTTCAGGGCTTTGGGTGCAAAACAGTAGTGGTGTTAATGTTTTTGATGATCAAGCGGTTAAAGCCGCTCGTTATTGGCGTTTTATGCCAAACAAAGACGGATATCGCCAACGTGTGACAGTCCGTTTTGAAAGTACCCGTCTTGGTTGGAAAGAGTATGCGGTTAAGCAACAATCAACATTGATAACATTGGTTAAAGCTTATGCGAGACAAGATGCAAAAGGGATAACACTGACTGAAAATGCTTATACAGAACTGAAAAAGCAAGCACCTGAATTAGAAGATGGAAGAGAAGTAACTCGCTCTAACTATGATCCTTATGCTTCTTATTACCCTAGATTATCTAAACAACAGCAAGAAAAGCGTGCAGCGTTACAAGCTATCTTAAAAGAGTTGCAAACATTGCCTGATGGTAAAAATAACCATGAAAGTTGGGATAATAGCATTCGCTTTTTAAATGAAAAACTCGCTCTTCATCAGGATAATGCTGATATCGTGAGAACAGTGGCACGTTTTGAATTGCAATATTACAACATCGGGACAAATAATTTATTCCGCTCTCCTAAAATTTATCCTCAAGATAAAGAGTATTGGCAAACTTTATTACTTAATGCGCGTACTCACTTTGAACAGGCTATTGCATTAGAACCCGTTCGTGAAGATGTTTGGTTAGGGTGGGGAATAACATGGTTAGACGAAGATCCTGAAATTGCGGCAGGTGCATTTGCTAAGGCAACACAGCAAAAATCCCAAGAGAGTGTTAGCTCTTTAATGCAAATGCTAGAAATGAGAATGGTGATAGCTACACTTGAAGGTGCTCGATTAGAGCGCTATCAGACCTTACGAGCGAGAATGGATATGCGCTATTTACCGGAAGGTGTTGAAGTTAAGCCTTCAGATGATTATCTCAGTGATGACTTAACACAAATTCAATTAGCTCAACGTGCAATACCCGCATCAGATCCGAATAGTAAAGCTGTTCGCTTACCGTTAAATACCGATAAAATTGAGCAATCAAATCGGACATTTAGTATTGATTTCTCATCAGCGAATATCAAAGGTAGTGATCAGGCATTACCAAAAGTAAATGCACCTGACTCGGCACCTAAAACAGGGGATATGATCTTACAACTTGATGTTGATCCTCAAGGTATTCCTACTGTGGTGTTATTGAAATCTGGCAGTGGTGATATAAGCATAGACAATGCTGTTATTGATGCTGCATATCAATGGCGTTTTAATGGTTCACCTGCTCGAAAAGGTAATGTACTTTTGATATCAGTCCAATTTAGCGAATAATTACTATTCAATTAAATAATGTTATAAAAAACCTCCTTTTTTGTTAGAGAAAAGGAGGTTTTATTCTATTTGGAGATTTTCTAACTTATTGAAAGTCATAAATTTGTTATCTCGATCACAAAAAAATCACTATTTAAAAATAGCAAAACCACTTAACTGAGAAAACAGACCGCTTAATTCGTTATACAACCGCTAAGAGATTTAGTCACACCATTCCCGTGTCAGAATTCTTATTATGTAGCTGCGGGCAGTTATTTCTCAGATTCGCTCAAATCATTCTCTGCTGTCCCGCATTACTCTTTGGCTGTTCGGTCTTGCCTGAAAAAAAGGTGTCTCATGAACAAAAATGCATTTTTAAAGCACGTACCTTGGGTGATCCTCGGGATTATCGGTGCTTTTTGTCTTTCAGTGGTTGCACTTCGCCGTGGTGAACACGTCAGTGCGCTATGGATAGTTGTTGCTTCTGTTGCCGTTTATTTAGTTGCTTATCGTTATTACAGTCTTTACATCGCTCAAAAAGTGATGAAGCTTGATCCAACTAGAGCAACACCTTCTGTTCTTAATAATGACGGTTTGAACTATGTTCCGACTAACCGTTATGTTTTATTTGGTCACCACTTTGCGGCTATCGCGGGTGCAGGTCCTTTAGTGGGTCCAGTACTTGCTGCGCAGATGGGATATTTACCGGGTACACTTTGGCTATTAGCTGGGGTTGTGCTTGCTGGTGCCGTACAAGACTTTATGGTGTTGTTTATTTCAACACGCCGTAATGGTAACTCACTTGGTGAGATGATAAAGAAAGAGATGGGTCCTATTCCGGGTACTATCGCTTTATTCGGCTGTTTCCTTATCATGATCATCATTCTTGCAGTACTTGCACTTATCGTTGTTAAAGCATTAGCAGAAAGCCCATGGGGTGTGTTCACTGTTTGTTCAACAGTACCAATTGCCCTGTTTATGGGTATCTACATGCGCTATATCCGTCCAGGGCGTGTCGGTGAAGTCTCTGTTATCGGTATTGTATTACTGATTGCTGCGATTTGGTTTGGTGGCGTTATTGCTCACGACCCATACTGGGGACCTGCGTTAACCTTTAAAGATACAACCATCACTTTTGGTCTTATCGGTTATGCTTTCGTGTCTGCATTACTGCCAGTTTGGTTGATCCTTGCGCCTCGTGACTACTTAGCGACGTTCCTGAAAATTGGGGTTATCGTTGGTTTAGCAATTGGTATTGTTATCCTAAACCCTGAACTGAAAATGCCAGCGGTTACTCAATATGTCGATGGTACAGGTCCATTATGGAAAGGGGCTTTATTCCCATTCTTATTTATCACTATCGCTTGTGGTGCCGTTTCTGGTTTCCACGCACTGATTGCTTCAGGTACAACACCTAAGCTTATCGCAAATGAAATGGATGCGCGTTTTATCGGTTATGGTGCAATGTTGATGGAATCATTCGTTGCGATCATGGCGTTAGTAGCTGCATCTATCATTGAGCCAGGTCTGTATTTTGCAATGAATACACCGCCAGCAGGTTTAGGTATTACTATGCCAAACCTTCATGAATTAGGTGGTGAAAATACAGCAGTTATTATGGAGCAGTTGAGAGAAGTTACTGTACATACTGCTGCAACGGTTAGTTCATGGGGCTTTGTTATCTCGCCAGAAGAAATTCTACAAACGGCGAAAGATATTGGTGAGCCTTCTGTGTTAAACCGTGCTGGTGGTGCGCCTACCTTAGCAGTTGGTATTGCAATGGTATTCCATAAAATCATTCCTGCTGCGGATATGGGCTTCTGGTATCACTTTGGTATCTTGTTCGAAGCGCTCTTTATTTTAACAGCGTTGGATGCAGGTACACGTTCTGGCCGCTTTATGTTCCAAGACTTGTTAGGTAACTTTATCCCTTACCTGAAGAAAACAAACTCATTCATTCCGGGTGTTATTGGTACAGCGGGTTGCGTGGGTTTATGGGGATATCTGTTATATCAAGGTGTTGTTGATCCATTAGGCGGTGTTAAGAGCTTGTGGCCACTGTTTGGTATTTCAAACCAAATGTTAGCGGCGGTTGCTCTGGTATTAGGTACTGTTATCTTAATTAAGATGAAACGTACTAAATATATCTGGGTGACAGTGGTTCCTGCAGTATGGTTATTAATTTGTACAACATGGGCATTAGGTCTGAAACTTCTCAGTGATGACCCACAAATGGAAGGCTTCTTCTATTTAGCAAATGAGTACAAAGCGAAGATCTTAGCAGGTGGTGCCGACTTAACTGCGGCTGAAATTACCAATATGAATCATATTGTAATTAACAACTACACCAATGCGGGCTTAAGTATTCTGTTCTTAGTGGTTGTTTACAGCATCATTTTCTACGGTTTCCGTACTGCAATGAAAGCACGTAAAAACCCAGAAGTAACAGCAGAAGAAACACCATATGTTCCTATGCCAAAAGATGTAAAAGTGTCCTCAGGTCACTAATTTTAGGTAGTTAGGTTAACCCCCGTGCTGGCTTGCCAGTGCGGGGCTTAGGAGAAACTTATGTTTGGTAATTTAGGACAAGCTGGAAAATATCTAGGACAAGCAGCACGTATGCTAATAGGTATTCCTGATTACGATAATTATGTGCAACACATGAAAGATAACCATCCAGATAAGCCTGTTATGACCTATAACGAGTTTTTCCGTGAGCGTCAGGAAGCCCGTTATGGCGGTGGTGATGGTAAAGGCGGTTTTCGCTGTTGCTAATGATCCGTAAAGGAGATAAATGATGGAACCTATTGCAGTGACAATACTGACCGGTTTTTTAGGATCAGGAAAGACAACACTTTTACGTCATATGCTCAATGAAGAGCATGGTTATAAAATTGCTGTTATTGAAAATGAATTTGGTGAAGTACCGATTGATGATGAAATCATTGGTGATAGAGCCACTCAAATTAAAACGCTGACCAATGGTTGTATTTGTTGTAGCAAATCGAATGAATTAGAAGACACGCTATTAGACTTATGTGACAGCCTTGATCGTGGTGAAATCGAGTTTGATAGATTAGTTATTGAATGTACAGGCATGGCTGATCCTGGCCCTATTAGCCAAACATTCTTTTCTCATGAAATTATCTGCCAGCGCTACTTATTAGATGGCATTATCACGCTTGTTGATAATGTTCACGCTCAGCAACAACTGGATCAATTTACGATAGCACAATCACAAATTGGTTATGCTGATCGCATCTTATTAACGAAAACAGATGTTGCACCTGCCTCTCCTGAACTAATGGCACGACTAAGACGTATTAATGCCAGAGCACCTGTGCATACCGTTATTCATGGACAAATTGATTTAGGATTACTGTTTAACGTAAAAGGTTTTATGTTGAACGATAATCTCGATGTAAAACAGCCTCTGTTCCGTTATCAGGCTGATAAGCAAGATGACATCAATTCGATTGTATTGAAATTTGATTATCCCGTTGAGTTGCAAGAAGTTTCAGACGTAATGGAAAAATTACTATTAAGCTTCGCTGATAATCTTTTGCGTTATAAAGGGATATTAAATATTAAAGACCAACCTAATCGTTTGTTATTCCAAGGTGTACAACGTCTTTATAGTGCTGATTGGGATAGGCCGTGGCATGAAGATGAAACACGCCAAAGCACATTGGTTTTTATCGGTATTCAATTACCAGAACAAGAGATAAGAGCTAGTTTTGATGCATTGATGCCTAGTACAGAAGAAAAGGCTCATTAACCTAATACCCTGTAGTGAGTGTTAGAAAGTAGTAAGAAGTAGAGCTGTAACCGTAGTCATTGAACCAACCATAGTAGTTGTAAATAGCAGTAACGAATATTGATAAGCTCCTGACTTGAGGAGGGTCCTGTTCCTAGGATCTTATGTTTCACCCCATAATAACCAACATTATGGGGTGCTTTTTTTTAAACGCTCAAATTAGCCATTGGCAACAGCTTTATATTCCATGATCTCAATAATTTGAACATCGGTATGTTGCATTGCACGGCTTGCCAATGCACACAGATTTTCAATTGTAGAATCAACGTCATGAGCGACAATACCGTCATTACCTGTCACATAAGTGTTATCTAGCGCCATTAATACAGCTTTATAAGCGGCACTTGCTCCGGTTGAGACTTTCATCGCACAGCTATTTGAAGCACCATCACAAATCACACCGCTGATATCACCAATCATGCTACTAATTGCCATAGCCATAGATTCGTAACGTTCATCCATAAGCCATGCAATTGCACCAGCAGCGCCCATTGATGCTGTTGTTGCCGCGCATAATGCAGATAGTGCAGGAAATTTATGGTGAATATAGATAGCGAGCAAATGGGAAAGCATTAATGCTCTTGCCATTTTTTCTTCGCCAACTTGTAAATATTCAGCAACTACCACAACAGGCATCGTTGCAGCAATACCTTGGTTACCTGAGCCAGAGTTACTCATTGCAGGTAAAACGGCACCACCCATACGAGCATCAGATGCCGCAGAAGTACGGATCATGATTTCTGATAATAAATCTTTTGCTAATAAGCCACGCTGTTGTTGGCGTTGTAAAGTTTGCCCAATATGTAAACCATAAGTATTGTTCAAGCCTTCTTTTGATAGCGCATCATTTAAGTGTGCTGACTCAAGGATAAAAGAAATTTCTTCTACTGGAGTTTGGGTAACAAACTGGTAAATTTCTTGGGTATTAGTTTGGGTTAACGTTTCTTTAATTTCACAAGGTGATGCAGACTGTTCTGCGCCATCGCAAGTATTATCAAGAACAACATGGCCGTTATGAATAATTTTAACGATATTAGTGTGATTACCGGCAATAATTACGGTTGCGCTATTTTCAGCATCTTCAACAGTCACTTCACTATATAGAACTTCTTGGCACGCTTTTTTAATTGAAACATTCACAATGCCAGCCGCTAATAGTGCTTTACTTTGTTCAACGTTATCTGGCGTTGCATTCTTTAATACTTCAAGACCTGCATTACAATCACCCCCAACGGCACCTAAGCTCGCGGCAATGGATAATCCCACCATACCCGTACCTGGTACAGTTACGCCCATACCGTTTTTCATTAAATTGGGAGAAACTTCTGCACTAATGCGGGTAATAGGGTGTTGTAAGTAACTTGCTGCTGTTGCAGCCGCTAATGCAAGCGAGATAGGTTCAGTACAACCTAAAGCGGGTTTAACTTGTTGCTTAACTGCCGCTATCAATATTTTCCAACGAGAAGATAATTGTTCTTTCATTGCATGCATCCAATAAACAGTATGAGAATTCAAAGGGTTATTCTATTTTTAATACCATCATCATACTGAATTTATTGGAGAAAGTTTTTTCTGAATTTACTAACATTGTACAAATTTTGAGAAAATATTACCCTTTATAGCTTCTGTATTGGTAATTTTTTCCACATAAAATAAAAGCAAACGTTCTGACTCTTTAATGTCATTTATGAGTGCTAAAGAAGGAATATTTTTTATCTAGTGTATAAATTAAGGAGGATAAAAATGAAGTTAAATAAGATCATTTAAAAAATTGACGATAAGATTAAATAAAAAGGCAATAGAACGAATACACAATTCTATTGCTAGTATAATCATCATACTGAATGTGGGCTAACTCAGAATCGTTAAAATAAAAATAATGAATGTTTTCAATATCACATTTTTATTTTAACAAAGCAGATAATAGGCTCATTAAATTTTAGTGTATAAGAATAATGCTTTATTATTTTGTTAATATTTTCATAATGATAGCTTTGATGTTTTTTTTAAATAAATAATTAAGTCTATATTTAGAAAAACAGGTAACTAGTTTTTATTTATAAAAATAACAATAAAATATCTTTGTCTATTTTTAATATGTTTATTATTTGAAAACAACCTGAAGCAACAAATATTGCTTCAGGTATATTTATCAATAATAGAAGATAGCAATAATAGCACTGTGGAAAACAAAACCTACCATAAGCGGTATTGCAGTCCTTTTTACAACATCAAATGGTTGTAATTTCGCGCCACTAGATACTGCAATGATAACACCTGCCACTGGAGACATACCACGTCCCATATGTGACGCTTGTTGCATTGGTAAAATCATCGCAATTGGGTTTACACCCATGCTATGGGCGATTTGTGGAATAAGTTCAACGAATGCAAGGAAAGGCGCATTACCTGAACCCATAATAATCGCTGCAGCTAATGTTACGATAGCGAAGACCAATGCCATTGCAAATGGTGGTAAGCCAACAGATTCCGCCATCACGATCAGGCTGTCAATTGCACCACTGACTTTAATACCATGAGCAAAAACACCCGCTGCGACTAATAATCCCACAACGTTACTAAATGCAGAACCCATACCCTTTAAGAAATGCTGGAAGCCTGCACACACTGATTTAAAATCACGTAAGCGTAATGTTTCAATCAGCATACAAATTGCCATTGAAATCAATACAATTGTGACCACATCAAGGTGAATGCCTTCAACAAATAGGCTTGATGAACTTACTGCCATAATAATAGGTAACATTGGCAGTAAGGCATAAAAGCCGGGTACATTTTTATCACTCTTTGCTTCTTCAGACATTTTGCCTAACTGAGGCACAAATCCGGCTTTGCGGTCACAATGGCGCTGCCAGAAGATATGTGTAATACCAACAGCTAATACGGTTGCAATCGCCGCAGGGCCTTGGTAATAAAGCACATATTCAACAACCCCTAAGTCAACCGCTTTTGCACCACGAATGGCATCAATAGCAGTTGGGGTGTAAGCAACGCCTAATGAAGTTGCGATCACGCCCGCAGCAGATGCTGGGGATAAGCCAAGTCCTATCATAATCGGGAACATCGTACCCATTAATAGAACGGCCAATCCAGTTGCTGAAGGAATAGCAAGCTGCAAAATACTCGCGAGTAAAAAAGAGAAAAATAGCAACACATAAGGTGAGCGCATATTTTTCAATGGGCGGGTTGCAACACGTACAACGGCCTCATTAGCGCCAATATGATCCATATAATGCGCAAATCCCATCAGTGCCATGATCATTAAACCAAGATCAGCCGCACGACTACTAAAGAGATCACGCATTACTTCAAAAGGATCTAACCAGCCAATACCTGTTGTTTTGACATTTTTAGGAAGAATATCTCCCCAACCAAACATCATTGTTAGCGCCATTAAGGCTAAACCAGCAACTAACAAGACAGGCTCTGCTTTATATCCTTTCAAGATCATTCTAGCGACAATAACAACGACAATTAAGACCGCAAGAATTTGGATCATGCCTTAGCTCCAGGTGCAAAGCGCTCAGCTGTGATCTTAACGACAGATTTTAAGACATCGCTGGCAGCGTAAAGTGATTTAACTGGTAGATATTCATAAATAGAGTGGAAGTTATGAGCACCAGTAAAAATATTAGGACAAGGCAGACCATTTTGTGAGAGTGCGGCACCGTCATAACCACCACGCATTGGAATTGGGCGAGGTGTAATGCCATTCGCTTCATAAGCGGCAACAGCAATATCGATAGGGTAACGGTTATCGCCTTGCAGGCTATTAAAGACGTTGGCATAACGGTCAGCAAGTTTACAAGTCACAGAGCCTTCACCCCATAAACCTTCACAATAATCTGAAAGTTGTTTTAAAAATGCCATGCGTTGTGCATAACCTTTTTCGGTGAAATCACGCACATCCATTTTTAATACAGTACGAGCGCTATTACCTGCTAATTGCTTGACCCAATAATAACCTTCACGGCCTTCGGTATACTCTGGTGCTTCACCGCCCGGTAGCATTGCAACAAATTTATGTGCCATTAACAGTGAATTTTTTAATTTACCTTTTGCAGACATTGGGTGAGCTGAAGCACCAGTAAAGGTAATTTCAACATCTCCTGCATTCCAGTTTTCATATACTAATTCACCAATACCACAGCAATCTAATGTATAGGCAAAATCAGCACCGAATTCTTTAGTATCAAAGACTTTTGCACCACGTAAACCTTGTTCTTCATCGGGTACAAAACCAATTTTAACTGTACCGTGTTTCACTTCAGGATGTTGTTTAAAGTACTGCAACATATCCATAATTGAGGCGATAGCCGCTTTATCGTCAGCACCTAATAAGCTAGTACCATCGGTTACGATAATATCGTCACCAATATAGTTTTCTAATTCAGGAAATTCGCTTTGACGTAAAAAGATCTCAAGTTCTTTATTTAAGCAAAGATCGCCACCTTTATAAGGTAGGATTTGCGCTTTGGTGTCATTAGTTTGTTCTGCACTAGTGTCTAAATGGCCAAAGAAAGCAACGGTTGGAACTTCATAGTCAAGATTAGAAGGCAGTGTCGCGGTAACAATCGCAGTATCACGAATTTTGATATCTTCAACACCTAAAGCTTTTAACTCTTCGACTAATTGTAGAGCTAGGACTCGCTGACCTTCTGAAGAAGGCATAATACCAGCTGCGCCATTTTCCCTATTTGTGGTGGTGTTAACTTTTGTATAAGAAATAAACCGTTCAACGAGATTCATGACAATACTCCATTATGTTTTTAATTGTATTCTCTGTACTAATACTTACTGATTTTGCTTATTAGAAAAGACTAACATCTACTTGTATCATAAAAAAAACAATAGGGAATTATAGAAAAATTATTATTTTTACAATAAATTTTTAATGTTGATTATTATTTAATTTTTGGTTTTTTCTTTATTAAAAAAAATAGTATTTTTTGTAGGTGAGGATACTTTATTTAACTTATGGGGATGTTTTTCTGTGATCTTAATCATGGAAAAAGCATTGTAAACATTAGATGTTTTAAAAATATAAAAATAATCATTATTTATTTTAATGTTTTATTTTATTAAATAGTTATATTTTATTAACCTTTTTATAGAATATAATCACAAATAATGAACAAAAGAACGTAACTAATTGATAGAAGCTAATTATGATATACGGTTTAATTCTCCTAAAATGACTAGGGGGGATATATGTATATAAATAATATGATTAGAAGTACATTTTTAGCGATAAAAAACATTGAAAATAAAGGGGATAAAATTAAAAATGTTTTAAATGGAGTGGTATTAAGTTGTTATAATACAATTATTAGTTTTATAAAGCCAAGTTTTAATATGAAAAATAATTTCTTAGGGCTAAGAAAAAGTATTTCTAATATTGAAAATAAAAACAATCAGAGTGAAAATAAAACGACAAAGTTAGATAGCAAAGAAAAAATAAATAAAGAAGAACTTAATGAAACTAATGAAGTTTTTGACAAGTCATTCTCTTACGCTCAAAGAAAAGTAAAAAGTGATAAAATAAAAGAGAGTGTAATTAATGATATCATCTCCTCTTTGGAGGAAATATCTACATTAGAGAAAGAAAAAATCATACAATTTAAGAATGAATTAGAATTTCATTCTAAATGGATTCTATTTTCTGGAGATGCAATCTCTTTAGAAAAAACTAAAAATAATTATTTAGAGTCAATAGTAGATACTATATTAAATTCAGACGATAAAATAAAATCTAATTTTGGAAGCATTGATAATTACAAACATTTTTTACGCGATGATATCAATAATGCTGTTGAGTGTGTTCTTTATAAAAACTAAATTTATAGATGGTAGATAAATGATAGAAATAGGAAAATCAAAATATAGAATAGTATCTATGTTAAACTAATGGAATGATAATAATGATTATCGAAAAGATAAGTGGGTCGCTACAAGGAAGTTCTTCATATTTATCAAATCAATCATCAAGTATTGATTTTAACATTAAACCTAGCTCTGTATTATTAATAGAGAACTCAGTAAATAAAATTTCTGATGTGAGATATTTAAATGATAAAGGCTTAATAGAAGATGAACCCATTTATATGGAAATGAGTAAGAGTGTAGGTAATGTTACCAATTCTTATGAAGTTCATTATGATGATAATACTGATAGTTATCTCTTTAATAAGAATTTATCCATTAATAATAAGAAGTTTAATTTTTTTGTTGATTTAAGTGAGAAAGAAATTGAGTCAATATTTAGTGAGCTAGAAATTAAAAATTATGATATTAATAAACTAAGAGTTACCAATTTTTCTGTTGAAGATTTTATAGAGGATATTGTTGAAGAAAATATTTATGAAACAATGAATGATGATTACTCTTTAAGTGAAAAATTAGAATTAATTAATGATTTATCTGACGTTGTTTCTAAAAATAAAAAAATAAAAGGCATTTTCAAAGATAATCTAATTAAATGTTTAAATAATATTTCATTAAATGAATTGTTTTCTTTATGTGAAGAATATGAAGAGCAGTATGAAGTAGAAGAGTTTTTTTTAATTAGTCGATTTATTTTTCGATTTATAGAGGATTTTAATAAATCAAATAATAATAAAATAAAATTAAATGAAGATTTAAAGAGAGGGATAAATTCTATTATCCTTTTAAAAAGCCTAAAGTTTAAAGATAATAATATTATTTAATATATTCCCCCGATAACAATATCGGGGGAAGTTCGATTATTATATATCCAAGCGCTTTGTTTGCCATCTGCGAGATCGCCAACGCCATGCGTTAGTTAATCCACGTAACCACTCATCACAAAGGAAGCCAATCCAGATACCAATTAGGCCCATTTCCATTTTTATACCAAGGAAATAACCCACCGGAATAGCCACCCCCCACATAAAGCAAATTGCTGTCATAAGAGGGAATTTAGCATCGCCTGCCGCACGTAAGGCATTTACCATTACGATATTAAAAGTACGACCTGGCTCTAAAAAGACGGACAAAATAAACAGTGGGATCAATTGGTCGATAATGCGCTGGTCTTCTGTAATGGAATACAAAATAGGATCACGCATAAACCAATAAACAATAACTACCCCAATCGTAAATATCACGCCTGTTTTTAAGCTTTTCCAACCTCTAACAAAAGCATCATCAAAGCGCTTTGCACCGACTAGATGGCCTACTAATATTTCATTACCAATGCTAATCGCAATTCCAAAGAGCATTAAAAATAATGACAATTGGAAATAGAGCGTTTGTGCTGCAAGAGGGACTTCACCCATTAATCCAATAAAGGCAGATGCAGTCATATAATGTAAAATCCAAACCAAGTTTTCTCCCGCGGCAGGCAAACCGATATGTAGGATTTTCCCTAACATATTTTTAGACCACACTACGAGTTGTTTGGCTTCGAATTTAATACGTAAACCGTAGAACAGTAATCCACACAGTAAAATCACGGCGATAATACGGCCGACAACAGTAGACCAAGCAACACCCACTAATCCGTATTGTGGTAAACCAAAGAAGCCATAAAGCACAATCATATTACCAATAACGGTAACAATATTGGCTATCAATGTGACATACATAGCCGCTTTAGATTTGCCATAGACTCTCAGACAAGCTGCAAGAATAATCGAAATTGCCTCAGGAATAAGGCAAATACCAATAATATGTAGGTAGTTATAGCCATCTTGCACTAAATGCTCAGGCGTATTCATGATATGTAGAATATTGTAGCCAAAGAAAAGAATGATCAAAGCGCTACTAATACCTAGCAAAGAGTTAAAAGCGATAGAAATATGAATCGCTTGGCTGGCTTTTTCTCTTTTACCTGCACCTAAGTATTGTGCAATAACAACACTACAGCCCACACTAATAAAGCTAAAGATGGTGATAAACAGGTCAAAGACTTGGTTACCTACACCCATTGCTGCTAAGTAAGCGGTAGAAACGTGGCTTACCATATAGGTATTAATTAAAAGAGTGGCTAGATGTAGGAATATATCTATAAATATTGGCCAACTAAGGGAAAAAAGCGAGCGATCCGCTACATCAGACTGATGCATTGAAAACCTTCTTAAAAACAGAGTGAAATCGATATTATTAATATAACGCGTAGGAAGATAGGGAATTCTACAAGGTTTATTTATAAGGTAATAGCGCAAATAATGTTTATCTGGCAAAAAAGATGTTTATATGGTTTATTCGTTGATAACTAATCACTATTATCATTAAGAGATGATTAACGTTAAAGTCAGGGGAATTAATGAATACTAAAATAAAAGTGGCGATTGTCGGTTATGGCAATATTGGTCGATTTGCATTAGAAGCTGTTCAAGCAGCTCAAGATTTTGAATTAATGGGTGTTGTTCGTCGTGATATCAATAATATCCCAGAAGAACTGCAAAATATTACTGTAACTAACGATATCAAAACATTAGGTAATATTGATGTTGCACTCTTATGCTCACCGACACGCGCGATTAAAGAGTTAGCAAAATCTATTTTAAGCTTAGGGATTAATACAGTAGATAGTTTTGATGTTCACAGTGAAATTGTGTCATTAAAAACAGAATTAGATGAAGTTGCGAAAAAACATGACCGCGTTGCTGTTATTTCTGCGGGATGGGACCCGGGCTCCGATTCTATTGTTCGTACTTTAATGTTAGCTATGGCGCCAAAAGGGATTACTTATACTAACTTTGGGCCAGGAATGAGTATGGGGCACAGCGTTGCGGCTAAGGCCATTGATGGTGTCAAAGATGCACTTTCAATGACTATTCCATTAGGTACAGGTGTTCATCGCCGTATGGTTTACGTGGAATTGGAAGAAGGGGCGAATTTTAATCAAGTAGAGCAAGCTATTAAAGCAGATAGCTATTTCTCTTCTGATGAAACCCATATTAAGCAAGTTGATTGTGTTGATAGCTTAAAAGATGTGGGGCATGGCGTTCATATGACCCATAAAGGGGTATCAGGTAAAACTCATAATCAATTATTTGAATATTCAATGCGTATTAACAACCCTGCATTGACCTCTCAATTTATGGTATCTGCCGCAAGAGCCAGTATGAAACAACGTGCAGGCGCTTATACTGTTATTGAAATTCCACCTGTTGATTTCTTAGCGGGTGATTTAAATACATTAATTGCCAAATTGGTCTAATTTCAATTAAGACTCTCTGCATAAAATATTGCCCACATAAAGTGGGCAATATGGATTAACGCTTAGGCAAACTTGATGATTTTGAATTAGCGTTTAATACTTTTAAATTCTTTGGTAGTTGCGGTTAATGCCACTTCTGTTGGTAAGCGTTCCATTGAGCTTGCACCATAGAAACCGTGGCAGTCAGGGCAATTATCTAAGATATATTGTGCATCTTCAGGTGTTGCAATTGGGCCACCATGGCACAGTACAATAACATCAGAACGCACAGCTTTTGCCGCTTTTGCCCAGTCATTAATTAAAGGAACACAGTCCGCTAATGTTAATGCTGTTTCAGCACCAATATTACCGCCAGTTGTTAACCCCATATGAGGGACAATAATATCTGCGCCAGCCTCAGCCATTGCAATCGCATCTTCACGGCTAAAGACATAAGGTGTGGTTAATAAACCTTTTTCATGGGCTTTGCGGATCATATCCACTTCAAGCCCATAACCCATACCTGTTTCTTCTAAGTTAGCGCGGAAATTACCATCAATCAGACCTACTGTTGGGAAATTCTGTACGCCAGCAAAGCCTGTTGCTTTAACTTCATCTAAGAATTTGTCGAAGTTACAGAATGGATCTGTACCGTTAACACCAGCAAGCACAGGTGTATGTTTAACAACCGGTAATACTTCTTTTGCCATATCCATAACGATTTCATTAGCGTTACCATAAGCTAATAAACCCGCTAAAGATCCTCGACCAGCCATACGGTAACGACCTGAGTTATAAATAACAATAAGGTCAATACCACCGGCTTCTTCACACTTAGCTGAAAGTCCTGTACCTGCACCACCACCAATAATCGGTTCATGGCGTGCAATCATTTCATTGAATTTTTTTAGTAACGTTTCACGTGAATGAGTCATTCTTCTTTCTCCGTGGTTAACAAATAAGTTCCTGGTGTAAATCATAAATTTGCTGAGTAAACTCAGCGGAGTTTATGTGATAAGGACTGATGACTAATTGACGAGTCTCTGTCTCTTTAAATGTTGTTATAAATGCATCAAAAAAAGCTTGGTTCGCTTGAGGATCCCAGAAAGGGGCTCCTTCAATATCCAGAGCTGAAAAACCGCCCTGTGGTAATACAAACCGCAATGGACCTTCACACTGATTGAGTTTTTCAGCGATCCAGATACCTAATTGACGGTTTTCCTCTGGTGTTGTACGCATTAAGGTGACTTGCGCATTATGATGATAAAATTGACGCCCTTTATATTTCTCAGGAATACTAGAAGGGCGACCGAAGTTCACCATATCTAATGCACCGCAAGAACCTATATAAGGGGTTTTGGTACGGGCGATTGCACCAAAACGGTCTTCATCACAAGCAAGCACACCGTCAAACAAGTAATCACATACTTCTGTTGTTGTAAGATCAAGCACGCAATGAAGTAAGTGACTGTCTGCTAGTTTTTCCATGGCTTTACCGCCACTTCCTGTTGCGTGAAAAACAAGGCAGTCATAATTATTTTCAAGTTTTTGTGTGAGTTGTTGTACACAAGGCGTAGTTACACCAAACATCGTTAATGCAACAGCCGGTTTATCAACAACTTGTTCTTCTTGGTAAAAATAAACAGCGCCAGCTATTTGATTTGCCGCATTTCTTAGTACCTTACGAGAAATACGATTCAAGCCGGATACATCTGTAACGGAGTACATCATTGAGATATCACTTGCACCGATATAGCCTGAAATATCACCAGACGCCATCGTAGATACCATCAATTTAGGTACACCAATTGGCAGCGATTGCATTGCTGGTGTAATCAGTGCCGTTCCCCCTGATCCGCCTAGCCCAAGAATGGCTAAGACATCATCACAGTGGGTTAAATAGTGTTCAAATGCGATAGACATCGCTTCTATTGCTTTCCCTCTATCGCCACAAAAAACAGCTTCTTCGCCATTTGGGTGAAAGCGTGCAACTTCTGTTGCTGTGACATCAGCTTCTCTAGCTAATGCCGTGGGTTTGGTTGTCAAGTCAACGGTTTTAACAGGGAGGCCTGCTTTTTTAATTAAATCACTGACATAAAAAATCTCAGCACTTTTAGTATCAAGCGTTGTGGCAATATAAATAGAACCAGAATACTGTTTCATAAGCCTTCCCATACCTTTTATGATTATCGACGAATAGATTATAATCATAATGAGACTCGAGTTTCATTTATCATAGCATCGTTTTGAGACTCCTGTCTCATTATTTTTATTTTTTGTATATAAAAGGTCGATAAGGTGCGATTAATCACCTAAAGTAAACGTCAAGTGTTGTGAATATTTAGCTTAAGATAAGCCAGACACATAAAAGTGTAGAAATAACGAAGGATCTTCTATGAGTTACAGTGATGAAACGGATGCAATGTCCGGTACACGAAAAAGAACCCATCAATTATTGGTGACAACAGCATTGGGGCTTTTTGAGCAAGGAATGTTACCGACAGTGTCGGAATTAGCGGCACATGCAGGTGTTTCGAGAGCAACCGCATATCGTTATTTTCCCACACAAAGTGATTTAATTAGTGCCACAGTTGACGCAAGTTTAGCGCCGATCATTGCATGGACACCTACTCCTGAAGATAATACGCAACAACGCATTACTGAGTTGCTCAATCTTGCCTATCCACAGATGTTTAAACATGAAGGTGCGCTACGTGGCGCATTGCAAGTTTCATTGCAGCAATGGGCAAAAGAGAGGCAATCAAGTGAATATGCAGAAAAACGATTTATTCGCGGTCATCGTAAAGAGATTTTACTCAAAGTTATTGAGCCATTAAAATCACATTATCCTCAAGAAATGTGGGATAAGGTGATTAAATCGTTCTCTTTAATTTATGGGTCTGAAGTCTTTTTGGTAATGAAAGATATCTGGAAAATGGATGATCAACAGGTCATTGATATGACTCAATGGATGGCAAAAGCTATTTTAAATCAGGCAAAATCTGATTATCCCGCAGATAACGATTAATTATTTGAATAAATCAGTTAAAATTGTATAAATCATTTACGTTTTAGCTATTGCAGGGATCGTTATGTCACACAAAACAGAAGACCAAGAGTGGCTGGTAGAACAACTACAATTTATTGCACAAGGCATTGGTAAAACATTATCGCCTTTTTGTGAAGTTGTACTTCATGATCTAACCGATAGTGAAAATACCATTATGGTCATTGAAAATAATCTATCAGGTAGAAAAGTGGGGGATAGAGCAACTGAATTGGGAATGGCGCGTATTGAATCGTCTAATTTCCCTCAAATAGTGGCTAATTACCCGAACCAATTTCCTGATGGTAGAACAGCAAAAAGTACCTCTATTGGTATTAAAGATAAGCAAGGTAATTACGTTGCTGCGTTATGTTTAAATATTGATATTTCAATGATCAAAGGATTACAAATGGTGCTGAACCAATTTGCGACCCTTGAAGAAGGTAATGACATTATTGAAACCTTTAGTTCAGTGACTGAAGACTCGCTGAAAAAACGTATCGATGAATTTTCTGCGACTTATTCAGTGACACCAAGAGCATTGAAGCCACATCAACGACGCGAATTACTACTATGTTTACAGGATGAAGGCTATCTTTCATTGCGTAAGGCAATGGAAATTACCGCACAATATCTTGGTGTTTCAAGAGCGACTGTGTATAACGATTTAAAAGAGTAGTGATCTTTCATTATTAGCTATTGCTAAAGAATAAATAAACTTAAAAAAAGGTATCACTTGTTGATATCTTTTTTTATTTCTATTTTTTGAGTCTTATAATATGTCGTATTTTTATTGAAAGTGGTTGACTGATTAACATTGTGTGATTTTTATAAATCTAAAAAAATAAAAGGAATAAAATATGTTGTAGATAATTTTAATAGATAGGAGATAAGATATGATCGATTTAAGTAATATAAATAATTTTGAGAGAAAAGTCTCTTTTTCAACTGAGAATAGTTTTTTAAATAATAAGGAACTCAGCATAGTTAATAATATAAAGAAAATTTCCAATACAACAACAAAATTTAATTTATTAAAAAAAATAGTTAATGGAATGAGGCGTTTCTCAACATTATTAATGGTGAGTAAAACAGGAAGAATGGGAATAGGAAATAGAAAAGGATGCATCGTTAAATATAAAGATGAAATAAATATCTTAAAAGAGAGGTTTCATAATGGAATTGAGCAACAAAAAGAAAATTCAATAAAATTAGAAAAAAAAGAAAATCAATTAAATTTATTGTCGATCAATGTTAATGATCTTAAGGAAATATTGAAAAATAATGATAGTTTCAAGGGGTTGATAAATGATAATGAGGAGTTGGAATCAATAGTAAATAATCGTGAAAAATTAAATTCGTTAATAGATAATAATAAAGAGTTGAGGGTGAAAATTAATATTATCTTGGAGGATAAAAGTAAAAATATTGAGAGTAGCTTGGAAAATATTATTGAAATAAAAAATAAATTAATAATTGAAGAGAAAAAAATAGACCATTTCTTGTCTTTAATAGAAAATGAAAATGTCAGTATCAAAGATAGATATAGTTTCTTTAATTATTTAAATGAATTAAAAAGAGCAGAGTTTTTTTGTCATCAATCTAATAATGTGAGTGATGAGCAATTTGCTGATGTGTTCAAGAACATTTTTGAAGAGAGAGTTTCTAGAATTAAAAGTAACGATATTAAAAAAATATACAGTGAAGTATTAGATACCTATAAATTAGAAAAGATACTTTTGAATAAAAAAGAAAATATATTAGAAAATTTTTCCACAAATAAAGAGAAAGAAAAGTTTCTTTCTAAAATAAATTTTTTAGTTTCTATATCAGATGATAATTTAAATATCATAAG
Organism: Proteus sp. fly-1013; assembly: GCF_040140245.1. Classification (NCBI taxonomy): domain Bacteria; kingdom Pseudomonadati; phylum Pseudomonadota; class Gammaproteobacteria; order Enterobacterales; family Morganellaceae; genus Proteus; species Proteus sp. fly-1013. The sequence goes on along the minus strand of NZ_JBEEWD010000002.1, from coordinate 228,263 downwards.
TCATGTTTTTGATAAATCCGAACTCAAGACTTTGCATAATATAATGTATTCAATATTGAAAGGAGAACATAATGATTCTGGTATAGCATATTCACATCGTGATACTAAAGACGTTTGGATTAAAAAGTATATGAATGAGTATTATGAGAATAAAAGAAAAATAACAACTCAAACTTTGGGTATAAATACAGATGATAATATAGAAGCTAAAAATAGAAAAGATAATACTCTAAGTGTTAATAGCAGCAATTACAACGAATATATGAGTAGCAGCACTTCTAGTTCAACAAGTGATATAACATCTATTAGCTCACTTAGTGATGATTCTTCCAGTATTCATAGTAGTGGTTATCATGCAGACGTTAGTCTTAGTGATTCAAGCTTATTAAATCAAAGATATTTTAGTGAAATAGAAAATTTACAGTTTGATTTTAGAAGAGAATCCGCCAATATTTTAAAGAATAATCTTTCTTACTCTAACGATATTCAAGATTCCATTAAAAATGTACTTTCAAATCTTTATAAACTTAGCAATATAGTGACTGAAAGCTTAGTGCTTCCAATGTCTGAAAATAAAGAACTAAATATACCATTAGAAAAAATGACAGCATTTTCTCAAATTATTCATTCTATGAAAGAACAATTAGAGAGCATTAAACCCAATTATTCTTCAGGATTAAGTAAACAGAATAGTTTCTATAATAAAATTCAAGCTTCTACAGAGGATTTTACTAAGAGCTTTGAGGAAATAGCTAATTTATTTGATAGTGACATTGATTTTTCTTTTGATAGAAATGAAATAGATAAATTATTGAATCATCTTTTAAGTGAGATTGGTTATTCTGAGCTGGTTGGTAAAAAAGAGTTATTAGATAATATTATGAGAACTATTGATGAATTTATAAATAATTTAAGTGAAGGTTTAGAATGGGAATATAAAAATTATAATACCGAAAAAAATGCTAATGAAATAGATCCAGATATTAGTAATGAGGATCAATCCTCTATTAATGATTTAATAGAAAAATATGATGAAATAGATAAAAATAAGCTAGAAATAAAGTCCTCTAATTATATGCCATTTTCTTATGAAGAACTGAGTGACTAACTATTTTAAGTTAAGGTTCATAAATCTTTCCTTAAATAATATTTTTTATCACTTACAGGATAGTTTTCTAGGGTGCCAAATATCTCAAATCCCTGCTTTTGATAAAAAGGCAGAGCTTGAAAGCTAAAGGTATCGACTTCAGCGTATTTGGCACCTTTCTCTTTTGCGGTATTTTCCATTGCTTGCAGTAATTCTGTACCTATATTTTGTCCTCGATGGGCTTTATCTACCCACAAATAACGAATACGCAGCCAATTTCCTAAAATATCCCCAGTGATCCCACCTATTTTTTTACCGTTTTCTTCCTTAAAAACAGCCAGTGGTGTGTACTGTTCCATCTGAATATAACGAAGGTTGTGAGTCAATAATCCTTCATAAATTTCATTGATCTCATTCGGTGTTGGATTTGTAGTCATTTTTAACGACATAATCGGCTCTTAATATTAAGAAAAATAATAATTACATTATCACTATTTGGTTATTAAATATTTATATAAATGCTAGGATAAAACCATAATTAAAAAAACTGAGTAACACAACATGTCGTTTTTAAAAACTCTACCAGGTATCTTATTTTGTGCTTTAATTGGTGGTGTTCTCACACTATCAGGCTTACCTATGGCTTTGATGTTTGGGCCAATTATTGTTGTCATTATTGCTTATCGTTTTAAATGGGAGCTTGCGGTTCCTAAACATACATTAACCTTTATTCAGCTTACTTTAGGAACATCGGTTGGTCTAATGTTTAACCAAGTTCATTTAGGCAGTGCTGATAATTTAATGATTTTATTACTCACCCTTGTTGTTTGTTTAGCTATTCAATTTTTTGTGAGTTATTTTTGGTTCCACCGTCATATTGGTTGGACAAAAGAAGAATCAATGCTTGGAGCTGTCCCCGGTGCGATGGCTGCTATTTTAGCATTAACTGATCATACGAAAACGCCACCCCAAAAAATTGTTATTTCTCATACTATTCGTTTAATGGTGCTGATTATTATGGCGGGTTTTATTGTCGGAGCCGATAAAGCCAATATGCCCGAGTTTGCTATACCTGAAATGACCCTTATTTCATTGTTGTGGCTATTATTGATTGTTGCTTTAGGGTTAGGTTCAGGGCTTTTATTGCAGAAAATCCGATTCCCTGCGCCCTTTATGTTAACGTCATTAGGCAGTGCGATACTGGTTCAATCGTTTGTTAGTGAATCCATTGCTTTTCCCATGCTACTTAATGAATTGAGCATGGTTTTAATTGGTATGAATATCGGAGCACACTTTGTTGTTTTCCCTCTCTCATCACTAATTAAAAATGCTTTTTCTTCTGTGCAAGTGGTTATTATTAATGTGATTTTAACGGTGATTGTTGCATGGGGAGCGGCTTATTTAACGGGTGTTCCTTGGGCTACATTAGTATTAGCTTGGGCGCCAGGAAGCATGGAAGCCATGACATTTGCGGCTATAACGATGAATGTAGATGCTGCTTTTGTTATGTCGAATCATATTTTTAGAATGTTGATTATTCAAAGCATTCCATCAGTAGCTTTATATTGGAATGAATATAAACAGAAGAAAAATAATCAGCACAAAGAAGAATAAAAGATAGAAGGGAAGTTTTGTTTCTTTGATAACCTCTATTTAGCTGCTTTATATTGTAGCATAAGCATGCTATTTCAAGAGGTTATCTTATTTTATCAATCCAATTGCAACTTAATAGAGGCATTAATAGTTTAATAAACTGAGTGATTTATTAGCTAACAGTTGGCATTTCTTATTGTGTGATACTTCAATACCTTTTAGATCATTGTAGCTATCTTCATTCAATTGACCCATTGGCAATGTCGAGTAATTACTAACATCCCATTGTTGTGAGCGAGAAAAGACCATTAAGGCTCTTTCAATTTTAGATTTTGATATCTGCTCATAACCACAATCTTTATTTAAAAAAAGGTAGATGGCGGTTAAATCTGCCAAGTCTTCTGCTTGTGTATAAGTTAACGCTTTTGTACTTGAAGAAAAGAGCATAGTAAAAGAAAGCGTTAGTGTGCAGAACAAGGCGAACATTTTTTTCATTAGGAGTGCTGTTCCTTTGTGTGATGATTTAGCAAGTTTTGTTATTTGACTTAATGTAGTTAAAAGTTTTGCAAAGACCCGCTGTTTTGTTGGGTTTTAAATTGACCTTCCAGTAAGGGGAAACTTTAGCATTGGTAATAGTTTACAAAACTTCTTTATTCATCTTATTTCGATAAATACAAAATAATTTGTTTTTATTCAAAGGAATACATTATGCAACGTCGCGAATTTTTAAAATTAGGCGCCACATTAAGTGCTGTAACATTATTACCAAGTTGGAGTCGTTTTGCGTTTGCCCAAAGTAACACGCCTTCATTGGCTATTCCACCTCAAATTACCCCCGATGCTCAACAAAAGATTGTTCTGAATATTCAACAAGGTATTTCTAAATTTATACCTACTGCGAACACCACCACTTGGGGTTATAACGGCAGTTTATTAGGCCCCGCATTGAAACTTAAACGTGGTCAACCCGTCACAATTAATATCAATAACCAATTACCAGAGACAACAACCGTTCACTGGCATGGACTTGAAATCAGTGGTGAAGAAGACGGCGGCCCACAAGCAATGATTGAGCCAGGAAAATCTCGTACTGTCACTTTTACACCCAATCAAGCTGAATCAACGTGTTGGTTCCATCCTCATACTCATGGTGTTACCGGACAACAAGTCGCCATGGGATTAGGCGGGTTAGTGATTATTGAAGATGATGAAACCGCAAGCCGTAAATTGCCTAATCGCTGGGGAGTTGATGATTTACCCGTTATTTTACAAGACAAGCGTTTAGACAGTGATGGACAAATCGATTATCAACTCGACGTAATGAGTGCTGCAATTGGTTGGTTTGGCGATATGATGTTAACCAATGGCGCTATTCAACCACAGCATATTGTACCAAAAGGTTGGGTTAGATTACGTTTCTTAAATGGCTGTAATGCGCGTAGTTTAAACCTTGCTACAAGTGATGGCAGACCAATGTATGTGATTGCCAGCGATGGTGGATTACTCGCCGAGCCAGTCAAAGTGACTGAATTACCTATTTTAATGGGGGAGCGCTTTGAAGTTTTAGTGGATACCTCTGATGGACGCGATTTTGATATTGTCACTTTACCCGTGCGTCAAATGGGAATGGTTTTAGCGCCATTTGATAATGTATTACCTGTATTACGCTTGTTACCATCAGCAGAAAAAGGACAAGGTCTTTTACCTGAGCAATTAGCACTTATTCCTGCACTACCAACATTAAGCAATCTTTCCACGCGCACATTACATCTACGTATGGATATGCGTTTAGATATGCAAGGTATGATGCTATTAACAGAGCGTTATGGTGATAAAGCATTAGCGGGTATTCATCATGGAATGAGTCATATGCGCCAAGGTAACGGCAGTGGCATGAATTGCGGTCATGGTAATGGTGATTTAGATATCTATAATGCTAACAGTATCAATGGTATTCCATTCTCAATGACTGAACCTGCATTTGATGTGAAACAAGGTGTTTACGAACGTTGGGTTGTTTCTGGGCGTGGCGATATGATGTTACATCCATTCCATGTTCATGGTACACAATTCCGCATTTTATCTGAAAATGGCAGAGCGCCAGAGAAGCATCGCCAAGGTTGGAAAGATATCGTGAAAGTTGAAGGGCAATTTAGCGAAATTTTGGTGAAGTTTGATCATTTGGCGACAAAAGCACATCCATTTATGGCGCACTGCCATTTATTAGAACATGAAGATACTGGAATGATGGCAGGTTTTACTGTTAGTAAATAATCTATCACTATAAAAATCATTAATATCAGTAAGATAAATTAATAAAAGGCATGGAATTAATATTTTGTGCCTTTATTTTCATTAAATCAGATCATCGCATGATGAAGGAAGTTCTGGTACAATCGTTTGCTTTCCCCGTTAACCCAATCGAAATTAATCATGAAACATATTGTTGATGTCATGATCTCTGAAGAAGAGATCAAACAGCGTATTGCTGAGCTAGGTCGTGAAATCACAGAACATTACCGCCCACGTCAAGGTCAACATGATCTTGTCTTAATCGGCTTGTTAAAGGGTTCTTTTATTTTTATGGCAGATTTATGTCGTGAAATTGACGTGAACCATGAAGTCGATTTTATGACTGTATCAAGTTACGGTAATGGTATGACGTCAACGCGTGACGTTAAAATCATTAAAGATCTCGATGAAGATATTCGTGGTAAAGATGTTCTGATTGTTGAAGATATTATCGACTCAGGTAACACCTTAAATCGGGTTAAAGAGATTTTAAGCTTACGTGAGCCCGCTTCTATTTCTATCTGTACTTTATTGGATAAACCCTCTCGTCGTGAAGTTGATGTTCCTGTTGAGTGGATTGGTTATTCCATCGAAGATAAATTTGTTATTGGTTATGGCATTGATTACGCACAGCGTTATCGTCACCTGCCTTATATTGGGCATGTAACATTATTAGATGAGTAATTTATTTACTTAAAATAGAAGTTAAAAAACCCGCTTTAGGCGGGTTTTTTTATCGGCATTACTTAATAAAAATAGACACAGGTACATTGAATCTAGCTGCCAGTTTTTTAATATGCTCTAGTGTGAGATTACGTTCACCATTGAGAATACGACTTACATAAGAGCGTGAGCCTAATTCTTCTTTAAAATCAGTCGTATTTAGCTGATATTGATCCATCAATGTGCGTAAAACTGCAATTGCATCATCACATTGATTGAGTCTTGCATTGAAAGCTCCAAATTCAGGTGCGCTATTTTCATATTCGTCAATTTTATGACAAAGCATATCAATTAAAGGATTATCTGGGTCGTGTTCTACTAAGTATTCAACTAATTTGACACCCTCTTCATAGTCTTTACGAGATTGGTTACGACCAAGAATAGGAACTATATTGACTAGGCTATTAGCAGCCTTAATTGCATCAACAATCATCATTCTTTTGTTCTCCGATAGTAATCAATGAGTTTATCGTATTCAGCATGAGTAGAAATATGTTTCACAAATATTTTGTCGCGTTCAAAATCCGCAAAAAATAGGATCCTTAGCGTATTTCCACCAATATCGATAACCCACCATTTTTCTCTATACTTCATCCTATCTAAACTTGGGAAGACTTTTTTAATGCTTCAGGTGTTTGATAAGTATTCTGTTTTAGCGTTCTATAAGCATCGGTAAGTGCTTGAGCACAATTGGGGAAACGTATAGATGCTAAATCAAAAGGCTCTCGTGATATTACGTGCATTCCCTGCCCCTTGTTTCCTATTTGTCAACAGACTAGCATCTTTCTTTGTTGTTGCCAAATAGGCAACTATATATTTTAAAACTATAAAAAAACCCGCTTTAGGCGGGTTTTTGTTATTTAATCGAAAGTATCTTATTAACGTGGATGACTCAATTTCGCCATTGCTTGACGATAAGAAAGTTCAAGTTTCTCACGGCTATCAGAGGTGACATCAAGATCGTGTAGTTCACCGTTATTTAAACCGTAAACCCAACCGTGGATCATCACTTTTTGCCCACGCTTCCACGCTGCTTGCATAATTGTTGAGTGACCAAGGTTATAAACTTGCTCAATAACGTTTAGCTCACAAAGTAGGTTTAATCTATCTTGTGGTGCAAGTTCACCTAACATAGAACTGTGTTTGTACCAGATATCGCGGATATGCAGTAACCAGTTATTGATAAGTCCTAATTCGGTGCCTTCAATAGCGGCTTCAATACCACCACAACCATAGTGACCACAGACAATAATGTGTTCGACTTGTAATACATCAACCGCATACTGGATCACAGAAAGACAGTTTAAGTCAGTGTGAATGACTAAGTTTGCTACATTACGGTGAACAAATAAGTCACCCGGTGCTGCGTTAATTAATTTTTCTGCTGGAACGCGGCTGTCAGAGCAACCAATCCATAAAAAGTGAGGTTTTTGACCTTTACAGAGATCTTTAAAAAACTGAGGATTTTCTTCAGTAACAGATTCTGACCATTGCTTGTTATTGGCTAACAGCTCTTCAATTTTTCTCATCATGACGTGACTGCCTGTAAATTCGGTTTCCCACCATTTGCGCTGACAGTACGCCAACACGAAATAGCTCTTGTGTTATTGTTGGATGCGAGAGATCCATTAAGAAAGGGTATTTTTATACCATTACTTTTGAATTAATCAGAGGGCTTTTTAAAGCCAAGTGACAGATAATTGCTTGTAATTTTTCGCTTTCAAATAAGATAGATCTTTTTATAGCATTTGTTTAATGAATTTATCAATACATTCCTTGATGTAAATCAAATGTATAAAAAGATAACTGTTTGTTAAACCTGCCGTTGTATTATTCAAAAATAGATACTTGCAAATATTACGTAAATAAAACTAATGATTGTTATTATTGGTTTTATTTTTACTCTGAAAGTAAAAAGGATAAAAATAAAGAGCAACATTGATTGGGGTGATAAATGGAGGGATAATATTCATCAGTAAACTTGAGAAACAAAGGCAATAATTTTATTGGTATCAATTAGGCTAAATGATTGCATCAAGGGATAAATTTATTAAAACATCAGAATATTCGTAAGAAATAAAAGAACCTTGAGCCTTGATGGCTAATTTTCTTTCTCTCCATCTCTTATTCTTTATTATTGTAATAGTTAAAAAATATTTATTTATTCGTTTGTGTCATAAGCCCTAAAACGGTTTATTTGCCACTGAATATTCTCTAGAATAACTTATTCCATTTTATTCTTTGAACTAAGCTTATTTTCTGATTTCAGCTCAGTTAATGCTGAATAATGCAGTTGATAAAAGGTAATTCCCACATATGACGTATGCATTGGAGTTAACGGAGTTAACGAAAACTTATCACAATGGCGTAAAAGCGCTAAAAGGAATTGATCTCACCGTTGAGGCTGGCGATTTTTATGCTTTATTAGGCCCTAATGGCGCAGGCAAATCGACCACAATTGGTATTATTAGCTCTTTAGTTAATAAGAGTAGCGGTAAAGTCAAAGTATTTGGTTATGACACTGATACCGATATGGTCAATGCAAAACGTCAATTAGGATTAGTGCCACAAGAATTCAATTTCAACCCTTTTGAAACCGTATTACAAATTGTACTCAATCAAGCCGGTTATTATGGGGTACCTCGTAAATTGGCATTAGAGCGTGCCGAAATTTATTTAACCCAGTTAGATTTATGGGAAAAGCGCGAAGATAGAGCGCGTTTTTTATCTGGGGGAATGAAGCGCCGTTTAATGATTGCGCGTGCATTAATGCACCAACCTAAATTACTTATTCTTGATGAGCCTACCGCAGGTGTTGATATTGAATTACGTCGCTCAATGTGGACGTTTTTAAAACAATTAAATGCTGAAGGCACGACCATTATTCTAACCACACACTATTTGGAAGAAGCAGAAATGCTGTGTCGGAATATTGGTATTATTCAACGTGGTGAACTGGTTGAGAATACCAGTATGAAGGGGCTATTAAGTAAATTAGAGTCTGAAACCTTTATTTTAGATTTAGCACCGAAGAGCCCACTACCTGAATTACAAAATTATCAATATCGCTTGGTCGATACATCTACATTAGAAGTTGATGTTAAAAGAGAGCAAGGACTAAATAGTGTTTTTGCTCAACTTAATGCACAAGGTATTCAAGTGTTAAGTATGAGAAATAAAGCCAACCGCCTTGAAGAATTATTTGTTCACTTAGTGAATGAAGAGCATACAGTAGAAGGAGAGAGGGAATGATTCAGCTGTATTGGGTAGCCCTCAAAACAATTTGGATTAAAGAAGTCACCCGTTTTGGTCGTATTTGGGTACAGACATTAATTCCACCAGTAATAACCATGTCTCTCTATTTCGTTATTTTCGGAAACCTGATTGGTAAACGAATTGGCGATATGGGCGGTGTGGATTATATGCAGTTTATTGTTCCTGGCTTGATTATGATGGCAGTAATAACAAACTCTTATGCAAATGTTTCTTCTTCTTTCTTTGGTGCGAAATTTCAACGTAGTATTGAAGAATTATTAGTTTCACCAGTGCCAACGCATGTTGTTATTGCCGGTTTTGTTGGTGGTGGTATGGCCCGAGGTATTTGTGTTGGTATTTTAGTGACCTTAGTTTCACTCTTTTTTGTACCGCTAGAAATACATTCTTGGACAATGGTGGTGGTGACATTACTGATGACCTCAATTGTGTTTTCTCTCGCCGGATTATTAAATGCAATTTTTGCGAAAACCTTTGATGATATTAGTATTATCCCAACTTTTGTTTTAACACCATTAACCTATTTAGGTGGTGTGTTCTATTCACTTTCACTACTACCTGAGTTTTGGCAAGGTGTATCCAAGCTTAACCCAATTGTTTATATGATTAGTGGTTTCCGCTACGGTTTTCTGGGCATTACGGATGTCTCTTTAACCGTAACGATTAGTGTTTTGTGTCTTTTCATTGCTGTGTTTTACGTTATTGCATGGTATTTAATCGAAAAAGGCCGTGGTTTAAGAAGCTAATCAAAAAAGCAAAATAGAAAGTTATAAAAGTTGAAATCGGTATCTTATTTAGAGATACCGATTTTTTTTAGCTATTTTTTCAGCATGAATGTTAATTTTTCTTTAAATGATGACTTTGCTATTAACAAAGAGAATTTTCTTGTTTAGTATACTAAACACTTTAGCAGGAGATAAAAAGGAAATGTAATGACAACGGCAAGCCAAACAGGTAAAGCACCTGAGGCAATTTCTCGTAATAAGCTTTTATGTATTGCAGGTATGGGATGGACTTTTGATGCAATGGATGTGGGATTACTCGCATTCTTACTCACAGCATTAAAAGAAGATTGGGGACTAACGGCATCACAATTGGGTTGGATTGGTAGTGTAAACTCAATTGGAATGGCTGTTGGCGCTTTTGTGTTTGGCATTATGGCTGATAGAAAAGGGCGCAAACCCGTCTTTATCTTTACTTTGTTACTGTTTAGCTTAGGTTGTGGATTAACGGCATTAGCAAGCTCTTTGATGGTGGTACTTGTTTTACGTTTCTTTATTGGAATGGGATTAGGTGGCGAATTACCCGTTGCCTCAACGCTTGTTAGTGAAAGTGTTGAAACCCATGAACGAGGCAGAATTGTTGTTTTATTAGAGAGTTTTTGGGCTGTCGGTTGGTTAATTGCTGCGTTGATTGCTTATTTTATTATTCCTGATTATGGCTGGCGTATGGCGATGCTATTAAGTGCATTACCCGCAGTATATGCTCTCTATTTACGTTCAAAATTACCTGAACCTACCTCATCGCATATTTCACAGAAAAAAACACGTTTATCGATTCGCCAATCAATGGCGTTAATTTGGTCACCGCAATATCGTCGTTCAACGCTTATGCTGTGGATATTATGGTTTTGTGTTGTTTTCTCTTATTACGGTATTTTCTTATGGTTACCTAGTGTTGCCATGTTAAAAGGCTTTAGCTTAATTAAGAGCTTTCAATATGTGCTTATTATGACATTAGCGCAGTTGCCCGGTTATTTTACGGCGGCTTGGTTAATTGAGCGTTATGGGCGAAAGTTTGTTTTAGTGACTTATTTAGCAGGAACTGCCATTAGTGCTTATTATTTCAGTGTTGCTGATTCAACTGCAACACTGCTTATTTTCGGTATGTTGTTATCATTCTTTAATTTGGGTGCTTGGGGGGCTTTATACGCTTATACGCCAGAACAATACCCCGATGGAATTCGAACAACAGGTGCCGGAACTGCAACGGCAATAGGACGTATTGGCGGAATATTAGGGCCTTTAATGGTGGGATATTTGGTTCAATATCAATTTGAGATAAGCTCAATATTTCTGATTTTCAGTTTTTCGATTGTGATTGGAATATTAGCGGTGATGTTATTGGGGCAAGAGACAAAAAATAAGCCACTTAACTCAATTTAATCATGCTTTGTGCGACTAAAAATATAGAATTTCTCTTTCTTGTAATATGATAGCGGTTAAGATTTTTATGAGAAAAAGGAGATCACAATGTCTCATTATAATGAAATGGTTAAACAGGTTGATGATGCGATTGCTACAACCAGTATTCAAACCATGAATGAACTTTTAGTGGAATTAGGTAAAGATAAAACAATTGAATTTCCACTACGTTATGAGCAACAAGAGCGTTTACGTACCGCTATTTTTCATCACGGTGAAAAACACCGTTAATCGGATTGTTGCTAAGAAATAAGAATTAAAAAAGCGTTTGTACCGTATTGATAAACAGGTACAAACGCTTTTTTCTTTTTCTGCATTGTATTAGTACGAATTAAAATGTCTTTCGACCTTCTAGCGCTGCGATCCTATTTTCAATGGAAGGGTGCGTTGAGAAAAATGAGTCCCCTTTATTAAAAATAAAAGCGGCTTTACGATAAGCTCGTCCCGTCGAACCATCTTCAAAATTTTCAGTGTCATGCTGTGCTGAAATTTTCTTTAATGCATTAATCATTGCTTGATTATCTTGAGTTAAATCAACCGCCGCCGCATCCGCCATATATTCGCGAGTTCGGGATAAATAGAAATAGAGTACTTGTGTAATGATCGGCAAAACAAAGTTTAGAATAATTAAAATCAATCGAGCTTTGCTTGCAGCATCATTACTTTTACCACCTCGATTACCAGAGGCAATATATAAGCGACTGCCAAAGATATTTGTTACCGTCAAAATAACGTTGGCTAATATGCCAACATATAACGTCAGTCGTGAATCACCATGAATAATATGCCCTGTTTCGTGAGCTAATACAGCCTGTACTTCTTGGCGATTAAGGCGACTTAATAAACCCGTTGTTACGCCAATAAAGGCATTTTTCTCAGACCAGCCAGCTGCAAAAGCATTGGCTTCAGGTGTATCAAGAAGATAGAGTTTAGGAATGTAGCCCAGAGTTGCACTTAAACTAAGCTCTTCAACAATATTGAGTAATTGGCGCTCTTGTGCATTTAAGGTGTCATCAGGGCTAATTAATCGCGCATTCATTCCTGTAAGCATGATTTTATGCCCTTTAAAATGAATAAAGAGAAGCAATAAAATCGAGATAGCTAAAATAATGAGTGAAGCAATGGGAAGAGATTGAAACGTCAGAAATGCCCACATATTATCAGTAAGATCTAAATAGGGATTTGCCCCAATAGCCGTATCCACCAGCAAACCGATCATAAGCATTAAGAGTAAATATGTTGCTATAACAAAACGAGTTCGAATAGCATTTTTTCGTAGAACATTTCTGAAATCCATTAGTGACTCCAAACAGCACCGTTAAGTGCTGTTTTTATCAATCTAGAAGTAATAATTATCTCTTATTACTATAAAATTAATCGAAATTAATGCGACGCGCTTCTTCTGCTTTAATGGTTCCTTCATCAAGACGCCAGTACTCTTTATCAATAACAAGGCTTGGGAAAATCTTGACGATAAATACCGCAGGGATAGAAGCGATGAAAGCGCGATATTGTTCTAAAGTACGGTTGTAGCCGCGTTTTGCAAAAGAGAGTTTATTTTCTGTCGAAACAATCTCTTCTTGTAAATTTGCCATGATGGTGTCGGATTTTAATTCAGGGTAATTTTCAACCGCAACATTAATGGCACCACTTGAGACAATTTTTGATAACTCATCTTCAGCCGCTTTGGCTTCTTTGGTATTTGCGCTTTGGGATTGTGTTCTTAATTCAGTGATTTTAGTAAAGACTTCAGACTCATGGCTGAGGTATTTTTTTACGGTGGCCAATAAGCTGTCAAACACTTTTCCACGACGATCTAATTGTACTGAAATTTCAGTTTCACTTGAGATAACAGCTTCACGCATAGAGATAATACGGTTGTAATAATAAAAAATAAGACCCAATAACGCGATGGTAATAATTAATCCAGTCATGCGAAGCGCTCTCTTTTCTAATAGTAAACAGGGAATTGTGCTAAATCATTAAGGTTAATTTTGCCTATTATTGATAAAGATAGCTAGATGATTATTTCATCAAAGATAAAAAGAGTGCCGATAAAGCAAAATCAATAATATTGGGTGAGATAAAAAAATACCCCGAATAAATTCGGGGCAAAATTAAAGGTAATGTTAAGGTAAATAAAATTATCAAGTGAAACATCGGGGATGAAAACTAGGTTAAATAAGCAAACAAGCTAAGCTATTTAACCCAGCCATTTAATCCAGCCATTTAACCTAGAGAAATAACAAATTTAGAACCAAGGTGCTTGCGCCATGACATTGCCATAAAACAGCATTCTTCCTGTGATTTCACCGCTAAAAAGCATCAAAATAGCGATAACAGAAAGCGATGTTTTGGTAAATGAAGCATTGTCAGACAACGTAATAATACAAATACCCACAATCAAACTAGCAATGACTTGCCACCATAATAATAGGCTTGCCACATCTGCACCGGGTACTTGCGCTCTCATAACTAATCCCACAAGTACTAATAATGCGCCGATAAATGTTCCTATTTTTAATGAATTGCTAATTGTTTTACCTTGTAAACGTAACCAAGGGATCATCGAGCCAAAACCAAGTAGTAGCGCTGTTCCAATAAAGCTAATTTGTGTTGCTGGTGTATGCCATAACGGGTGTGCTTGCATTTGGTAATAGATTTGCGCTGTAACCAAGATAATAGGTAAACCAATCACACCACAAAACAATCCAATCAAACTATTACGGCGAATAGCATTCGGTTGTACCCAGCTTGCTAATGCCCATAATGAAATCAACCCATTAAGCATAACGAAGGCAATTGCTTCACGGCTTAACCAAGAGTGGGCAATACCGAAAACAGAACGATATGCACCAAGCGGATCACCTAAGTGTCCCATTGACATTGATGAGCCCAGAACCTCAATCAGCCAAATCAGCGCAATGGTTGTTCGTAATGCTTTGGTACTTAGCATTGCAACGTTTTGAGTCTGGTTTTGCCATTGATACAGTGAAAGCGCTAATACCGCACCAATGCCCCATTGACTCATTACCGTAAACAGGACTAACGGCAGTTGATAATCATGCATGATTAATCCTCCATACCAATAATGACAATATTAGGGTTACTGATGGTGTGATCAGGAACGCCATAGCGTTTTTCTAATAAAGCCCAGTTTGTCGTATGTTTTTTACGTAAATCTTCAATTTCGCCAAATTCAATGGCACCCGTAGGGCAAGATTCAACGCAACGTGGTTTCAAGCCTTCATCCAGTCTATCTGCACACATATTGCACTTGCTGGTTTTGCCTTCAACCGGATCATAAACAGGCGCATTGTAAGGACATGCCATAATACACATCTGGCAACCAATACATTTGTCATGATCTTGCACGACAATACCATCCTCTCGTTTGGTATAAGTATCAGCAGGGCAGACTTTTAGGCACTGTGGATCATCACAATGGTTACAAGACATAGTAATAAAAGCTTGTGCATTAGGTTGATCTTCGTTGAATTCACGAACACGACGCCATAGCACGCCGGGAGGTGTTACGTTTTCAGATTTACATGCCATAGAGCAGGTACGGCAACCGTAGCAATCTTTGGTATTTATCAGAAAACCATACTGTTTCTTCGCCATGATCATGCCTCCCGTCTTACGTTAACTAAGGTGCTATTACAGCAATGACCATTACCCAAAGGCTCTACGTGATCATTGGTGACATGGCTACTACTTCCGCCTTGTTGTTCCCACCATCCATTATCCAATGAGACAACACCTTGCTTAATATGAGTGGTCACAACGGCAATAGCACGGTGTTCACCTCGATCATTAAACGCGATAGCCCATTCACCATCTTTAATACCGCGAGCTAAGGCATCATTAGGATGGATAAGAATATTAGGTTGATTACGCTGTACTTCTAAGATCCACTCATTCATACCATGACTGGAGTGAACACTACGGGCGAGTTTGCGTTGCACTGCCATCAGAGGATACTTTTTGGCAAGTTCAGGAGAGCCTTTTGTGGACTCTTTTACTGGGTAATAGGTGACAACAGGGGAGAAATTTTTACCCTGCCACTCTTCAATAAAGAAGTGCGCTTTTTTCGTTGAGGTCCGGAAAACACCATCTTTAAATGGGATCCAATCACCCTCAACTGGACGCACTGGACCTTTTTCCAGCATTTCACGAGTAATGCCAGAACCTTTAAGGCAAGCATCAATGTAATGCTCAATAGGTTGATTAAAGACTTCACCAAAGCCAAAGCGCTCAGCAAGACGAGCAAAGATCCAGTAATCAGGTTTTGCTTCTCCTGGTGGCTCAACGGCTTTTTCCATTAATTGCACATATTGGCTACGAACTCCTGCCATTAAGCTGGTATCTTCAAAAATAGTGGTAACAGGAAGTACGAGATCAGCATAAAGAGCCGTGGATGACATCAAGTTATCAGCGACAACAACAAAAGGGACTTTTTTCAGTGCATTACGCACCATATTGGTATTAGGAAGTTGCGTCATCACACCCATTGTCATGATCCACCAAAAGTTAATTGGATGTGGTCTTTCATTGACAATCCAATCACCCACTTTTGCAACAGGGATAGGTTTGATGGGTTTTGCATTCGGTGCTGGTGGAATAATTGGGCTAAATTTCGCCATTTGACGAGCACCGCCTGCATCACAAATTCCAGCGCCTTTTTTACCGATATTGCCAGTTAATAAAGCGAGATAAAACTGGCTTGCGGCAACATAAGCACCGAATTCTGTTCGTTGAGCACCTGACATATTTTGCACAATCATTGCCGGTTTGGTGGTGGCATAATCGCGTGCTAAGCGAATAATGGTTTCTTTGGGAATATCCGTTTCTTGACTTGTTTTTTCGATAGTCCAAGGCTGTGCTTGTTGATAAATTTGCTCAAAGACCGTCACATAATCAGCATTAGCGGGTAGTTCATCATGAGTTAACGCAGGAACAATATTGGGTGTTTCATGGTGAACAAGTTGCTGGCTCAAGGTATCAAAAACCAGATAGCTATCTTGGTCATCATCAGATTGGCGTAATAGTTTTTGTTGTGCGTTAACAAGATAAACAGCACCTGTATGCGCACGTAAAAAAGGTTTATCAGTGAGATTTTCTTCAATAATAATTTTGATCATACCTAATGCGAGGGCGGTATCTGTACCGGGTACAATCGGGATCCATTCATCTGCTTTAGCGGCAGTTTCATTAAAGCGAGGATCAATAACCACCATTCTGGCGCCATTTCGACGAGCTTGGTTGTAGTTTTTAAAATATGCTTGCATGGTGACAGCAGGGTTATTGCCCCAACAAAGAATATAGCGACTATCTTTTACGGTATCTCGAGTATCTGCATAGCGCAGACCTACCATTGGGATCATCGCTGCCGTTACCGCAGAGCAGCATAAAGAGCCGGCTTGTTTTGTTGAGCCACCCAAATAATCGAAAAATGCCTTACCCATATCATTTTTAATCGAGTCCATATTGCCCGCATGAGTGGAGATAAATAGCCCCTCATTGCCAAACTTATCAATGGTTTCTCTGATGTTTTTTTCAATAAGATCAAGCGCCTCATCCCAACTGATCGGCTTAAATTCTGCTTTTCCTTTTTCGCCAACACGTAATAAAGGTGTGGTGAGACGATCTTTATGGTATACCCACTTAGTTCGGCTCATTCCACGCAAACAGCATTTCACATTAAAGCCTTCAGAGGCTTCAACTTTGATCAGTTTCCCCTTATGTGTAAAAGCTGTTAGGTTACAGTGCAAACATTCCATCGCACAGGTTGAACGAAAGGTTTTATACTCGGATAATTTGATCCGTGGTTTCTGGTTAAATATGGGTTTATTTTCATTAACTAGACTGAACGCGTTAGGAGAAAGAGCAGCCACGCCAATGGCGCCCATTCCTTTTAACAACGTTCTTCTATTTAATTCCCATTTTTGATTTTTAGACATAGACATTCTCACGCACAAGAAAAGTTAACTATATATAAACCCAATTCATATATAGTTAACCTTGAGTTAGATCATCTAAAAATAGACAAAGAAAATAATCGATAGAAAATGATTAAAAAGCCCTATTTAAAATAAGGTTTCAGTGAAATAAACTAGTAAAAATGACAAAAAAAGAATAATGGGATATCGTCATAAAATAAAGTAAATAACGAATAGGTGTGGGAAAAATAAATGCAGAATTCTCAAGGAGTTAACTCGGTTGATATCGCTATTACCATTCTTGAATTTATTGCTTCGAATGGAGGTATTGCCCGATCGTCAGATATTGCAAAAGCCTGTTCGCTTTCAAAAAGTCGCTTACATAAATATTTAGTTTCACTTTGTCGCTCTGAAATGCTGTATCAAGAGAGTGAAGGAAGCCAGTATTGTTTGGGCAGTAAAATTCTTTTTTTAGCACAGGCGACGCCAAAGCCACAATCCTTTGTAGATGAGATTAATCAGTTATTATGTGAATTTAGAGACGAACAGAATATGTCTACGGGACTGGTAATTTCTCAAGGAAATCAACTGTTTTTAGCTCGTTATAACCGTAGCTTTAAACATGTTGATATCGATTTTTTACCAGATACTCCTGTTCCTCATAAAGTCAGTGCGGCGGGTGCTATTTTTGCCACTTTTAGTGATTTAAAAATTGAAGCTGATTTATCACAAAAGCAGAAAAATACTATTCGCCAACAAGGTTTTGCTATTCGTCATGAGCCGGCAGAAGGCATTCCAGGCGCACAATCTATTTCATGCCCTGTACTTAATAAAAAAGGGGAAATGGTGGCAGCAGTATTGACGATGGGATTTATTGAACCCGAAAGGCAAATGGAACTGGGCAATGCATTAAAAGCAAAAATGGCGCATTTCTCCCGCTAATTTGCTAAAGGCGTTATTTAGGCACTTTTGCAGAAAAAGCAAAGTGCCTAAAATCGTGTGTTGATTAATCAAATAGCCCTTTTGCCAGAATATCACCCTCTTGAGATATACCGGGTAACACGAAGTAATATCCACCACCAAAAGGTTTGATATAACGCTCTAAAGGTTCACCGTCTAAACGTTTTTGCGTATCAATAAAGCCCTTTTTAAGGTTATTTTGAAACGAGATAAAAATCAGCCCCATATCTAGTTGACCTGAAGGCGTTAATCCTAACGAGTAGCTATAACTACGTCGGCGTAGTTTTGCACTGTAACGCTCTGGATTTCTTGGTTCAGCTCGTCGCATATGAGAATCAAATAGCACTCTGTCACCGTGAGGATCTTTTTCAAATTGAGGATCGTCCATTTCCTGTTTCATACCTATTGGCGCACCCGTTGAACGATGGCGACCAAAGTTATTTTCTTGATCTTCAAGAGGCGTTCTATCCCAAAATTCCAAAGCAAAACGAATAAGACGAACCGCTTGATAACTCCCACCTAAACACCACTGTGGCTCTTTTTGTTTTTCAGTGATCCATACAAGAGAGTCCATCAAGCTATTATCTGAAGACGGTGCGTTACCAGAGCCATCTTTAAAGCCAAAAAGATTAATCGGCGTTTGTCGATTATCGATATCACGAGCAGGAAGAAAACCGTCAATTTTCCATACAGCATAAACCTTACCAGACAGGTGTTTTAGAATATCTCTTAATGCATAAATCACGCTTTCTTGGCTATTCGCACACAATTGCAGCAATACATCGCCACCGCACCATTTAGGATCGAGTCTGTCATTAGGAAAGGGTTTCATTGGCTCTAAGCGCTTAGGTTTTTTAGCATGAAAACCAAAACGACTATCAAAAAAACTATCGCCTAAAGCGACGGTGACGGTTAATTCATCGGGGTGTAATTGTGTTCCTAAAATACCCGATTCAGCAGGAGGAAGGTGTGGATTAGCTCTTTGTTGAAGTTCTCTGGGTTGAGTTAAAAATGCAATTCGTTGTGTCAGTATTGTGAATATTCTTTTTACATCCTCGGCGCTTGTTACTGTCAGATTAAGTGCAATAAATGAGGCATGTTTTTGTTCTGGTGTAATAACGCCCGCTTGATGTTGACCTAAATAAGCAATAGCGCGTTGATAACGCGGAGTTGATGAAGTTTCTTGTTTTTCTATTGCTTTAGCTCCCATACTGGCGAGTAATAAGCTTCCTCCTAGCCACTTTAACGTTGTACGCTTATTGAGGTTAACAGGATTTTTTGATAGCGATTTAAAGAGAGTTTTATTTTTCATCACTTGCTTCTTTATAGTGATAGTAGACATCAATATTGAGCGTGCTACGTAAGTTCGCTACTTGCTCTGCTAATTGTGTCACTTGAGAAAAAAGCCAACTTTTTTCTGTTTCAGGAAGCGCCGTTAAAGGCTGGAATAAACCTTCATTACGCTGATATTTTAAAAGTAGAGCACCAATATCGTCATATTGTTTGATAAGAGATTGATATTCAGCCGTTGGAATGTGGTTCGATAAGATCTCTACGATTAGGCGTGATCCAGATAAATTGGCATAACTATCACCCAGATCGCTGTTTGAATATTGATTTTCAATACCAGCGAGTTTGTCAGTCAAAATAAACTCTAGGCTATCACCCGCAGATTGAACCAATTTAGGAATAGGGATATCTTCAATCGCAACACGTTTTTTTAAGTCACTGATGTCTCTTAAAAGGGCTTTTGCCGACTCCGTGGCTTTTTGAAGATCTTTTAATTTAAACAGTTGATATTCAACTAAATGAAATCCTGAAAAACGAGGTGAGTTTTCTCTTTCAAGAAAGAAATCAGCCCGATTATTTAATAAACGTTCACTTGACCCAAAAAGGGCGATAATAGAGCGAATAACCTCATAATGATAATGCGCTTGTTGATAAGCATTTTGCGCATTAATAAGCTGATTTTTTTCACTATTCTCGATTAATTTATCGAGCGATTTTTCAACTAGCGTTAATTGTTCAACCGCTTTTTCTCGATAATTTAAAATATTAGTTTCGAATTTTTTGGGAGTAGGGATATCCCCTTTGGCAATAACGATGTTTTCACTATCTTGAATAATGCCCTGAATAATTTTTTCGGCATAAACAGGAAAAGAAAATAACAAGATAACTAGAAAAGTGGTGATCTTTTTACTTTTCGATTTTGCATTATTTAGCATGGCGTGAACCCCGCTTAAATAACAGTGCAACAATCACCCAATAGACAATAAATGTCACCACGCTTAAGCCAATAGGTTGAGAACGATAAGCGAAAAATGAAACTAGAAAATTACCAAAGATACTGGAATCATCAAGAATATGGCTAATATCCCAAAGTGGGTAAATAAAGAAATCAGGTAATTCAAAATCCATTTCAATCAGTAGATTTGCAATTTCTTCTACGGCTTTTAATAACAGAGAAACAGCAAGGAATAGTAATAAAAAACCTGTTACGGTAAAGAAATAGCGCCATGAAATAACTTTTGAAGTCAGCAAAAATAGCCATAGTGTGAATGCCGCAACCAGTAAGCCAATAAAGACTTCAATAAAGAAAGGTAGTGCTGTTTGTGTATTAAGAGCCATTATATGGCTAGAGAGAAAAACCACCACTTCGCTGCCTTCTCTGGCAATCGCAATGGCAATAATCAGTAAAATACCCCATGCACTTTGTTGTTGTGTTTTTTGGGTGAGTTCATTTTCTATATTTGCTTTTAATGATTTTCCTTGCCCATTCATCCAATAGACCATCTGCACAATAAGCACACAGGCGAGGATTTCCATTGTGATCATAAATAGAGATTGCCACATATCTTCTAGCGAGCTAAATACACCATAAATACTCAGCGCTAGAATAACGGCAAGAAATAGCCCTAATATCACGCCACCCCACAAGTATTTCATACCTTGTTGTGGTGTTGGTGAACGTTTTATCCACGCATAAATAATGCCTACCACTAATAGTGCTTCAAAACTTTCTCGCCAAACAACAAACAGAACTTGTCCCATATTTACTCTGCCTTTTCAGTTGCAACAATTTCACCTTGAGGATGAGAAAGGTGAAAATCATCAAAGAAGGTGTAACGACCCGGTTTTAGTGGTGCGATTACAACGACAGAATTTGCGCCCGGCGCTAATACTTTTTCTTTTCGTAGCTGTGTACTTTCAAATTCAACAGGGCTAGTACCTGTATTACGAATTTTTATTCGTATCGGTGTTTTGGAAGGTACTTCAAGTACTTGTGGGATAAGCTCGCCATCTTTCATTTCTAATTCAACAGTGTATTTCTCTGCTGCAAAAACAGAGGATGTCACCATTAGGAGTAGTAATAATGTGTATTTAGAGAGAGTTTTGATCATCAGCGTTTCACTTAAAAAAGGGAAAAAGGACAAATCCAAATGATTGGATTTATCCGTTATCAAGCTAATTAGTAACTACCTTTACGGCCTGTACCGCTATAGGTGAAATCCCATGACACTTCAAAGGGTTCAAACCAAGGTGCAACGCCAGTTTCTTTATCGATATGGCGACCAAAAGCGATATCTTTGTTATATGAAGGCGGGTAAATCTTATAGGTCACGTTATATTGACCATTTCCGTCCAGCTTCAAGTTTTCACCATAATGAGGACCATCATTGGCAACCATTGCCATAAATGTGCCTTGCTGTTTTTTCGCTGGTGCATCAGATTTTGTTACGGTGTATTCAATGGTGAGGTAGGGGATCCAATCGCCTTCAGCAAACCCATTCGGATTATCTTCTGTGGCATGAATATCTGCTTCTAAATGGATATCTGCTTTATCGGCAGCTAAGTGATTCATCGCATGATGACCTTCTTCAGTATCCATGGTGATAGGTTGGAGGTAAACCCCTTGAATTTCCATACCATTTTTAAGAATAGGGTGACCAACTGGATACTCAACAGCTAATGCAGATGCAGAAAGAAATGATAGTGCAGTGAGAGAGAGCGCATAGCGATATTTCATGTTTAACTCTTATTGTTGAATGATAATCGTTATTATTCTTAATAAGGTTAGCATAATTTGTATTAGAAATAGGAGATAATCTATACGAAAAATATCGCTTAAGTTGGCAGGGAAATCAGTGAAAATAGCGTTAACATTCTATTTTATAAAAGAAAAAAATTTGTTGTTCTAAAAGAAATATATGAAAGGAATTAATAATTCTAGGTAATAATGCTCAATGAAATCATCTAATTAAGAATGATATATGGAAATCTTATTTATCTTAATGAGAAGATAAAGCAGAAGATTTCCATACCAAGAATATTAAATTTGACTTTGAGCACTCCAAAACTGTTTGGATTGTGTCAATGCCACAGCAGAAACTTGTTCTTCATTTGGCGGTAGGAAAAATGCAGGGGTGACTTTTAGCTCTTGTGCAATATGAAAGAGCATATCAACATCAATCTTACATAGCCCATTCTCATAACGTGAAAATTGTTGCTGGCTAATACCGACTCGTTCAGCGACAACCTTTGCTGACAAGCGAAGTTGCTGGCGTTGTTTACGAATTTTATGCCCAATAATTTGAGAAATGGGATAAATCTTTGACATTAGTGACCTCATTCTTCCTATCAACCACCAATAATATCCAATAAATTGAATATCAAGTTTCCGTGATGGATCTTCAAAATAAACAAGCACTCCGACTTGAATGAGTAAAATCCATACTAATGTGTTATCGGTTAATTGGATGAATTATTTATACCCGTCATGTTATAAGATGATATTAATTTTCATTAAACTATTTTGATATCCTTATTTTTTCTAGCAGGATAATCGAGAATTTTTTGATAAACAGTGCTATATATTGCCAAAACGCCATTTTATCTGTTATTTGTGCTCGCATTTATGATTAATAAAGAGTAAATAATGAGGCTATAACAAAAAAGATAAAGCCCTCTTTGACTGTGTTTATACTCGAAAATGCCTTTTATGCTTTTTTATAATGGGTTATTTTTGAGTTTTTTTTTATATCGTCGAGATTTCCTTTCTTAAACTCGTGTTAAATTCAAACAACTATCCTCACTTTATTGAAATTTATAAAATTACATTCACATCTAATAGGCTACGGCGTTAAGATTGTTAACTATAATACTTAGGCAAGATTATAAGTGTTGCAGGGTAATTATCTATTTATCGTCAAGGTCGAGATTATGAATGTAAAAGATATCATTCGTCATGAACCATTTGGAACATTGTTAGGCTATGCGCCTGGTGGTGTCGCGATTTACTCTTCAGATTACAGCAGTATTGATAAAGAAGACTATGCCGCTAATGATTCATTCCGTAGTTATATTGGTAATGAATATATGGGGCACAAGTGGCAGTGTGTCGAGTTTGCTCGCCGTTTTCTCTATTTGCATTATGGGGCTGTATTTACTGATGTGGGAATGGCTTATGAGATCTTCTCACTGCGTTTTCTACGTAAAACCATAGATGACGATATATTGCCATTACAAGCCTTTGCAAATGGTAGTAAACAACCTCCAGCAGTGGGTGCTTTACTGATTTGGCAAGAAGGTGGTGAGTTTAAAGTAACTGGGCATGTTGCTGTTATTACTGAAGTTCTTGAAGATAAAATTCGTATTGCAGAACAAAATGTTATTCACACTCGATTACCCGCAGGGCAACAATGGACAAGAGAATTACCTCTTAAAGTGACGGATAACGGCTACTTTATTCAAGATACCTTTGATAATACCACCCTATTAGGTTGGATGATCCAAACAGAGCCAAATGCTTACAGCCTTCCTCAACCTAAAATTGCGCCAGAATTGTTAAATATTCATGCGGAACAGCTTGATAATAAAGGTCAATTAGATGGCAAGTGGTTAGATGAAAGCTCGCCTCTAGAAAAAGCCTATGTCCTTGCACAACACGGTCACATTATCAATCAAGATAGCTATGAATATTTCTCCATCTCAGAAAGTGCGGAGCAGGAACTTATTCGCGCAAGTAATGAAATGCATTTGATGTATCTACATGCAACAGAAAAAGTGTTGAAAGACGATAAGTTACTGCGTTTATTCGATATCCCTGAAGTGTTGTGGCCTCGTATCCGTTTATCATGGCAAAACAGACGCCATCAAATGATCACCGGACGATTGGATTTTTGCATGGATGAACGCGGTGTCAAAGTTTATGAATATAATGCTGACTCTGCCTCTTGCCATACAGAAGCGGGCTTAATTATCGAAAAATGGGCACAGAAAGGCGGTATCAAAGACGGTTTTAACCCAGGCGAACGCTTACTTGATGCATTAGCCGATGCTTGGAAACACAGTGATGCGAAACCTTTTGTGCATATTCTTCAAGATGATGATAGTGAAGAAGATTATCATGCTCTCTTTATGCAACAATCGCTGACTCAAGCAGGCTATAACAGTAAAATTCTACGTGGATTAGATGAGCTTCATTGGAATAGTCGTGGTCAATTAATTGATGCAGACAAACGTGTCGTTGAATGTGTCTGGAAAACATGGGCTTGGGAAACGGCGTTAGACCAACTAAGAGAAGAGAGTGAGCAACAAGCTTTGATCCCTATTCGTACGGGACATCCTGAAGATGAAGTACGTTTAGTAGATGTGCTTTTACGTCCTGAAATTACAGTTTTTGAGCCTCTTTGGACACTAATTCCTAGTAATAAAGCCATTTTACCGGTTTTATGGCAATTGTTCCCTGATAACCCTTATTTATTAGATACTGATTTCACGGTGACTCCTCGTCTTGCACAAAGTGGTTATGCAATTAAACCTATTGCGGGACGTTGTGGTAGTAACATTGGTTTAGTGGATCATAAAGAGAATATCTTAGATGAAACCAATGGCCAGTTTGATCATCAAGAAAATATTTACCAAGAACTATGGTGCTTACCAAAAGTGGCAAATCGTTATATCCAAGTTTGCACCTTTACTGTTGGCGGGCATTATGGTGGTTGCTGTTTACGTTCAGACCCAACTTTGGTGATTAAAAAAGAGAGTGATATTGAGCCTTTAATCGTGATTGAAGATAAACACTTTTTAACTAAATAAAATCATAGGTGTTTAGAATTAAGAAATAATAGACCCGCCTAATTGGCGGGTTTATTTTAAAAATAACCAGAATACTTAGTGAGAAATAGAATGATACAAAAATTTGAAACGCTTAGTGAGTTATTAGCATCGCTTTCAACACTTGAATCTAATGAGTGGATTTATACGGAAATTGCAACTTGGAATAGTGATCCTAATCAGGCGATTTTTTATTATATTCCTTGGGATTATCTTCAAGAATTACCTGATGATGAGATTTACCTTGATGATGAAGATCTGGAAATGCCCAAAATTGTTGAAGATAAAAATTTACGAGGCTGGATGGTCGTTTGTGATTTAGCGTTATTTTATCAAACCCAGCAAGCTCAACAAAAAAACTTGCAGTGGGTAGTTGAAGAAATTAACTATTACCGTGAGAATGATGCCTTTCGGTGTTTGAGTTAGATTCTATTCTTAGTAATAAAATCTAAAATCATTAACTATAATGACTTGATAATTAATGATTTTATTTATGATTTTTTGTTTTAATAAAGAATGTTTTCAATATTAGGCCAATCATCGGCATAATGATCTGTCATTAATAAAAAGCATTCGGCAATAGCACGGTTGAGTGATTTATGTTCAACAGTGTCTTTTTCTACTGAAGTGACAGACCATACTTTGTTTTCTTGATGATAAGAGCATGTCATTTCACAATCTTCTAATAAAGAAAGCGCATCATCGGCATTTTTGAGTAAATCGAATGACGCACCATCGGGATCTAAAGAGCTCCAAACTTTTTCGGTTTCTGCATCAAATTCGATTTCATAACCATAACGACGATAAATAGCGGTTAGGTTTATTTGAAAATCCGTATAGTGACTATATCGATGAATAGAAGGCTGGTAAGTATCAGGCTCTTGGGCTTTTCGATTATTTTTATAGTCTTGAATTTGTTTCTCTCGAGTTTGGGCACGTTGATAGCCTTCGTCGCTAAATTCTAAAATACGCGCTTTGCGATAAACGTTACTAAAATCCAGCACCGCAGCCCCGTAATAAAGCCCTTCATCTGTTTTTACATCCAGTAAATCAACTAGGATATAGCGTTTATTTTCTGTGATATTTTCTTTATTACTGACAGTTAGTCCTGCATATTCTGCAATCGCAATAATTTGTTGTGTTGAAAAGGTCATCTCTTTCATCGGATTTTCCTTAAGAAATTACATACTTTCCTTGATTTGTTTTTTTAGCCACTGAATGAAAAGCTGTACTTTAGCGTTATTCTTTTCATTTCTAGTGACAAGGTAGTAACGCTGAGCACAAAACAGCTCACTATTATCAAAAGGAATAATTAATTCTTTATTAGCCAGTTGTTTCTGTACTAAACGTTTTCTTCCCATTGCCACCCCTGAGTGGTTCACAGCAGCAATAACAGCAAGATCAGAACGGTCAAAACAGATATTACTGCGATTAGGAAAAAGTGAAAGCCCCATATATTCACTCCAAGCTTGCCATTCATCAAAATCAGAGTTATTACTCCACGCTTGTCTATCATGTAGCAAAGTGCAATTAGAAAGATGATGAATATTGCTGATAAGCTCATGTCTTTTCGCGTATTCGGGACTGCATACAGGAATAATAGATTCTGAAATTAAATCTTCACAATAAAGATTTTGCAGTTGCTTATCATCAAAATAGATTGCGAGGTCGATACCATAACCTCGAAAGTTAATATCATCATTTCCTGTGAGTAGATTTAATTCAATGGATGGGTAACGTTCAGTAAAATCTGAAATACGAGGCACTAACCAGCATTGCGCAATGGAAGGACGTGAATAAACAGTAAGTACACCAGAGATTTCTTGGTTATGGATATCTAAAATTTCTTGGTTAATGTCTTCTAACGTTTTTTTAAGTGCCCAATAAATACGTTCACCTTCTTCTGTTAGTTCAATTCGGCGATGAAAGCGGTTAAATAGCTTAATTCCTAATTCTTCTTCTAGTGTATTAATACGATGGCTAATAGCACTGGGAGTTAATGACAATTCTTCTGCTGCTAAAGCAAATGAAAGGTGACGACCTGTCGCTTCAAAAGTGTGAAGTCTTGCTAATTGATAACTGGATAATCGTTTATTTCTTAAAATCACGCTAGAAGATTCAAACATTCTTTTATTCTCATTTTATTATTGATAGTAACGTTAGTTAACAATCAAGGTAATGTTAAGATGAAATACCATGCTATCACTCATCAAAATGTGATTATTTGTGGTTAAGATCACTTATTTGAGTTAATTGAGTTCATCTTAGTGTAAATTTTCATCATTTGTAAGTGCCGAATGATTAATATTCAATATGATTAACAATAAATAAAATATTTGGGATGGATATATGGATTCAACGTTATGGGTGCTAGGTACTCTTATAATTAGTATCTTGCTCATTGTTTTTACTATAATAAAACTTAAGTTTCACCCGTTTTTAGCCTTACTATTGGCAAGCTTCTTTGTGGGTACTGCAATGAAGATGAACCCTTTAGAAATGGTAAATGCGATTGAAAATGGTATTGGTGGTACGTTAGGATTTTTAGCAGCAATTATCGGTCTAGGTACTATTCTTGGTAAGATGATGGAAATATCAGGTGCCGCAGAACGCATCGGTATTACATTGCAAAAATGCCGTTGGTTATCTCCAGACGTTATTATGGTATTGGTTGGTCTTATTTGTGGTATTACACTCTTTGTTGAAGTGGGTGTGGTATTACTTATTCCTCTTGCTTTCTCAATTGCGAAAAAAACAAATACATCATTATTAAAATTAGCTATCCCATTATGTACAGCATTAATGGCTGTTCACTGTATTGTTCCTCCTCATCCTGCCGCTCTGTTCGTGACTAATGAATTAGGGGCAGATATGGGAACCGTTATTGTTGCGGGTCTTGCAGTGGGCTTAGCCGCATCTTTAGTTGGTGGTCCTTTATTCTTAAAAATATTAGGCGAGCGCTTACCATTTAAAACCGTACCTGAAGAATTTTCTGATATGGAAATTCGTGAAGAAAAAGATTTACCTTCATTAGGTGCGACTCTGTTTACTGTTTTATTACCGATTGTTCTGATGCTGATAAAAACGGCAGCAGAATTAAATATGACGAAAGGTACATCGGTTTATACTGCATTACAGTTTATTGGTAACCCAATTACTGCGATGTTTATTGCTGCCTTTGTTGCTTATTATGTGTTAGGTATTCGCCGTAATATGGGCATGAATACTTTATTAAAGAAAACAGAAGATAGCTTTAGCTCTATTGCCAACATCTTATTAATTATTGGTGCGGGTGGTGCTTTTAACGGCATTTTAAAAGGTAGTGGTTTAAGTGAATCTTTAGCGTTAATTCTTTCTAACTTAGATATGCATCCAATTTTATTGGCTTGGTTAGTCGCCATTATCCTTCATGCTGCCGTTGGTTCTGCAACTGTTGCAATGATGGGCGCTACTGCAATTGTTGCACCACTCATGCCTTTATACCCAGACATTAGCCCTGAAATCATTACATTAGCAATTGGTTCAGGTGCTATTGGTTGTACCATCGTCACAGACTCACTGTTTTGGTTAGTGAAACAGTATTGTAATGCAACTTTAAGTGAAACTTTTCGTTTTTACAGTGTCGCGACCTTTATTGCCTCCTTTGTCGCATTAGGCGGTACATTTATGCTTTCTTTTGTCATATAAAAGAGAACGACTATGAGCCATATAGATATAAATAAATTAAAAAGTAATTTTCCACTAGTTAATGACTTAGTGGACTTAAAAGAAGTGGTTTGGTTTAACCCAAAAGTGACCACCACTGACCAGGGACTTCCATATGTTGGTTTAACACAAGATGACGTAATTGACGCACAAGCACGGTTACAACGTTTTGCACCTTATTTAGCTAAAGCATTTCCAGAAACAGCGGTTACTAAAGGGATCATCGAATCAGAAGTGATTGATATTCCTAAGATGAAAGTTGCTCTTGAAAAGCGTTATAACACCTCCATTAGCGGTCAATTGCGTTTGAAAAAGGACAGTCATCTGCCTATTTCAGGTTCAATTAAAGCACGTGGTGGAATTTATGAAGTACTGACTCATGCTGAGAAATTGGCGATTAACGCGGGATTATTAAGTACAGATGATAATTATGAAAAATTATTTTCTGATAAATTCCGTGAATTCTTTAGCCAATATAGTATCGCGGTAGGTTCAACAGGCAACTTAGGTATGTCTATTGGGATCATGAGTGCGAAATTAGGTTTTAGCGTAAGTGTTCATATGTCTGCTGATGCACGTCAGTGGAAGAAAGATAAATTACGCTCACATGGCGTGAATGTTGTTGAATATGAACAAGATTACAGTATCGCAGTAGAAGAAGGTCGTAAAGAAGCAGAGAAAGATCCTAACTGTTTCTTTATCGATGATGAAAACTCAAAAACATTATTCTTGGGTTATGCGGTAGCGGGATTACGTTTAAAACACCAATTTGAAGAACAAGGTGTTCGTGTTGATAGTGAACATCCTCTGTTTGTTTATCTGCCTTGTGGTGTTGGTGGTGGCCCTGGTGGTGTTGCTTTTGGACTAAAACTGGCATTTGGTGACGCAGTACACTGCTTATTTGCAGAGCCAACGCACTCACCTTGTATGTTATTGGGCGTTTATACCCAATTACATGAAGGCATCTCAGTACAAGAAATTGGTATTGATAACGTCACTGCCGCTGATGGTCTTGCCGTTGGTCGTGCATCAGGCTTTGTAGGTCGTGCAATGGAGCGCTTAATTGATGGTTATTACACTATTGATGACCAAGAGCTTTATGACTTACTCAGTTTATTAAATAAAGAAGAAGGGATTAAGTTAGAACCTTCGGCTTTAGCAGGAATGACAGGTGCTGTTCATGTCACTCAAGCTAAAGATTATCTGCAAGGTTTATCACTAGACAGTCAGAAAATGCAAAATGCAACGCATTTAGTATGGGCGACTGGCGGTGGTATGGTTCCTGCGGATGAAATGCAAAAATATCTCGCTCAAGGAAAATAGAGCGTAGAACGGGTGCTATCAGCTTTTGTTCTGATAGCATCTTAAAAAATAAAGGGAGTAGTACAAGTATCTCTAATTAGTATCTAAAACAATAATAGCGTAGCAATGTGTTACACCAAGTGTTACATCAAACATTCACACCAGGATGTCACACCAGGGGAAAATGTCGTAGTATTATTATAAAAAAGAGGCACCCATTGGGTGCCTCGCTTACTTTATCTCTTGTTGGATCTGTATAGATTAAAAATCAATTTTGACATTTACCCCATAATTCCGACCCGGTAATGGGGCTAAGTATTTTAATTGAGAAGATGCGGGCCTTGCTTCAGTATTGGTGAGATTATTAATAATAAAATCAACCGAAACATCTAGATTATCAAGGTGATATTTTTTACCAATACCTGCATCGACTAAAGTATAGGAAGGAAAAGTAATATCTCCACCATACATTAATCCACCACTCTCTTTCTGTTTTTTATAGTAAGTTGCGCTACTAAATGCTGTTAATTCATCATGTTGATAATTAATACTAATACCATGTTTTTCATTAGGTAAGTTTGGTAAGTAATTACCGGCAATAAACAGCTTTCTTTTACTCTTATTTTCGACAAAATCACCGAATAGTGTAAATGTAAGATTATGCTCGTGAGGCATTTCATATAAATATTTAAATTCGTATTCTAGCCCTTTAGTTTCGAGATCAGTTTCATCCCATTCCATAACGGTAACACCACCACGGCTGACACCCGTTAATCGCCTAAATTTAAAATCACTGTAGTCAGTTTTATATAAATTAAGTTTATTAGAGAAATTACCAATCTCAATAACAGATGATAATTCAATACTTTTACTTTTCTCTGTATTAAATTGACTATTACCTTGTTCTTCAATCAGATAAGCATAATGAGGTCCATGTGTATAAAGCTCATTAATTTCTGGTGCTCGATAAGAAATATTCTGTTGTAGCTTTAATGTCCATTCATCAATCGGTGTAAAAGATAATGCTAATGTATTTGCACTCGTATCAAAATCACGGTTTTGTAAATTCGAACCTTGTCCTCTACCGCTATTATAATTATCTGGAATATTAAGATGGTGCTTAGTATGGCCTTTACGGTATCCCGCAGTAATTTCAAAAGGAGATAAAGTTAGAGATTCAACCCAATATATGCCGTATTCGTTGGTTAATACACTCGGTAAATAAGCATCATAACCAGAGGTTTTTAGATCACGATAATTACCATTAACGCCAATAGCGCCATTCAATCGATTGAAAAGTGGCACATGCGCAGTTTCCAATGCTAATTGGTGATTTTTAGTCTCAAAGACTGATGATGCGATTTGACCCACTAATTCTTCGTCTTTAGATTCAGAATAAGAGTAATAAAAAGCACTGTCCCTTAAAAAAGGTGTTAAGTGTTCATGTTTTCCTTGTATATCTATCCGCCGATTATGGTTTGAAACCGAAACAGGTTTATACATTTCTCGGCTGGTTTTTGTGGTGAGATAAGCATATCCCGGTACACCGTAAGACGTCTGAAAGTCAGTAACAGATAAACCTATATAGCCTTCATCCCGAATATAAGAAAGAGATGCATTACCACTTTGGCTTTTTAGGAAACTATTTGGGATCTCTTTATTATTATTTTCAACATAATGTTTAGGGGGAGTAACATGTTCAATAGATGTAGGACTTCCGGGTTTATATTGTGAATTAGCTTCGTTATCTACATAGCCAATACCTGAAAAATAATCTTTATCTTTAAAGGTATATTTATCGTCTTCACTTAACTCATATTCAATCTTATATTTTTTCCAGAATTCACTAATATAAGGATAAGCTTCAGGATTACGACTGGTAAAAACTTTCATATCCACTTGGCATTGATCTCGTAATGCAAAGTGTTCTTTGAGTTGCTGAAAGCTGTAACAAGCCCCGGCTTTAGAATGTGTTGGAATTTTATATCTAGAGACACGCTTTGATGCACCAGAAAGATTAAAAATCCAATTTTGTTCATCACTGAATTTAATATTTGCAGAGCCACCATTACCGTTATTAGTGCTGCCATTAAATGTCACTGTACCTGAAATCGCTTTTTCTGGTAACTGTGTCATTATTCTGTCATCCCATAAATGAATAGCACCACCGCTTGTGCCACCACCATAAAAGAGGGCTTCAGAATTTTTACTGATCGATATTTCATTAATTCTATTCATATCAATGGGTATAGGCATATTTCCACTAATAAATGAAATATCATTAATTGGTAGATTATTGACTAAAATGCCGACACGGTTTCCTGATAAGCTTCGGATAACGGGTCTTGCAGCATTAGGACCAAAACCTTCGGCTTGTACTCCAGCGACTTTTGCAACGGTATTACCAATAGTATTCGTTTTTATTTGATCAAGTTGTTTTCCTTTTATTTCTTCTCGATTATTAAGTAATAAAGAAGAGAAGGTCTCTTTATTTTTTATTAGTGTACCTTTAACTTTTATTACATCGTTTGGGATTTCTTTTTCTTTGCTTTTATCTTCATGACTCTCTTTTCCATATAAAGGAGATGACAAAAGCATAAGTAAGATAATAGAGAGTTTACTTTTTTTCATGATATTTATATTAGAATGTAAGAGTAGCGCCTAAGATAATATTACGACCTGGTAAATACATTTCATCTTTAATATAAGAAGTGCTATCTTTTCCTTTCGCATCAAAGAGATTATTAATCTTGGCATACAAGGTATAATCGGTGTTATCTAAATAACCAATATATTCACTGCCTAAGCTAACTGTGTTATAAGCAACCGTAGGTGTTTCATACTCGGCTGTTTTATTCTGTTTCCCAAAATGGTCAACACTGATTTGTCCTGTTAAGTTTTCTGAAAAACTATGTTTAATATAAGTACTTAATCGATAAGTTGGTATTCTTGGTATATTTCCTTTGTTATGCAGTAAATTTGCTCTGACATAATCACCAGAAATACCAATTAAGCTGTCTTGGTTATAGTAATAATCAATATTTCCTTCTACACCTTTAAATTGTGCATCATGTTGAACATATTGTAATGAACGATAGCCATTATTTAATTCAGCTCCAGTAAATTGGCCATAAATATAATTATTTATACGGTTGTAATAGGCACTAATATTGAATTGAGTATCTCCAGTTACTTTCGTTATTCCAATATCAATATTATTTGCAGTCTCTGCAGTTAAATTAGGATCACCTTTTTCAATAGTCCGATTTGCTGCATGAACACCATTCGCGTATAGCTCTTCTGCAACGGGTAATCTTTTTGTGTGTGATAGTGATAGATTTAAAAAATAGTCTTGTGTCAAATTCCACGCTAATCCGGCAGAAACAGAAGATGCACTTTGTTTATTGTTTTTTTGAGTTTCTCTATTTAACAGTGATTGCCACTCTTGGCGAAATCCTAATTCATAGCGAAAATCACCTAATTGATATTCTTCTAATAAAAAGAGTGAGTGATTTTTTGTTTTTGTTGCGGGAACATAGGCTTCTTCTCCGTCAGCACTAAAATCACGTTGATTAAATTGCCCACCAATAACGCCATGCCAGCCTAAAATTGGTTGATGTGTAAAAGAAAACCTTAATTCATCTCCTTTATTTTTAAATTGGGTGCTGACTTCATGGCCTTCTTTTTCATCATGATGATAATCGGTTCTGGCTGCACTGAAACGTACAGATTCAATACCGGCAAATGGATTGTTTTTTTCACCACGTAGATCCCATCGTTTACTCTCCATAACAATATAAGGAATACCATGTTCATGTTGTTCATCAGGGTATTCATGATTGTGATCATGATGATGATGACCAGATAAAGGCGGGGTAATAGGTGAGTGAGTGTGATCTTCATCGTGATCGTGAAAATGAGTATGACCAGGTAACCCATATCGACGATGTTGTTCGCCATAACCAATACCAATATAACCATCATCGAAGATCCAAGATGCACCGATATTTGCAGATTGGTTATCTTGATAAGAACCGGCTAAACGGCTAGGTTCTCCTTGATGTAAAGATTCTGGTTGTTTGTAATCGCTTTGATAACGTTTAGTACCTTCAATACGCAGCGCTAAATTATCTTGCCCTAATGTTAATCCGGCTGCTCCTGTATTTCCTTTAGAAACAGAATCGTATTGATACTGTAATTCACCCTCGTAGCCTTTTTTAGGTACTGACATAGGAATTTTGCTATCAATAACATTTATTGCACCACCAATTGTTCCCCCTCCATAAAGTAATGTTGCAGGCCCTTTTAATACTTCAATACGCTGGCTTAAAAAGGGTTCACTAGTGATCGCATGATCTGCGCCAATAGATGAAACATCCATAAGCTCACTACCACTGTGTAATACCTTGACTCTATTTCCTGACATTCCACGAATAACAGGGTGTACCGAACCACCGCCAAAAAAACTGGCATGAAAACCCGGCAAGGATGTTAACGTTTCTGCAATAGATGCACTCCGATTAGCGCGTAGATCTTCTTGAGTCAGAACGGCAACGGGGATTGCCATTTTCTCTTGTGGTGTCTGTAAAGGTGTTGAATAGACCTTTAATACCTCATTATTCTGACTTTCTTTTGACTTTGTTGCAGGGACTGCATTTGCAAATAAAGAGTAACTTATTGAAATAAAAAGTGTTGTGTAGTTAAAAATAGATTTCTTCATACCATTCACCCTCCTTTGTTTATAATGTTATAACATAACATTATGTAAATATTGTAAGTAAATATAATTATCATTAGCAAGTGATGATTTTTTTAAAATAATAAAAACACTATAAGTTTTTGTAATTTAATAATAAAAAAATAAAAGAAAGGATGTAAAAAAGAAGAGGTAAAAAGGCGCCATAATGGCGCCTTGAAGATAAATAAGAAAATAGGCTAAAGATGCTTATTCTAAAATAAACATGCCATAAGGATGGATTTGCAGATAATAGCTATCGCCGACATTAGGTTGAAGTTGTGTGGCATTGACTTGTAATAGCAAAGTTTGATTTTGCCATTCCACTGTCACTTCATATTGAGGTCCCATATAAGCGACATGGACAATTTTGCATTGCTGACAAGCATCGCCTTGTTGAGATAAGGTGATCGCTTCAGGTCTAACACCGACTCTCACTTCTGTTTTAGTCGTATTAAATGTATCTGGTTTTGGTAAACGATATTGGAATATATCAACATAATCAGCGCCCAATGTCGCTGGGAATAAGTTGGCATCCCCCATAAAGCTTGCCATAAATTCAGATGCGGGTTGGCGATAAAGATTTTGCGGTGAGCCTAATTGCATTATCTTCCCTTTATTCATTACTAAAACCATATCAGAAACCGCAAATGCCTCACTTTGGTCATGGGTTACATAAAGAGATGTGATATTAAACTGTTGTTGTAACTCACGAATTTTCTCTCTCATACTACGACGTAAGTTCGCATCAAGGTTACTCAATGGTTCATCAAAAAGCAGTACTTTAGGTTTTAAAATTAACGCACGAGCTAAGGCAACACGTTGCTGTTGGCCACCAGATATTTGGTCAACAAAGCGGTCTTCAAAACCGGCTAAATCCACCAGCTCTAAGGCTTCAGAAACACGTTGTTTAATTTCAGCTTTAGGACGTCCTAGCATTTTTAAGCCATAGCCAATGTTTTCCCCCAAAGACATATGAGGGAAAAGGGCGTAAGACTGAAACACCATACAAATATCACGTTGCTGGATTGAGCGGTCAGTAACATCCTCACCATCAATAAAAATCTTACCTTCGGTCGGTTTTTCTAACCCTGCAACTAAACGTAATACCGTGGTTTTACCACAACCTGAAGGCCCTAATAATGAAACCATTTTGCCTTGTGGAATAGACAGGCTGAGCTCTTCAATAACCGTGTTTGAGCCAAAACGCTTAACGACATTTTTCAGTTCAACGAAATGTTGTTGTGTCATGATTTATACTCCGTATTACTGTGCATTTTTGGCTTTAGAGCGTGAAACACGGGCTTCGCCAATCAAATAGTCAAATAAGAAAATAATTGCCAACATCACAACGATTAAAATCGAGCCATAGGCAATTGCGACGCCGTATTCACCATCTTCAACACGGTTTAAAATATAAGCGGTGGCAACGCGAGTATCTGGTGTAACAAGGAAAACGATGGCACTGACTGTGGTAATGGCACGCACAAAGCTATAAATCAGCGCAGATAAAATAGCAGGGCGTAATAACGGTAATAGCACATAGAAAATAGTTCTCATTGAGTTCGCTCTTAAACTTAGAGAGGCTTCATCAAGCGATTTATCAATTTGTCCTAATCCCGCAATACCTGCACGTATTCCCACCGGCACATTACGCATTGTCATAGAGATAATGACAATTGCAGCCGTTCCCGTTAAGTAGAAAGGCGAGTCATTAAACGCAAGAATATAAGAGACACCTGCGACGGTTCCCGGTACAGCAAAACAAAGCATTGTCGTGAACTCGATACTTTTCTTACCTTTAAAGTCTTGGCGTACCACGATATAGGCAATTAATAGTCCTAGAATGGCTGTAATCGGTGCTGCAATACCTGCATATAACAAGGTATCTAACAACGAAGGCCATGCACCGTCACTCATTCCTTGACCAAATAGTTTGATAAAGTTGTCGAGTGTTAAGGTGTAATCAACCCCCCAGTTAACAGTGAAACTGCCGTAGAAAATACTGCCATAAAGCAGGATATTAAAGACAACCCAAATACCTAAAACAGTAGTCACAAATGCAATCAATGAAGACGGAAGAGGTTGAACGTCACCGCGATAAGATTTACCAGATACCGTGACGTAAGAGCGTTTACCAATCCACATATACTGCACACAGAACACTAATAGTGAGAAAACTAACAGTGACGCACCTAATGTACTGGCTGATTGATAATCCAGTTGAGAGCCCGTGATATAGAAGTAAATCTGTGTGGCAATAACGTCAAAGTTGCCCCCTAAAACCAGCGGGTTACTAAAGTCGGCGAGAGATTGCACAATTACAATTAAAAACGCATTGGCTAACGCGGGCTTAAGTAACGGCATAAAGACGTTAAAGAAGGTTTGATAGCGGTTAGCTCTTAAGGTGTAAGACGCTTCTTCTAATGAAGGATGAATAGTTTTTATGGCGCCATCTAAAATCATAAATGACATTGGGGTAAAGGCGAGCACTTGAGCTAACCAAATCCCTGTAAAACCATATAACCAGTTGGTATTTTCAAGTCCTGCGTAAGTGGCGAGAAACTCTGTCACATAGCCAGAGCGTCCCATCATTAAAGTCACCCCTAAACCGACAACAAAAGGAGGCGTAACGATAGGTAAGATAGAAAATACACGACCAATAATGGCAGAACGTACCGCAATACGAGACGTATAAATTGCCAGAATTAAACCAAAGAAAGTACAACCGATACCCACTGCGATAGAGAGCACAATAGAGTTGAGCATCACTTGCACAATATGAGCTTGGCTTAAAATAGCGATAAACTCAAAAGGTGCAAAATTGCCCGCGCTATCTTTAAACATCGGAATAAAAATAGCGATACTTGGGAAGATGATAAAGGCACCAATCAGTGCAACAACGGCGATTAAAGAGCCAATAACAAAGCTATCACCACCCAGCCATTCAAGGCGTGTTAAGGCGGTTTTCATGATCATTCCCAGAGAAATAAAGAGGATGATCGCAGAATAACCTAAACCACGTCCTTCGAGGGTAGCACTAACGATTGCAATAAATGCACAAAACAGCGCAAAACCTGCATCAAAATAGTGGCGAGAGCGATTTTCACGCTTAGGGGCAGTTAATGGGCGAAATAACAGTAAACTCGGTAATAAAAACCAGAGCCAACTGATATTAACGCTACTCCAGCCGTAAGAGGTGAGTAATTCATCTGCGGTAGAATCTAAAAGACCGTAATCAAGGCTCCATGACGGCAGTAAAGCAAATGCCATCCATGCAATTAGGATCCATAAAAATATGGGATCCCGCCTCTTTTTTTCAGGTAAAGCGAGTGTGTGAGACATAAATCCCCCGAGAGTAAATGTATTTATTATTATGAGAAAAAGAGAGCGAGAGGTTATCTCGCTCTGTTAATGAGCTATTTACCCATTTTTACTTCGGTAACCCACTTATTAATCAGCTCTTTACGCACTTCGCTATCGCCATATTTATCCATGTCGTAGTTAATGAGTTTTAAGTCTGATAATTTCAGTGCCATTGGTGAAGATTCAGCCGAGGTATTGGTTAGAATTTGGTAAGATTTACCTTCTTTCCAGCTAATTTCCTGAGCTTCTTTTGAGAGAGTCCAATCTACGAATAATTTTGCGTTATCCATATTGCGGGCATTTTTAATGATACTCACACCACCGATTTCATAGCCAGTACCTTCACAAGGTGAAATCAATTCAAGTGGAGCGCCATTTTCAACTTCTAATGAGTAGTCATGTAAGAAACCAATACCAATAGCGGCTTCACCACGAGCTGCATTTCGTGCTGGAGCAATACCTGATTTGGTGTATTGAGAAATGTTGGTATTGATTTTCTTCAGATAATCAAAGGCTTGTTCAGTGCCCCATAATTGGTCAAAGGTTGCCAGTGCAGTGTAAGCTGTACCTGAGCTTTGTGGATCAGCGATTTGAATTTCACCTTTATATTCAGGTTTAATTAAATCTTTCCAGCACGTTGGAATTGCGATGCCTTTTTCTTTTAAACGATCTTTATTGACGCCAAAACCTAAAATACCGACATAAACCGCAGAAGAGTAGTTCCCTTTGCGTTTCGCGGGATCACGGAATTGTGGCATGATTTGATCGAGGTTAGGAGAAACATAAGGCTCTAGTAGATCCATTTCACCCGCTTGTGAGTGAGGGTCCATTGTACCGCCATACCAAACGTCAGCTTGTGGATTACGTTTTTCAGCTTCGATTTTAGCTAAAGTACTTCCTGAACCATTACGAACGAAGGTCGTTTTAACATCATACTTTTCGGCAAAAGCTTTTGTTTCAGCTTCACACATTGCATTTGTCGCACTACAGTAAACTACTAAGCGACCAGCTGCATTTGTTGATAAGCTAACCGCAGAAAGAGCCAGACCAGCAGCAACGAGTGTAGAGAGGGTTTTCAATTTCATGTTCAGAACCTTTTAAATGTGTCGTCATCGGAAAATGAAAGTGGGCGAACTAAATGCTCTTGTTTGCTAACATCAGCAATCAACAACGGCATTAGTAAGAGTCCCATTAAGGCCGCAGCACTGGTTAATAATGCAAACATTCCAGTCCAACCATAATGCGCCATGACCTGACTTAATGGCCAACCTGCCATTGCTGCCCCTAAATAGGCAAACAATCCCAAGTAGCCAGTTACCGTGCCTGCTGCATTTTTATGGCAATATTCTGTTGCAGCAAGCCCGATTAACATCTGTGGTCCGAACACAAAAAAACCGATACTAAAAAAACAAGCTGCGAGCAAAGCATAATGATGAATTGGAATTAACCAAAGTGCTGTTACTGCGGTAAAAAGCCCGAGTGAAAACAGCAATATCATTGGTGCTCGTTGGCCACGGAATAATAAATCCGAGCCCCAGCCTGAACATAACGCCCCGAGTAAGCCACCCACTTCAAACAAAGAGAGAATGGCATTAGCACTCAATAAGTTGGCGCCATGTGTTTCTGATAACCAGATATTTCCCCAATCGTTAATCGCCATACGTATGAGATAAACCAAAATATAGGAAAAACCCAGTAACCAAATCATTCGGTTAAATAAAATGGTCTCTTTCAAAATAGTTAGCATAGGTTTAGGGGGAGATGACTGCTCTTGACGTAATTCAAAAACATCGCGCCGCCACACACCCACAGTAGGAAGCCCTTCCTCTGCGGGAGTACCTTTTAATCGTACACACAACCACAACCCGATGATGATGCCGATAATACCGGGAACAAGCAGTGCGACTTGCCAACTATAATGCGTCGCTAGCCACGCAGTTAAAATGGGAAGACTCATCCCGCCAAGGTTGATTGAGATATTCCATAATCCCCACCAGAAACCGCGTTCATTGCGTGAATACCAGTGTGTTAACAACCTTGCACAAGGCGGCCAACCAAAGCCTTGAAAGAAACCATTTAGTGCCCAGACCAAAAGCAGCGCGGGAAATGAAAGACAATAGGCAAAAATAATATTCATAATGCCTGTCATGACTAATCCCACACCCATAAACCAACGGTATCCCCATTTATCATGGAAAATACCGGAAACAAATTTAGATAAACCGTAAGTGAGATAAAAAAGGCTGGCTATCCAACCGATATCTCCTTTATCTAAATTCAATTCAACCTGCATAACGGGCATGACAAAGTTGACGCTTTTACGTGTGAGATAGAAAGTGGCATAACCGATAATCATCGACAGCATTAAATTTTTGCGCCAAAAATTATAGGTCTTATTAATTGATGCCGAATTTTTACCTGACATAACATCCTCTTTGATGTTGCAAATGTAAAAAAAATGTCGCGAAAAAGAATGAGATAAGGTTGTAGATGACTAAGACTTATTCTTAGTTTTCACTGTTTTCTTTTGAATTTGTGGGTAAGTTAACAATTATTTTCGTACCGTGATGGTTAATCACTTCCCATTCTCCGCCTAAAGCGCGAATGCGTTCTTCTATGCCGCGTAACCCAAAGCCACTACCTTGTTGTGCTGATAATGATGTCGGCAACATACCAACGCCATTGTCACTAATAATTAGCCGTAAACGATTTTGATTTTGAGTCAGTGAGACTTGGATATAGGTTGCATTAGCATGCTTACTAATGTTGTTTAACAGCTCTTGCACCAAACGGTAGAGGGTAAAAATAATGGTTTCGTTTTCAGGCTCTTTATCTAACGAGTAATTAAAATTGCAGGTAATGCCGTTGTCATCAAAAGCAAACTCATTGATTAAATGATGAAGGGCTTTTTCAAGCGACATCTCCTCCAAAACAGGAGGGCGTAATTGTCGGAGTAGTTGACGTGTGGATTGATGAATTTGTAGGGCGAGCCGTTCAATTTGCTCTCCGGTTTGGCGTGTTTTGTCGTTATCCGCAGTTCTTTTGATTAGCATTGATTGAATTTGGATCGCCGTAATATTCTGCCCAATTTCATCATGCAATTCGCGAGCAATGGCTTTTTTAACGTCCTCTTCGGTATGAACCAGTTTTTCCATTAGATCACGACGAGCTTGTAACTCTTGTTCTAGGCGTAAACGGTAATGACGTAAATTATGAGCAAGTTGCTGTTGGCGACTAATCGCAATCCCTAAGCCAATACCGATAATGGCTTGTGTGGTTAAGAACATTTCTAACTCACGCAAATCATTAAAAGCGCCATTAACTTGGCGAGCAAAAGTAATAATCAAACTGCCTAACAGTGCGGATAAAACGCCACCTTGCCAGCCATAACGATAAGCCATAAAGACATTAGGAATAAACACAAGGATAACTAATAAGCGCTCTATTTCGGGGGTTAAGAAAAACTGAGCACTTAACCCGATCAGGCAAAATAGAAATCCCCACATCAGCAAAGACGTTCTTAACGGAGGATCGGGAGTACCATCAGAGACTAAGGCGCGACTTTGTAATTCACGAAGATATTCATAAAGTAAAAAGACAAAAGGCGCGAGTAATATGCCGCCCGTTACCGATGTGAGGAAAATCCCGCTGGTGGTATTAATAAAGAAACCGAGAATAAAGGCTTGTAGTAGGCTATTAAAACCTACGGCACCAATTAATAGGGTTAAGCGTTGCCAATAAAGAGGATATCGCCACCAAATACGCTGAACTTCTAGCGCAACAACGAGGCTTAGTATTGGAGACAGATAAATAATGGTGTGGGTAATTAATTGCTCTTGCGCCAACCAGTAATAAAGCCCCCATTCTGCAAATAACATCGGAAGCCAAAAGCGACGCCAGAGTAAAATTATCAGGGCTAGTCGTAGACCTTGGGGTAAGAAAAGGGCAGCTTGTTGCCCATTTTTACTTAAATAGAAGCCAATCACCCAAAGTGATAGCCAAAGTAAAGAGTAGGTGAGTAATAAAAAGAGGGATTGAAGAAGAAAACGCAGTCCTCTTTTCATATTACAGCGAGCCTGTGATCAACTGATTCTTTAAGGCGAAATGAACTAAATCGATGGTGGTTTCACAGCCTAATTTACCCAGTACATTGGCTCGATGAACGTGTACGGTTTTATGGCTAAGATTAAGTTGTACGGCAATAGTTTTGACATTAACACCTTGAACTAACAGATTAAAGATCTCTCTTTCACGAGGTGTTAAAGTATGTAGTGCATCTTCTTTTTCAGGTGTTTGTCGCAATGCTTTCATGGCATCAGAACAGAGATAACAACCACCTTGATGTACAGCGCGTACCGCTTGTACTAACTCTTCAGGGCCGCAACGTTTGGTTAAATAACCACGAGCACCAGAGTCTAGCGCACTTTGAACAAAGGCTGGGGTGTCATAGATACTTAAAATAATAGTTCGAAAATCAGGGCGCTTTTGTTTTAAACGGCTTTGGAGTTGTAGACCACTTTCGCCGGGCATAGAGAGATCCATAACGGCAACATCAATATCGTCATGTGCTAAATAAGGCCATGCTTCTTGCCCATTAGAATATTCACCCACGATGTGAATATCGGGTTCTAGCATGAGGAGTTGTGCAAAACCAGAACGCACAACAATGTGATCATCTACTAAAGCAACTTTTATCATAATTTTTTATTAGTCAGAGAGTAGTCAGACAATACTTATATGATTTATAACAAGCTACAGAAAGATAAGCGAGGAAAAATGGAGAAGAAACCCGGTTTTGAACCTTATATCTCGTTTTTATCAAGGTGAATCGTGACAAGCAAGTAATAACAATAGGTTATTTATTGTTCTTGTTATTATTTCCCATAAGCAGGGAACCTCTGCCTATGGGAAGTGGACAATATTTTATTGATTAAGCAACTTGAACAGGCACCGCTTTGGCAATGCGCTTCATTTCATTGTTG
The DNA here is from genome assembly GCF_040140245.1 of Proteus sp. fly-1013. Taxonomy (NCBI): domain Bacteria; kingdom Pseudomonadati; phylum Pseudomonadota; class Gammaproteobacteria; order Enterobacterales; family Morganellaceae; genus Proteus; species Proteus sp. fly-1013. The sequence continues at coordinate 184,983 of NZ_JBEEWD010000002.1, read as the reverse complement.
TCTTCAAAATATGCAATATTTGGCTTATGGCTACGCGCATCGCTGTCAGGAATTTGTACATAAGAGCAAATAATTAAGCGATCACCAACGGCGGCACGACGAGCGGCAGCACCGTTGACAGAAATAATTCGTGAACCTCTTTCTGCACAAATGGCATAAGTTGAAAAACGTTCGCCATTATCAACGTTATAAATATCGATCGCTTCATTTTCAAGAATACCTGCGGCATCCATAAAATCCTGATCAATTGCACAAGAGCCTTCATAATGAAGATCGGCTTGTGTCACTTTTACGCGATGAAGTTTGCCTTGTAACATAGTGCGTAGCATTGTTGTGTTTCCTATATTCTAATAATTAAGACACTAGATTAACTTGCTGGTTATCGATAAGGCGTGTATTACCCAGCCATGCCGCCATTAAAACAACGGCTCGACGGCTTTCTTCACTTAATGGTGTGAGTGTATCTGCATCACAAATAAAGCACTCATCTGTACGAAAACCCTGCTGCTCTAAGGTGTTTTTTGCATTTTGCAGTAACTGATTAACATCATGATCACCCGACTTTAATTGTTCTGCGATTTCTTGCATCGCTTGATAAAGTGCAGGGGCTTGTTGTTTTTCGCTATCAGATAATAGGCGATTGCGCGAACTGAGCGCTAAACCATTTTTGTCACGAACGATAGCAACAGGAACGATGCTGATATCCATACATAAATCACTTACCATCTTTTTGATAATTTGCAGTTGTTGGAAGTCTTTTTCTCCAAACATCGCAACATCAGGTTGTACAAGATTGAAAAGCTTACTGACAACCGTTGTGACACCACGGAAATGACCAGGACGGCTTGCACCTTCTAATACGGTAGATAATACAGGCACATCAACGGTGGTTTGGTTTTCCATACCGTGTGGATACATCTCTTTCGCTGAAGGTGCAAAGATAATATCGACATGTTTATCACGTAGTAACTCGCAATCTTCTTGCAACGTGCGCGGGTAGTTTGCTAAATCCGCTTCTCTATCAAATTGAAGTGGATTCACAAATATAGACGCTATCACGACATCCGCGTGAATACGGGCTTCTTCAATTAGTTTTAGGTGACCTTCATGAAGATTACCCATTGTTGGAACCAATGCAATGCGTTTACCTTCTTGCTTTAATCGCTTGATTTCTCTGCGTAAGATAAGCGTAGTTTCAATAATTAGCATGGCGTGACTCCTTTAAACGATATTGATAATTAAGATAATAAATCAGTTAAACGAATGTTTTTCTTCGGGAAACAGACCTTGTTCAACTTGTTGAACATAAAGGCTGACAGCACCTTTTAATGATCCTGCTTCTTGTAAAAAATCTTTTGAGAATTTAGGTGCTTGGGGAGTTAAACCCAATAAGTCATGCATCACAAGAATTTGCCCATCAGTAACATTACCCGCGCCAATACCAATAACAGGCATTGTTAATACGTCTGTAATTGTTTTCGCTAGAGTAACAGGAACACATTCCAATACCGCCAATTGAGCACCTGCATTTTCAAGAGCGATAGCATCTTGTTTTAATTGTTCGGCTTCATCGTGCCCTCTACCTTGGACTTTGTAACCCCCGAAAACATTAACTGACTGGGGCGTTAATCCTAAATGGATGCAGACAGGAACTGCACGCTCGGCCAGCATTTTAACGGTAGGAATTAACCAGCTTCCACCTTCAATTTTCACCATGTTGGCACCCGCTTGCATCAAAATGCCAGCATTAAGGCAAGCTTGTTCAGGTGTTGAATAAGACATAAAGGGCATATCAGCAATTAAGAAGGCATTAGGTGCGCCTGCTCTTACACAGCGGGTGTGATAGGCAATTTGCTCAACAGTAACGGGTAGCGTGCTGTTATGACCTTGTAATGTCATTCCTAACGAATCACCAATCAGCATGGCTTGAATACCTTCTTGTGCAAAAAGGCGGGCAAAACTTGAATCGTAAGCGGTGATGGTGGCGAATTTTTTCTTTTCTTGCTTATAGCGATTTAGCGTTGAAAGCGTAGTGGGTTTCATTGTAACAAACTCCATCATTGTCGTTTTTTTGTGTGTAGATAAAATTAATTACTTCACATAATTGTTTGTTTATTAAAGAAAATATTGGATTATCAAAATAAAGCCGCTTTCGATTGTAGCATTTAAGGACTAAAAACGAAGAAAAAGTAACTAAATGAGTAATAAAAAATAACAAATGATAATTTTTATTTATATTCATCAATTGGTTATATGTGAAAAATAAATATAGAAAAGCTTAGATATTGAGGCGGTAAGGGACGTTTGAAAAATTGAGGGAAAGCAAAGGAGAAGAGATAGGCTGATACTGTTTATGTTTTTTGCAGTATCAACCTTTAGCATTAAGAGCGTATTAGTGTGAAGTTACCACTTTTCCATGCCATTTTCAGGCACTAACGCCAGTCTATCTGCTAATAACTCACCATCAGGAAAGCGAAGATCAGGTGCTAATTCAGCTAATGGATAAAGCATAAATTCACGTACTTTAAGTCCGTAATGAGGTACGGTTAATCGCTCGGTTTGGATCACGTCATCACCAAATAACATAATATCAAGATCAAGCGTTCTTGGTCCCCAACGATTACCTTCTTTTCTAACACGACCTTGCGCCAATTCAATCGCTTGAGTGTTATCAAGTAACTCTTCTGGCGCTAATGTTGTATCAATCGCAACAGCGACATTTAGGTAATCAGGCTGATCTTGAGGTCCCATTGGGCGAGTACGATACCAAGATGATTGTGCAATCAATGTTGTTTGTGGGATCTCACTGATTGCTTTAATCGCTGAATTCACCTGATCGTCAGGTGAATTCAAATTACTTCCCAGAATGATATAAACACGTTTCTTCTGTTTATTCATTGGTGCTCTCTTGTCTAGATGCAGGTTTTGCACTTGGATGACGAGGGCGTTTACGTGGACGCGGACGTTTGCGAACAGGTGCTTGACCTAATTCAGATACCATTGAACGCTGTTGCGTATTGTTAGACGCTTGGAAATCAGCCCACCAACTTGCTAACGCTTCAAGCTCTGGATTGTGTTGTACATTGGCACGTAATTCCAGTAAATCGAACGCTGCACGGAATTTAGGGTGCTCAAGTAATTTATTCGCACGACGGCCTTGGCGTTTAGGTAAACGTTGCTGTAATTGCCAGATATCACGCATTGTTGTGGTAATACGTTTTGGTATCGCAATAGTACGGCATTGCTCATCTAAAATATCGTTCATTGCCATAGAGAAAGAGTCATAGTAAGAAAGACCACTTTCTTGGACTAATTTTTCGGCATGTTCAATTAATGGATACCACAACATTGCTGCAAATAAGAACGCCGGATTGACTCGCATCTCTTTATTAATGCGATAGTCTGTATTTTTGAGAACTTGATCTAACATTCTCTCCATCGGCGTATCATGTTGCCCCGTCATTTTAGAAGCAATCAGCGGAAACAGTGGCTCAAGTAATTGATGGCGGCACATTAACTTGTAAGTTTTGTAGCCTTGCCCTGTTTGTAATAATTTTAGTGACTCTTCAAAAAGGCGAGCCGATGGAATATTACGTAATAAAGGGGCGAGTCTGCCAATTGGCTCTGCGGTTTCAGGCGCAATTTGCATATCCAATTTGCTGGCAAAGCGAATGGCTCTAAGCATTCTGACGGGATCTTCGCGATAGCGCGTTTCAGGATCGCCAATTAAGCGAATAATACCCGCTTTTAGATCCGATAAACCGCCAACGTAATCACGTACAGCAAAATCATCAACACCGTAATAAAGGCTGTTTAATGTAAAGTCACGACGAATGGCATCTTCTTCAATTGAGCCAAAAATATTGTCACGCAGTAACATGCCGCTTTGTGCTTGCTGAGATTGGTTATTGTCTGAAACCTCATGATCTTCATGAGAGCCGCGGAAAGTCGCAACCTCGATCACTTCAGGGCCAAACATAATATGAGCAAGACGGAAACGACGACCGACTAAACGGCTGTTGCGGAATAATCGACGTACATCTTCAGGTGTTGCATTAGTGGCAATATCAAAATCTTTTGGTTTTTTTCCCAGTAATAAGTCACGGACACCACCACCCACTAAATAAGCCTGAAAGCCTGAGTTGTTGAGGCGATAAAGCACTTTTAATGCATTATCACTGATGTCTTTACGTGAAATTGGGTGTTGATCTCTTGGGATCACAGTCATTGGCAAATCACTCCCGTTCGCCTTTTCTTTATTACTCTTTTTTTTACGGGGACGGTCTGCGGATATAGCAGGACGCCGACGCACAGGTTTCTGTGTTTCTTGTATTGGTCGGTCAGATGCAGTGACTGGCCTTTCACTTGCTACCGGTTGTGTGTCTGATGACGTTGTTTGTCGCCCTAGCAGATTACGGCAGAAATGTGCTACTCGATTAAAAATATGACACCTCGAATAATAAATTCTAATAATTAAAAAAATTAAGCGGCTAATCATAGCCTACTGAACATTTTTTGAGAATGCTTTGTGTGGTTTATTCATACCCTTGTTGCTGATGATTTTGTTTTAAAATCTCAGAAGGTGACCACTGTGCAGTCGCAATCTCTAACAATGATGCTAACGAATAATCTTGCCAACCCGCAATAATAGGCTGATTGAGAAACCGTAAAGCATCGATAATGACGGGTCTTGGATCAGTATCTGGCAACGCATGCGCGTGATTTTGTTTTGATAATTTATTACCGTCATGATTTATTGCTAAAGGTAAATGAGCATAACGCGGAATAGGTAAATTCAGTTGTTTATGTAAACTGATTTGTCGCAACGTGGGATCAAGTAGATCAGCACCTCTAACAACTTCGGTTACACCCTGATAACTATCATCAATTACCGTCACTAGATTATACGCAAATAAGTTATCTTTTCTGTGGATAATCATATCTTCTAACACGATAGACGTACTCTTTGAATAATATGTACCTTGAATAACATCTTCAAAATGATAAACAGGATGCTGTTGGATCAACCTCCATGCACTCTCTTTATCAAAAGGAGTCACATTATTGGTGAGTGGCTCACGGTGACGACAGTGGTTATCATACACGCCCCCTAAGTCATGTAAACGATGACGGCTACAATGACAATGGTAGCAAACACCTTCTTTCCAAAGAGTGTGTAAAATTTCACGGTAAGCATCATGGCGTTGCGATTGATAGAGGATCTCTTTATCCCAGAACAAACCATAATGTTCTAATGTGCGAATAATTTGGGATGCAGTACCGGGAGGTTCTCTAAGAGGGTCGATATCATCGATGCGTAGAAGCCAACGCCCGTGGTGTGCGCGAGCTTGAAGATAACTGCCAAGTGCAGTAACCAATGAGCCAAAATGAAGTTGACCCGTTGGCGATGGCGCAAAGCGCCCAATATAGTCTGTAATCTCGTGCATCGAAAGATTCAGATGAACGCCTCAACGTATTAGGTCGAGGCGTTTGCTCATTATTAGCCAGCCATCTGCTTTTCACGGATTTCAGCTAATGTTTTACAGTCGATACATAAATCGGCTGTAGGACGAGCTTCTAAACGGCGAATACCGATTTCCACTCCACAAGATTCACAGAAACCAAAGTCATCATCTTCGACTTTTTTCAGTGTTTTCTCGATTTTCTTAATGAGTTTACGTTCACGATCACGGTTACGCAGCTCAAGACTGAATTCTTCTTCTTGTGCAGCACGGTCAACGGGATCGGGGAAGTTTGCCGCCTCATCTTGCATATGAGTAACGGTGCGGTTGACTTCATCCCTGAGCTGATTGCGCCAAGATTCAAGTATTAGCTTAAAATGCGCTAATTGGGCTTCGTTCATGTACTCTTCGCCCGCTTTTTCCTGATATGGCTCAACGCCAGCAATAGCGAGAATGCTCATGGACGATGTTTTACGCTTTTGCCCTTCTTGCATAATGCTTCTCCTACATACGCATTTCTGAATAATCCCCACCTTCAAAACAGGAAGGGGAAAAAATAGGGCGCTATAAATAGCAGATGCCCGCGAGGATAGCAATTATTCCTTCAATAAGTTTTCTCATGGTGTGAAGGCACGCAAGTAAATGTCCCTTTTTAGTTAAAAAATGCTTAACTAATACCACGGTTTCAAATTAACTATTTGAAATAAAAGGTAATTGCTGTCCAATTGTTAAATTGTATTCACTAATATTGATGCGATAACACAAGATTTCAACCCCTGCATCACTGGCTTCTTTTAGCAGTGAAGCATAGGCTGGGTCAATCTCTTTAGCAACAGTCACTTCCGTAATCCCAGTATGGGGAACTGCGTAGAATAAGACAGCCCTTAAACCCAATTTTGCGATAGCCGTCAACTCTCGAAGATGTTTCTGACCGCGTTCTGTCTTTGCATCAGGGAAATAGCCCATACCGTTGTCTAGCAAGGTGACTGACTTCACTTCAATATAACAGTCAACTTTATGATTTGATTTAAGTAAAATGTCAATACGGCTGTTCTCACTACCGTATTTCACTTCTCGTTTTATCTCGTCATACTCAGATAATTCTGGAATGTCACCCGCCTCAATAGCATCAGCAATAATTCCATTCGCTCTTAAGGTATTTACACAAATCCAATCATCGGTTTGAGTTTGAGTCAGTTCCCAACTATGCGGATATTTTCTTTTTGCATTTGAAGAGGTGGAGTACCAAACGGTATCACCGGGTGTCGCACATCCCGTCATTGCACCTGTGTTGGCGCAATGGAGCGTGAATTCTTCCCCATTTGGGGTAACAACGTCTGCTAAAAAACGCTTATATCGTTTTAGTAAAGTGGCAGATTGTAGCGGTTGCTCAAATTTCATGACGACTCCGATGAAAATACGACCTTTAATAAAGCGCTAATGCTACAATGCCTAGCCAAGAAAGTTAATGAGCCATGGAGCCTGTGTGCATTTATTGCCAATCTTTGATGTAACAGAAAAAATCGTTACTGCATTAAAACAATCCCCACAAGTTTTGCTTCATGCACCCACTGGTGCAGGTAAATCCACGGCGCTTCCGCTCTATTTGCTGGAGCAAAATTGCTTTGATGGCAAAATCATTTTATTAGAGCCAAGACGAATTGCCGCTAAAAGTATTGCTTACCGTTTAGCCAGTCAATTAAATGAAGATGTTGGAAATACGGTAGGCTATCGAATGAAGGCGGAAAGCAAAGTCAGTTCACAAACTCGACTCGAAGTGGTAACAGAAGGAGTACTAAACCGAATGTTACAGCAAGATCCTGAGTTGGCTGGCGTAAGCCTAGTGATTTTAGATGAATTTCATGAACGTAGTTTGCAGGCAGATTTAGCACTGGCTCTATTGCTTGATGTACAGATGGGGTTACGTGATGATTTGCGTGTTTTGATTATGTCTGCAACCTTAGATAACCAAAAACTCACTTCACTATTACCAGATGCCCCCATGATCAGTGCTCAAGGGCGCAGTTACCCCGTCGAAAGAGTGTATTCTCCTATCAGTACGCATCAACCTTTTGAACAAGAAATTGCCACAATGGCGTTGCGATTATTAGCACAAGAAACCGGTTCTATGTTGATATTCTTGCCGGGTAGTGCAGAGATAGTGCGTGTTGCAGAAATACTAAAAGATAAAGTAGATAACAATGTTTTGCTATTTCCGCTTTATGGTGCGCTTTCATTAGCAGAACAACAAAAAGCGATTGAGCCGACAGAAAAAGGCTATCGAAAAGTCGTCCTTGCCACCAATATTGCAGAAACCAGTCTGACTATTGAAGGTATTCGCTTGGTTCTTGATAGTGCTATTGAAAAACGAGCTCAATTTGATTTGAAAAGCGGTGTCACTAGTTTATTGCGCCAAAGAATTAGCCAATCATCACAGACACAAAGAGCTGGACGAGCAGGACGTCTTGAGGCTGGTATTTGCTGGCATTTAATAAGCCAAGAGCAGGCTGAGCGTGTTGCTTCTCACCAAATACCTGAAATTTTAAGTAGTGATTTATCGTCGTTATGGCTTTCTGTTTTGCAGTGGGGTTGTCGCGACATTAATCAGTTGAATTGGTTGGATAAGCCAACACCTCAAGCATTACATGCCGCTCAAGATTTATTGTATCGTTTAGGTGCAATAGATAAACAAGGTGGATTAACTGCACGAGGCTCGCGCATGGCGCAATGGGGCATAGAGCCTCGACTCGCTGCTATCTTAGATTATGCAAGTGAGCAAAGTGACAATCATCTTGCGACGGCAGCACGCTTATGTGCAATCTTAGAAGAGCCGCTCCGAGGACAAGAAATTAATCTGGAGTGGATTGCTCAACAAAAAAACACCTTCTGGACACGACGTGAAAAACAGCTTTCTCAACACCGGAAAGGGACGTTTTGCCCTGAATTATTAGGTTTATTATTAGCGGTTGGATTTCCTGATAGGATTGCTAAAAATCGAGATAATCAAGGTCGTTTTCGTTTAGCGAATGGGCAAGGTGCCATGATGGAACATTCGCACTCAATAAGTGATACACCGTGGATCTTAGCACCATTATTACTACAAAATGTGCATTATGCTGATGTCCGCATTTTATTAGCACTACCGATTAATATCGATGAAATATCAGCTACTTTTCCAGAGCTTATTGAAAATAATACGACTGTTGAATGGGATGAAAAACGCGGTACGTTGGTCGCATGGCAACAACGCCAATTAGGGCGATTAACCTTAAGCCAGCGCCAATTAGACAAACCCAATAAACAGCAAATGCAGCAAGCATTATTGAATTGGCTGAGAGATAACGGTTTAAATGCTTTAGCACTGAATGAAGAAACTCAACAGCTTTTTATACGCCTTTCTTTGGCAAAAAAATGGTGCCCAGAAGCCTTATTACCTGATTTAGAAGAAACGGTGTTACTTGAAACGTTAGAAACATGGTTATTGCCTGAACTGGGAGAAGTTCAGACATTAAAAGCGTTACAACAAGTTGATATTAATACGATTATAAAAAACCAATTAACATGGCATGAAAATCAGTTGCTTCAAAGCTTATTTCCGACGCATTATTTGGCGCCAACAGGCACAAAAGTGATTATCAACTATGATTTGGAGTTACCTCCTGTGATCGCTATCCGCATTCAAGAGGTTTATGGCGAACAGCAAAGCCCTATTGTGGCGAATGGTCAATTACCCGTTGTGATGGAGTTATTATCACCAGCTCATCGACCTATTCAGAAAACACAAGATTTGGCGACATTTTGGGCAGGAAGTTATAAAGAGGTGCAAAAAGAGATGAAAGGGCGTTATCCCAAGCATTTATGGCCTGACTCACCCGCAGATACCGCACCCACACGGCGAGTAAAAAAATATAGCCAATAAATGAATATTAGTTTTACCCTAGTTTTATTCGTATTTGAGAGCTTTCTTGTGGGATCACACAGAAAAATAGCGACAATGTTAGGCTTCTTTATCCCGTGATAAAGGGGTTTTAATGAGAGATACAGTTCATGAGTAGAAAGAAAAGACCAGCGAAACAAACCAAAAGAGGTCGTTCTTGGTTTTGGTTATTTGTCAAAATCGCCATTGTGGTTGCGGTTTTAATGGGCATTTATGGTGTTTATTTACATTCTCAAATTAAAGAGCGCCTTGATGGCAATGTTTGGGAATTACCTGCCGCGGTTTACGGACGTACCGTTAACTTAGAACCGGGCATGAATTATAGCCAAAAAGAGATGGTGAGCTTACTTGAGGGTATGCAATACCGCAATGTTAACAAAATCACTCGTCCCGGCGAATTTGTGGTAAGAGGCAACACGATTGAAATGTTGCGCCGACCTTTCGATTTTCCTGATGGTCGTGAAGAACAAATTTTAGCTAAATTAGCCTTTGAGCAAAATTCCTTGGTTAGTATTACTAACATGGATAATCAACGGCAATTTGGCTTTTTCCGTCTTGATCCTAAATTAATTACCATGATGCAATCTGCAAATGGTGAACAACGCTTATTCTTAGCAAGGGATAAATTTCCACAATTATTAGTGGATACGTTAATTGCAACAGAAGATCGCCGTTTCTATGAGCACGACGGTATCAGCCTTTATTCTATTGGCCGTGCAGTATTAGCGAACTTTACGGCAGGTAAAGCAGTTCAAGGTGGGAGTACCTTAACGCAACAGTTAGTGAAAAACCTGTTTTTGACTAACGAAAGAACGTTAAAAAGAAAGCTTAATGAAGCCTATATGGCGATCATTATGGATGCGAGTTATAGCAAAGATCGCATTTTAGAACTGTATCTTAATGAGGTTTTTTTAGGGCAAAGTGGCGATGAACAAATTCGAGGCTTCCCTTTAGCTAGCCTTTACTATTTTGGTCGTCCTGTTGATGAATTAAGCCTTGATCAGCAAGCGCTTTTAGTGGGTATGGTTAAAGGTGCATCTGCTTATAATCCTTGGCGTAACCCTAAAGCAGCGTTAGAGCGCCGTAATGTGGTATTAAAACTACTGCAAACCCAAGAGATAATCGACCAAGAGCTTTACAATGTGCTTAGTGCGCGTCCTTTGGGTGTGAAGCCACGTAGCGAAGCGTTAACACCTCAACCTGCGTTTATGCAACTGGTTCGCCAAGAGTTACAAACAACCTTGGGCGATAAAGTGAAAGATTTATCAGGTACAAAAATTTTCACCACATTAGATCCTGTCTCACAAGATGCAGCTGAAAAAGCGGTTGAAGTGGGTGTCGCGGATATCCGTAAAGTTCGTAAAATTGACGATCTTGAAGGGGCGATGGTTGTTGTGGATCGCTTAAGTGGTGAAGTAAGAGCCTTAGTGGGGGGATCTCAACCACAATATGCAGGTTTTAACCGTGCATTATCAGCCCGTCGCTCGATTGGCTCTTTGGCAAAACCCGCGACCTATTTAACCGCATTAAGTGAGCCAGAGCGTTTTCGTTTAAATACATGGCTTGCTGATGAACCGATTTCAGTGCCTATTCCGGGGGGGAAACCTTGGCAACCTCGTAACTACGATCGTGGTTATAAAGGTAAATTAATGCTGGTGGATGCGTTAGCAACCTCACGTAATATACCTACAGTAAATCTTGGTTTAGAAGTGGGATTAGACCAAGTGATCAAAACATGGATCAACTTAGGCGCACCAGCGGAAAATCTAGAAAAAGTGCCAGCGATGTTATTAGGTGCATTAAACTTAACACCAATGGAAGTGGCTCAAACCTTCCAAACAATTGGTAGTTTAGGTAATCGCGCAAAATTGTCATCATTGCGTTCTGTGATTGCCCAAGATGGTACAGTGCTTTACCAAAGTTATCCTCAAGCTGAAACAACTGTTTCACCTCAAGCTGCTTATATGACGCTATTTGGTATGCAACAAGTGGTGAATTCGGGAACAGCATGGCGCGTATTAAAACCAAAATTTGGTAATTACAACCTTGCAGGTAAAACCGGTACCACTAACGATCTCCGTGATAGTTGGTTTGCGGGAATAGATGGCAAAGAAGTGACGATTTCGTGGATGGGACGCGATAATAATGGCCCAACGAACTTAACGGGTTCAACCGGGGCATTGTTGCTGTACCGTAATTATTTAGAGAATCAGGCACCGCTGAAATTAAATCCACCAGTGCCAGAAGATATCGCAGAGATGTCTGTTGATGCTCAAGGTAACTTTGCTTGTTATGGCGGCGGTGTTCGTACTTTACCTGTATGGACAGCAAATCCAGATGGATTATGCACACCTGTTCAGCAAGATACTGATGAAAGTGGCGCCCCGAAATGGTTAAAAGATTTGTTTTCTGAGTAAGTAATCACATAGATTAGCTAAAATAAAAACGGCACATAAGTGCCGTTTTTTGTTTATTCGCATCTTATTTTTATTAAAAAACGAATCGAATATTAGCCCTTCATCTGAGCAAAAGCATATTCCGCTGCATCAATAGTGCGTTGAATATCTTCTTTAGTGTGAGCAATAGACATAAAGCCTGCTTCAAATGCAGAAGGTGCAAGGTAGACACGTTTTTCTAGCATTAAATGGAAGAATTGTTTAAAGCGTTCAACATCGCAGTTCATCACATCTTGATAGCAAGTGACTTCTTTTGCATCCGTAAAGAACAGACCAAACATCCCGCCAACATGGTTTATAACCATTGGAATGCCCGCTTGTTGTGCTTTTTCAAGTAAACCATCAGCCAGCATTGTTGTTAGTTCATTTAATGTTTGATGAACACCGGGTTGTGATACTTCGTGTAAACACGCAAGACCTGCTGCCATTGCAATTGGGTTACCTGATAAAGTACCTGCTTGATAAACAGGGCCAATTGGTGCGAGTTTAGACATCACTTCCATATGTCCACCAAATGCACCCACTGGCATACCGCCACCAATGATTTTACCTAAGCATGTTAAATCAGGATCAACATCGTAATAAGCTTGTGCGCCACCTAATGCCACGCGAAAACCTGTCATAACTTCATCAATAATCAGCAATGCACCAAACTCATCACATAATGCACGTAAGCCCGGTAAGAAGTCTGCTTTTGGTGGTACGCAGTTCATATTGCCCGCAACAGGTTCAACAATGATACAAGCGACTTCTTCAGGGTAATTTTCAAATGCTTGGCGTACAGAATTTAAATCGTTGTAAGTACAGGTTAAGGTGTGTTTTACAAAATCAGCGGGTACACCCGGTGAATTTGGTTGTCCCATCGTTAGCGCGCCAGAGCCTGCTTTAACTAATAGGCAATCTGCATGACCATGGTAGCAACCTTCAAATTTAATGATTTTGTCACGACCCGTGTAACCACGAGCAAGGCGAATAGCGCTCATTGTCGCTTCTGTACCTGAGTTCACCATGCGAACCATGTCCATAGAAGGTACCAGTTCAGTGACTAGGTTTGCCATTTCAACTTCAGCAGCCGTTGGTGCGCCAAAGCTTAGGCCTTTTTGTACCGCGTCAGTAACAGCATGACGAATGGAAGGGTGGTTGTGACCTAAAACCATCGGTCCCCATGAGCCGACATAGTCAAGGTAAGCTCGTCCATCAACATCATAAATATACGCACCATTAGCACGTTCAATAAAAAGAGGGGTTCCACCTACACCGTTAAATGCTCTAACAGGTGAGTTGACACCGCCGGGGATCACTTGTTGTGCGAGATTATAAAGCGTTTCAGACTTGCTCATGTCAGACTCCTAATGATGGGTGAGCGTAAGATTAAGGCGTATTCTAAAGCACCACGCAGATGAAGCCAAATACACGACAACAACATTTTGATTTATCACTGTTATTGTGGGTGCGTGATTTATCGTAAAAAGCGATAGGTAGCAAAAAGTGTATTTTGTCCACAACAAACTTGAAGGTTATGAGCAGGTATTAGATAATCATCACATTATATCAGCAAGAAATATAAATTTTTGCTGGCTGTTTTTTTGCTGGAATACCCAGTCTGGAGTGAACAATGAGTGATGATATGGCTCTGCCGTTACAATTTACTGACGCGGCTGCAAATAAAGTAAAAGATTTGATTGCGGATGAAGAAAATCCAAATCTGCGTTTACGTGTTTATATCACGGGTGGCGGTTGTAGCGGATTCCAGTATGGTTTTACCTTTGATGATGCAATGAATGAAGGTGATATGACCATAGAAAAACAAGGCGTTGCCTTAGTGGTTGATCCGATGAGTTTGCAGTATTTAGTGGGCGGCTGTGTGGATTATACTGAGGGATTGGAGGGGTCGCGTTTTATTGTGACGAATCCTAATGCTACGAGTACGTGTGGTTGCGGTTCCTCTTTCAGTATCTGATCTGAAAGGTTGTGGCTGCGTCAAAGTTATCCTTTGTTAGACAGTGTGCTCACAAGACTCACATACTTATGTATGCTCGTTTGTTGCGCACTGTCTGTCGCGGATAACTTCTTGCTCGCTCACAACTTTTGTCTGTGAAAGTTTATTGGTTACTCTTTTCTTTTTTCTCTTCTCTTCTCTTCTTTTTTCTTCTCTTCTTTTCGTTATTTATTCTTTCTGAGCTTATTTCATAAAATCACTCTATGGGTGATATTTTTTCCTCTATTTAAATAAATCTTCTGCGATACACTAAATTTTAGGTGCGGATTTTTTGTCCTTTGAGAATAAAAATCGTAGTTTGCTTATTATTTTGAAAATAGGGTTATTTTTTCCTTATAAATCAATATTGTTACAAATTGAAACAAAATACACACTTTGTTACATATTAAAAATCCATGTACATTAGAACTGGCTGGCTTTAGCGAGATTTCGGACATTTGCGAAAGAGAATGATGTAAGTAAATACACTTATTTTAAGAAACGAAAGCAGTAAATAACGTCTGAACAATTATTTTACGCTAAGTCACTTATCCTACGAGGATACAACGTCCTTTCTCTCTGCCCCTTTCTTTACTTCCTTCCAAAATTACTTAAGCTACTCTAATCAAATCGCAGTGCGCACTGGCTGATTTTTTGAAAAGGACATCAACAATAATAGTTTTGTTGAGAAACAATAACTGATAGTTAATTAAGGACTTGCCATGCCAACTCCATGCTATATCTCCATTGAAGGAAAAACCCAAGGCAATATTACTGCGGGTGCATTTACGGCTGAATCAGTAGGAAATATTTATGTTCAAGGCCACGAAGATGAAATGCTGGTGCAAGCATTCTCTCATGTAGTGACTGTGCCCACTGATCCACAATCGGGTCAGCCTTCAGGTCAACGTGCGCATAAACCTTTCCGTTTTACGGTGGCGTTAAACAAAGCGGTTCCTCTGCTGTATAACGCCTTAGCCTCGGGCGAAATGTTGCCAAAAATCACATTAAAATGGTATCGCACCTCGGTTGAAGGGAAGCAAGAGCATTTCTTCACCACCACATTAACTGATGCCACCATCGTGAATATCGATTGCCAAATGCCACACTGCCAAGATCCGACTAAGTCTGACTTCACTCAACTGATCGAAGTATCTCTTTCTTATCGCAAAATTGATTGGGAACACACCGTTGCAGGGACATCAGGCTCTGACGACTGGCGTGCACCACTCGAAGGTTAATTCTTCACACTTTATTTATGGGCTCTGTCATGAGCCCATTGTTCTCTGCATTTTTTGTCTTTTTTATTGCGTGTTTGTCACATTTAAATGGGAGCTTTTATGTCAACGAATGACGCTAACAATACCCCTAAACCTCGTTTGGTATTAGATGATCCGGCATCATCTCGCCCTTTTGAAATAGGGATGACATTCTCTGAACAGCAAGCTCGCATTAAAAAATACAGCGAATTACTCGACACCCTAGGAAAGGGATTACTTCATACAGGGTTAGTGTTTACTTGCCAAATTGGCGATTTACCTAAAAGTACTTTTCAAGTCACTCAGTTTGATTTAAACGAAGGATTATCAGAGCTTTTCACGCTTTCGATACACGCGGTGAGTGAGCAACGTGATATTGATTTTGCCAACCAATTAGGTGTGGCTTCATCATTAACTGTCAGTCGTGACGGTAAAACAATCCGCACGGTTCAAGGCTTACTGGCGAGTGCTGAACAAGGCAACACCGACGGCGTTAAAACGTGGTATCAATTTGTTATTCGTCCTGAAATGTGGGTAATGACGCTTAATCAAGATAGCCGTATTTTCCAACATAAAACGGTACCTCAAATTCTTCAGCAATTGCTAGATGAAGCCCATATCAAATATGACAACCAGTTCTATCAACCCGAACTGCATCAAACTCGCCGCTATATCACGCAAAAGCGCGAATCCGCTTATGCCTTCTGGTGTCGTTTAGCGTTTGAAGAAGGGATCAATTTTTGGTTTGAAGAAGGGCCAAAACTGTTTTATAGCGACAATCATTTAGGGATGACGGCGGGGATCACGCTGACGTATAACCCACAAGCAGAAACCGATATTACGGATACCACTGCCACCACATGGCGCTATACCGAACGTTTATGCAGTGATGTGCGTATTGACAAAGATTATAACCCAATACGTCCTTCTTACCCGTTATCACAAAACACAACGGGTGACGTTCATCAGCAACACCCTGTTTTTGAAAGCTATGGCCGTTTTCAAGAAGAGGCAGAAGCGCAGCCGCTAAATCAATTACGCTATGAGCAATCTCAAAATTATCGTCAAACAGGCTCAGCAAGCACTAACTGTTTTGCGTTAATGCCGGGCAAAGTGTTTACCTTAACCAATCACCCAAGTGCGCGTATGAATTCACGTTGGCAGGTGATCAGCGTTTCGCATCATGGCGTACAGCCCTCTGCGGATAACGGTGGCGGTGAGGGAACTCAACTTTCAAATAATGTCACTTTTATTCCCGGCACGCAGGAATGGCGACCGCCTTTTCATTATAAACCGCTGGCGGATGGTGATGAGTTGGCGACAGTCGTTGGTCCAGAGGGTGAGGAGATTTACACCAATGAACAGGGCGCGGTAAAAGTTTATTTTCATTGGGATAGACGCGGAAAGCCTGATCATAGTGGTTCGTGTTGGTTGCGAGTGGCACAGGGTTGGAATGGCGATGGCTACGGCTTTATGGCGATCCCTCGCATTGGGCAAGAGGTGATTGTGTCTTATTTAAATGGCGATATTGATAGACCAATTATCACCGGTTGCACCTATAACGGTCGTAATGCTCCCCCACTTGATTTACCCAAAGAAAAAACCCGAACCACATTTCGCACCAAGACCCATAAGGGTACTGGGTTTAATGAACTGCGATTTGAGGATGCCGGCGGACGTGAAGAAGTGTATTTACATGCGCAGAGGGATCAAAATACGCATATTAACCATAATAAATTTCAATATATTGGTAAAAATGAATCTCATGAAGTTGCAAATGATCGCAAACATGAGGTTTGTCATGATGAATTTATTCGTATAGTTAATGAGCAAACCCTTAACGTAGGTGTCAATCAATTCGAGCAAATTGGTAAAGATCGCATTACTCGGATTGATAATCATTGGAAAGAAGTGATCCATGCCAGTCATTTTCAAGAAGTAGGTGAAAATAAACAATGTGATATACAAAATGATTATAAATTGACAGTTGCTGGTGGTATTCATTCTCATACCAAAGTACATACTCTACAAGCCAGTGAAACGATGATAATTAAAGGGAAATCAGGAAGCATTCAACTGGATGCTCAAGGTGTCACTATTACTGGAAATATTACACTAAGAGGGAATGTTTCTATTGTAGGCGGAGCTCCGGAAGTTGTACCTTCATTGGAAGCTGCTGTAAATGAAGGGCTTCCATTATCGGAAGATTGTCGAGCAAAAGCATTAAAGCAGGATACGCCATAATGACTTCGACAATAAATGAAATCTATCAAAATTATTGGGTAGCGCAATGCCACTATACTAGAGAGGGTGAAAAGTTCTGTGGCTATATGACATTATTAGGGGAAAATGAAGATCAAGCTATTAATGAAATGCGCCATTATTTTAGCCAATATAAAAATCAGTACAGTGCCGCAATATATGATGATATTGTTCCTGCAATAACGTTTATTAAAAGAAGCAATAAACTTGAATTACCTTTAATTCGTCAATTACGTAAACAAAATAGTGAACACATAAATGCTATTCTTATTGATGAAAAAAACCTAACAAATCCACTTCCTTCGGAAAAAGGCGATATTTATTATCAGTCAGGTTCTCCTGAGTTTATTAATGGTTGTACATTATATTTAGTGATTGATAGCGGAGAATATCTGCGTCAAACAGGGCGATCACTCATTCCTATGTTATATGGCTCTTGTTTGCCTTGGCAACCTCTTTATCAAGGAGAGACTCAAACCAGTTTAGAAGATAATGCACCCTATCTAGTACAAATTTTATCTAATAAAGCAGGGCAACAATTATTAGATGACTATATGTGTATGCCAAATAAAGGAACATTAGGATTATTTTTAAATAGTACTAAACCATTTTTTGAATTACATCGTCAATTAAGAAAATTAACTTATTTATATAACCAAAAGTTAAATACGTGGAATTTTTTCCGATTTTATGATGTTACACATTTTATTCCTTTTATTGAATCATTAAAGGAAGGACAACTTCTTAATGTTGTTAGTGGTATCAATGCGTTCTATGGTTATAATAAAGAATATATTGATGGTGTTAAAATTACATTTGATCCTCACTATTTAAATGATGATGGGGTAAGAGAATCATTATTTATTAATGAGAGGTTGTATAGATATTATTCAAATCTAACATTAATACAGAATATAACAAAAGCAAAACAGTTAATTATTCAATTTTCGCCAGATGCTAATGAAAATAATGCGATTGAATTAGATAACTATTGTCTAAAATTAGCTAATCAAAGTTTTTTAGAAGATATCACACAGACACAAGCTATTTTATACACTTTATTGGCTCGTTATATCAGTCGCAATGATCTTCAAAAATGGAAAGAGGCGACTGAATATGCAATGCCTTATAAACATAACCAAGTTCTTTTTAGCTATCATCGCTATACATATTGTTCAAATAATCAAGGAGTGAACTCATGACGGAAAAAAATAAAATTACAACAGAAACTGAAAAAAAGACTAATACAGTTGATGTTGTTCAAAAAATAAATGAAATGAGTCCTCGTAATTTACAAGCAGATGCAGTTGTATGTCCATGTGAAGATGATCATAGAGCAGTGTATCCAGTAAGGTATGCGTATTCGAATTTATATGGTAATGAAAAAGCAAAAGCTGCATTACCACCTCCTATAGATACATTACTTAATGCAAGCAGTGTTGATGAGAATCGAGGATTTTCAGCTCGTTTATTACGACAAGGCTGGATCTATATTTTTGAAGAGGGATCGTTTCCAACAAGAAATAATAAGATTGGTAATTTAATTATTTTTGAACATCAAATAAATTATTCTTATAATGAAAAATTATATAATGAGGGGGATGATAGTTCTGAAGGTTTATCTGCGAAAAAAAATGGAGTAGCGGAAGAAAAATTCATTAAGAATACTGTTTTTATCGATGAAAAATCAGGTGAATTAATTACCAGCGAAGATAAAAAACAATATCCTTATTTGACAATAAAAAAAGATGTCATTAATGCATCTTTTTTATTTAGTGATATAGAACTATCTCCTTATATCTTAAAAAAGATTATCAAAAATAAAAAATATAGAAAATCTTTCATGCAATTCATTAACTTGATATCTTTAGAAAAAAATGATTATTGTATTAAACCAACGGAAGAAAATATTTCTGCACTTATCGAAGACTATAAAAATGAGGAGAAAAAATTTGAAACATTTATTGATGAAGCTAAGAAAATAAAACGGGATCTACCAGGTGAGTACTTTTCAGAAGTAACAGGCAATATAAGTGTTACTCAAAATACGAAAAAGCTTGTTAATCAACTTCAGAAAACATTAGATGAGAATGAAAATGCTACTCTAGTAATTCTTTATGATCCTGTCGGTTATCAAAAAGATATATTATCACTTTATCTCTTTGTTACTGGTATTTATACTTTATTTCAAGGGCATTGGAGTTATCCTAATACAATAGGAACATTTATTAAGAAACTTGATGAACAGACAAAAAGTGAAAGTATGTCTCCTGAAGCAGGGAAAGAGCTAAAAGAAATCCTTGAGAAAAGTATAAAATTTGATGATTTAAATAAATATACGGCACAAATTGAAAATTGCTATTTAGATTTTCAAAAAATCCAATTAAACATTGTTAATCTCTATCAAGAATTTCTAACGAGTTCTATGATAGCACCTAAAATAGGCGGAATTCAAAACTATGTAGATCATGTTTTTTTAATAAAAGAACAACTAGAAGAAAGTAATGTTTGGCATAGTGATTTTTTAAGAGATCTTGTTAGCTATTGTGAACTTCATTCTACATTATTACATCCATTACATAGTTCAAAAGCAGGAAAAGAATTACTTGATTCATTATATTCCTTCAAGGAAGATGATGATTTTCTAGCAGGCTTTGCAAAAGTGATATTTTATATCTTATCTCAAGATAAGGTTAGAGATAAAAGTAATGAGAAGTTAAGTGAAAAAATACTTCCAGTAGTAAAATCTGCAATTTTTATTTTTTGGGATTCATTAGGTTATGCTTTTACACATACTCATAATAAATTAAAGAATATTTCTACTCATTCAAGAGGGATCAGTTTAAAAGGAGTAGATATAATAGCCAATAAGATCCTTCCTGCAATTTTATCCTACTTTGGTATTTATGTAAGTTACACTAATTTTAGTGAAATGACTGGGGAGCAATTTAATAAATTAATAAACAAGTTAAAACAACAACCTTCATTTTCAATAAATAATCAAAAAATAATGGATAAAATGTTTAATTGGAAAGAAAGAATTAAAGGTGCCGGTAATAATGTAGTAATAAATTTGCCAAATTTTAAATGGATATCAGAAAAATTAAACACAAACAAGAATTCAAAGTCAAATAAAAATTCAAATTTTAATTTTTATGATGTAAGTGCAACAGCTCTTATTGCAAAAGATGTTTTTTGGCTTGTTAGTGGAATTATTGGGCTTGCTACAACTAAATATCCAACTGAATTTGAAAAAAATAATCCATTAGCTTTACAAGCACGAAGTATATATTCATTGCAAATGGGATATCATTTATTTGCAAGTATACAAGCTATTTTTGATATTCAAAGTACTATGCAAAAATATGCAAGCCTTGTTATTAATCCTAGATATAGTATGTTTTTAAAAAGAATGACATTACCTGAAATTAATGCTCGATTTAGTAAGGTTGCCTTAAAAGGAATTTCATGGGCTGTAATAATTCTTGGTTTTGCACTTCCATTATTTGAATCTAATTCAGCTTTTACAATAGGTAATGATGGGTTTGCTTGGGCTAAAGTTACAGAAGCTTTTAGCTCACTGGCATTATCTTTAGGTATAATGGCTTTAGGTGCTGAAGCTGGAGTTCTGGCTATTTTAAATCCTATTGGGTGGCCTTTAATTATTATTGGGATATTAGGACTCATTGGAAGTTATATTTATAGTAAAAAATATGAATGGGGAGCATTGGAGAAATTATTACAAAATTGTTTTTGGGGTAAAGGTAATCAATATATTGCTTATGGTAAAAAAGATAAAAATAGTGAAAGAGATAGTAAAATTGGAAATCAACTTAAAAAATATATAAATAAATTTGATAAAAACCATCATTATTTTCAAATAGAATTACAAGAATTTTATAATATTTTTTTCTCTCCTAAAATAGAAATAAAAAATGTTGTTTCTAATAATAATGATTATAAACGTAGTTTATCTTACAGATTTATATTGCCGAATTTTAAATTTGGTATTTCTGAGGTAGAATATAAATTAATTGAAAATATTTATGTTTCTAATGCAGATGACTATGATTCAGCGAAGTATCATTTGTCGGAGTATTATAAAGATCTTTCTTTTTTTATGGAGTTTAATTCTAGAAGATATTATTTGTCAAATAATAAAAAGTATAATGAGATTTTTAAAACATCACTAGAAAAGGCAGTAGCTCGTGCTATAGAAAAAAATTGCTTTGATAAAGATGGGAATTTTATTATTACTTTTGATGTTGAATATAAACAGGATATTTATAATCCAACAGAGTCTATATCATCAATTTATTGGTATTATAAGGTTGATGAAGGGAAAAATATTATTTCTCCAAGGAGATATAAAGATTTTGAACTTAACAAGGAATTAATTGGTTTTGTTAATGATAAGGTAAATTAATGGCAAGTTTATTTAGTGGTACAAATCATCCTCATAAGATAGAAATGAATTTTTTTAAGAGAGATAATGATAATTATAATTCCAATATTAAATTAAAAGACTTTGATTTTTTAAATGAATTGAATGAAGATGAATGTGAAATTGATTCTCCTAATAGAAATATTATCAAGAATATGGCTATTCCCATTTTTATTGTACTTTTTTTTAGTTTTATTTACTTATTACATGATAAATGTGAACGAATTTATTATGGAACAATAAGATTTGAAGAAAGTGTGAAAATATATGAGAAAGATTATGATAAAGAATATTCTGTAGTTAGCAATAGTTGGAAAGAAATATATGATGCATACAAGCCATATTTTAACCAAAAAGTCACTTATTGGGATTACCTAAAAGCTTATTATTCTGGTGATTTTTATCAAGGAACAAAAAATGCAATTTATCAAGAGATTGCATTATTTTCTATGCCATTAATTGGAATGATATTAATGGGGCTAATTATTTTTTATATGCCTTGGGTGGTATTAAAAGTAGATAGAAAGCGGCAAATTCTTTATGTCTGGAATTCCAGACAGTTATTAGTGACACGTTATTGTGATGCTGAATTTGGTTATGCAGGTACATTAATGTTCTTAAAACTTTATTGTCTTGATAAAAAAACAGGAAAATTAATAGAAGGCTATTTTAAACCCAATATTTCATACTCAACAGGTCTTTTAGTGAGTAGAACGGCTGAAAATAAGCATTTTGTGACTTTTATTAATACGTTTATGAAAGAAGGTCGAGATGCAATTAGCCAGACTAATTATAGTCGAAGAAAACCGCTTGTTTGGTTTAATAAAAACCCACTCCCTACTGATTTTGAGCAACAAGTAAGCTGCATTTTAGCCGAAATCGATAAAAAGAAAGTCAAAAATGCGTAGCACAATCCAAGGACGAAAAATCATTTTAAAAAATGATACTACCAATACTAAAGGAACCGTATTAAGCGGTTCTTTATTGATGATTAATATAGATTGATATCCACGATGGAACAAAAACACAAACTCAGTGATCACTGTGAATCACTATTACAAACAGAAACATCAAAAATGACTCAATATCAAGCTGGTGCGCTTGATTTTGTGGAAAAAATAGACAATTTACGTTTGGTAATACGCCATGCTTTTTCTAATGGAAGGACTATGTTAGCGATTCCTTTTGTTATCGGCTTACTTTGGGCTTTTAGCTATGGTGTTAAAACAATTTATATTGATCCTTGGAAAAATACAGAATCTCTTTTCCTTAGAATATTAGATAAGAAAGATAATAAGAATAATATATTTATATTACCCCAGCATAGGGATAATGATGAATTAGAAAAGAAATATATTCAGAATGGAAAACTTTCTTTTATAAATTATTGGGACTATTATTATAGCAATTCATTTATAAGAGAGAAAAGCATTATTTTAGACTTGTTTTTACTATTAGCTCCATTATTATGTTCTTTACCAATGATCTATTTTGGTTTTATTGCTAGAAATAGACCTTATCTAATATGCGATCGAGAAAAACAATTATTTTATACTTGGGATATGAAAATGAATGTTTATGTTGCTAAGTATTCTCAAATTAATTTTGCAGATATGAAACCAACATTAGCACTTATTTTATATCGAGTTGATGAAAATAATAAGTTGATAGAACATAAATATTATCCAAACTTAACGGTGTTTAGTTTTTTAGGAGGCGGAAGTAGTAATGATAAAGCATGGGGATTAGGATATATTACCAAATATTTATTTTATGGATTAGCTCCTTTGATTGAAGGCAAGTACACAAGAAAAAAATATTCTATTTTTAGAGAAGCGCCTATTCCCAAAGATCTTGATAGACAAATAGAACAACAAGTTGTTTTGGTTGATAAAGAGCTGCCACCTTGTAAAGAAATAGAAGATAAATTATCGGAAGCAATTAAGCATTCTATTTAGATTTTTTAGCTAAGTTTGCTGTTAATAATTTATAAAAGGATATATAAACATGCGTAGCACAATCCAAGGACGAAAAATTATTTTAAAAAATGATACTACCAATACTAAAGGAACCGTATTAAGCGGTTCTTTATTAGCAAAGCAAATACATGAAATTGCCTGTTTAGGCGATGAAGTTTATTGCCCTGCTTGTCAGCAAAAAGGCAAAATTATTGAGGGGGATACCATGATGAAAATAAACAATATCCCTGTCGCGTTAGAGGGGCATAAAGTGCAATGCGGCTGTTTAAAGGGTTGTGTATTAGTAGCTATTGAGTAATTAATCATTTTTATGGAAAGATAATGGCAAGTTTATTTATTGGTACAAATCATCCTCATAAAATAGAAATGAATCTTTTTAAGGCAGATAATGATAATTATAACTCAAGTGTTAAGTTAAAAGACTTTGATTTTTTAAATGAGTTAACTGAAGATAAATGTGAAATTGATTCTCCTAATAGAAATATTATCAAGAATATGGCTATTCCTATTTTTATTGTGCTTTTTTTTAGTTTTATTTATTTATTACATGATAAATATGAAAAAATTTATTATGGGAAGAGGGGGTTTATTGATGATGTTATTTTGGTTGAGAATAAATATAATAAGAATAACTTAGAATTAAGTGAAGATTGGGTAATTGTATTTAATAAATACAAGCCATATTTTAACCAGAAAATTAATTATTGGGATTACTTAAAAGCGTATTATTCTGGCAACTTTTATCAAGGAACTAAAAATGCCATCTATCAAGATATCGCATTATTTTCTATGCCATTAATTGGAATGATATTAATGGGGCTAATTATTTTTTATATGCCTTGGGTGGTATTAAAAGTAGATAGAAAGCGGCAAATTCTTTATGTCTGGAATTCCAGACAGTTATTAGTGACACGTTATTGTGATGCTGAATTTGGTTATGCAGGTACATTAATGTTCTTAAAACTTTATTGTCTTGATAAAAAAACAGGAAAATTAATAGAAGGCTATTTTAAACCCAATATTTCATACTCAACAGGTCTTTTAGTGAGTAGAACGGCTGAAAATAAGCATTTTGTGACTTTTATTAATACGTTTATGAAAGAAGGTCGAGATGCAATTAGCCAGACTAATTATAGTCGAAGAAAACCGCTTGTTTGGTTTAATAAAAACCCACTCCCTACTGATTTTGAGCAACAAGTAAGCTGCATTTTAGCCGAAATCGATAAAAAGAAAGTCAAAAATGCGTAGCACAATCCAAGGACGAAAAATCATTTTAAAAAATGATACTACCAATACTAAAGGAACCGTATTAAGCGGTTCTTTATTGATGATTAATATAGATTGATATCCACGATGGAACAAAAACACAAACTCAGTGATCACTGTGAATCACTATTACAAACAGAAACATCAAAAATGACTCAATATCAAGCTGGTGCGCTTGATTTTGTGGAAAAAATAGATAATTTACGATTAGTCATACGCCATGCTTTTTCTAATGGCAGGACTATGTTAGCGATCCCTTTTGTTATCGGTTTACTTTGGGCTTTCAGCTATGGCGTTAAAACAATTTATATTGAACCTTGGAAGCAAACTGAAAAAAGATTTCTAAATAGTTTAGAATATAAAAGAAGTTTAATAAGCGAGCAGTTTTTTATTTCAAAAAAAAGAGAAATAAAAGAGTCTTATGAAGATATTTATATAAAAAATGGCCACCTCTCTTTTTTTGATTTTTGGCATTATAATTACTATAACAATGACTTTCTATACAAAAAAAGTATTGCTCTTGAATTATTCTTATCTTTAGCCCCTCTATTATGTTCATTACCAATGATCTATTTTGGATTTATTGCAAGAAATCGACCTTATCTAATATGTGATCGAGAAAAACAATTATTTTATACTTGGGATATGAAAATGAATGTTTATGTTGCTAAATATTCTCAAATTAATTTTTCAGATATGAAACCAACATTAGCATTTATTTTATATCGAGTTGATGAAAATAATAAGTTGATAGAACATAAATATTATCCAAACTTAACGATGTTTAGTTTTTTAGGAGGAGGAAGTAGTAATGATAAAGCATGGGGATTAGGATATATTACCAAATATTTATTTTATGGATTAGCACCTTTGATTGAAGGCAAGTACACAAGAAAAAAATATTCTATTTTTAGAGAAGCGCCTATTCCCAAAGATCTTGATAAACAAATAGAACAACAAGTTGTTCTGGTTGATAAAGAGTTGCCACCTTGTAAAGAAATCGAAGATAAATTATCGGAAGCAATTAAGCATTCTATTTAGATTTTTTAGCTAAGTTTACTGTTTATAGTTTATAAAAGGATATATAAACATGCGTAGCACAATCCAAGGACGAAAAATTATTTAAAAAAATGATACTACCAATACTAAAGGAACCGTATTAAGCGGTTCTTTATTAGCAAAGCAAATATATGAAATTGCCTGTTTAATTCCCGTCGCATTAGAAGGGCATAAAGTGCAATGTGGTTGTTTAAAGGGTTGTGTATTAGTGGCTATTGAGTAATTAATTATTTTGCTAATGGTTCGTTGCTATTGCTTCACAAATTTGCTGTGCTGCATTAATAATGCGCGGTGCAGGTCGGCTAAAACTGTCTTCATCAATAGCAATAACCGGTACAGTAAGCTGAGGTTGCCAAAATGCTCGTACTGTAGGTATTTGATCTGCTTTACCACTAAATATAATTAAATCAGGTTGCTTTGTAAGTACTTGCTCACGACTTACTTGAGGCCATGCCACAGGGCTATTAGCGAAGATATTTTCACCGCCACAAAGTTCAGTGATATGGCTTTGTAATGTGCTGTTTGATGTAGTAAATAACGGCTGCATCCCAAATTGAATAAATACTTTTTTCTTGGAGTGATTCGATATAGTTGATGCATATTGCTGTTGTAACACTTGATATTGCTGGCGTAATTTTTGTGCATTTTTTATTGCAATATCAGAATGATGGCTATAACTGGAAAGAGTAACGAGATCGTCTGCGATTTCTTCAATACTTTGTGGATCAGAATAAATGATAGGAATACCCAAAGCTTTTAACTGATCTAATGGGCGTTGTGGATTACCGCCTTGCCATGCAATCACTAAATTAGGTTTTAATAATAGAATGCGTTCGATATTAATACCCTGCCAATTAGCGACTTGTTCAATACTTTTGGCAGCCTCTGGATAATCGGAGTAAGCACTAACTCCGACAATATTATCCCCCATACCTGCGGCGTAAGCCATTTCAGTGGCTGATGGCGATAATGTAATAACACGATCAGCAGGTGTGATAGCAATGGCAAAGCTTAGCCCAAATAATGAACAGAGTAATAATCCAAGATTGATAAATAAACGCATTACTTTTCCGATAATAAAAAATACCCACCTATTTTTTATCTTAGAATAAACAAAAAATAAAGGTGGGGTATTGATAAAACGATATTAGGATTATCTCGACTTAATTAGTCTTTTAATTTATCCAACATCGCTGTCACCATTAAGCTCGATTGTTCTGCAGCAACAGATAAAAACTCATCAAAGCTTAAATGCGATTCTTTATCAGCCACATCAGAAATAGCACGAACCACAACAAATGGTGTGTTGAATTGATGGCAAACATGACCAATCGCGGTGGATTCCATTTCTACGGCAGCAACATCTGGGAATGTACGACGAATACGCGCTAAAGGCTCTGCACCATTAATAAATGCATCACCACTACAAATTAAACCACGAACAGCATTTAATTTTAGCGATTCAATACACTCTTCTGCGATGCTAACAAGTTTAGGATCTGCAATAAAAGCAGGTGGGCATTGCGCCATTTGACCTGGTTCATAACCAAACGCAGTCACATCTGCATCGTGATAGCGAACTTCTGTTGAAACAACGATATCACCGACATTTAATCTCGAGTCTAAACCACCCGCAGAGCCAGTATTGATAACGACATCAGGGCGAAAATGCTCAAGCAATAAGGTTGTACCAATCGCAGCCGCAACTTTACCAATACCTGATTTTAATAATGCAACATCAACACCGTTGATTGTGCCTGTATAAATTTCACAACCGCCACGAGATAAGATTTGGCAATCTTCAATTTTCTCACGCAGAAGTGTGACTTCTTGCTCCATTGCACCTATTACGCCAACTCTCATTGTGTCATACTCACTTGTAGGTTAATAATAAATAGAAATTTAAATAGAGTTTAACATCTATCGGAAAAACACGATATAACACAAAGAATAGAGAATTCGTTTCATCGAAACCAGAAAGAGGACAGAAATGATCGATTTTAAGCTGAAGTTAAATTATCAACGCAAATATAACAGCAGTGATATCGATATTAACGATGAAATACAGGTTTCTCGTCAATTTGAAAGTGATCGTGGCCGTATTATTAACTCAGCAGCCATTCGACGTTTACAACAGAAAACACAAGTCTTTCCTTTAGAGCAAAATTCCGCAGTACGTAGCCGTCTTACTCATTCTCTTGAAGTTCAGCAAATTGGTCGTTATATCGCTAAACAAATTATCGGTGAATTAAAAAAACAAAATAAGCTTGAAGTGTATGGCTTAATTGATCGCATCGATAGCCTTGAAAGTTTAATTGAGATGGCGTGCTTAATGCACGATATTGGTAATCCACCTTTTGGTCATTTTGGTGAGGCTGCGATTAAGCATTGGTTTCAAAAAGTATTATCACCAGAGGCGACAGCCGAATTTGATAGTTGTCCGTTTATCCCTATGCAGTATTCAGCTAAAGTGCAATTAAATGAATTGCGACAAACTTTACGCCAAGATTTATGTCAATTTGAGGGTAATGCTCAAGCTATTCGAATGGCGCATCATCTTCTTAAATTGAATTTAACCTATGCTCAAATTGGCTGTGTATTAAAATATACCCGTCCTGCTTATTGGCAAGGTGAAGTCCCTAAAGAATATAGCTATTTAATGAAGAAACCGGGGTATTACTGGTCTGAATTAGCATTCGTAAAAGAAGTACAAGAAAAACTAAATATGGGTGAGTTCTGTCGCTTTCCTCTCACATATATTATGGAAGCTGCTGACGACATTTCGTATTGCATTGCAGATTTAGATGATGCAGTAGAAAAGGGGATTTTTGATATCAACCGCCTTGTTCAGCTTTTACGAGATGCGTGGCGTGAAAATGGTGATGTGACCGAAGGTGATCTATTCGATATTACTGTGAATCGTGCTTATAAAAAAGTCGATCAAAATGAAGCCAAACGCAGTATGCAAGATCAATTCTTTATGTATTTACGAGTTTATATTACAGGGAAATTAGTCCCTTATACGGCACATCGATTTATAAAAAATCTTCCTCAAGTTTATGAAGGAAGTTTTAACCATGCATTATTGGAAGGGAATAGTGCTGAGCATCGTTTATTAACAACCTTAAAAAGTGTCGCTAAAAAATGGGTGTTTAGCCATCCTGAAGTTGAAGAGCTTGAAATGAAAGGGTATCGCGTGATCAGTGGATTACTCGATATCTATAAGCCCTTGCTTTTATTATCAACTGAAGATTTTTTAAAATTGCATAAATATAACGAACATCCTAAATATGTCATTGAGACGCGGTTATATCATAAGCTTTCTGTTAAACATAAACTGGCTTATAACGAAATGTTAGAAAAGCTAAATGATATAAATACTGAAAGAGGAAAAATTTTAGAGTTTTATTATCGTACCAGATTAATTCAAGATTATATCAGTGGAATGACTGATCATTATGCTTATGAAGAATATAGAAAATTAATGGTTTGTGATTAATTTGTAATCATTAAGAAAAATGCTATCTAATTGATTGGTGATAATTTTTAGACTTTTCTTAGAGATAATAAAGATTTATTAAAATAACAGAAAATAGATGTTATTAATTGTAAATATATTCAATATAAAAGTTATATATAATATTTGTTAGTTATAGAACAATATAAAATCCATAAAACGAGTGTCTTAGGTTGTTATCATTAAAAGTTTTCTCAATTTAACAAAAATATTGCTTATATCAGTTAAGTAAATAACTTGTTCGATGTTATACTCTCCCCATGTTTTCTTCTGAAATGCATAGTCATTCATGTAACGCTGAAAAACATACAGCGTATTCTAAAACGATGTCATTTCACTGTTAATCCGTCATTGATACTTAATTTAATACTATGGTGCAGTTTTATTCCCCTAAAAAACGTCCTGCGAAAAAACAGGCGACAACTCTGGAAGTGACCGCCAGTGCATTGGATGCAAATGGTCAAGGTATTGCTCATGCTGAGGGCAAAACGATTTTTGTAAAAGGATTACTCCCACAAGAAACTGCTCGTATTCGTTTAACAGAAGAAAAGCGCCAGTTTGCTAAAGGCGAGGTTATTAAGCGTTTAACTACCAGTGGACAGCGTATAACGCCTCATTGTGAATATTATGAGCGTTGTGGTGGTTGTCAGCAGCAACATGTGCCGATTGCGCTACAACGTACAACAAAAGCAAGTGTGTTATCACATCTTATTAAACGTGAAACGGGTGTGGTAATTTCAGCGGAGCCTGTTATTGCTGGGACTGAATATGGTTATCGTCGTAGAGCAAGATTGGGTTTGCGTTATCAGCCTGAAAAGGGGTTGGTAATGGGCTTTCGCCAAGAACGCTCTAATGATTTGGTCATGATAAAAAAATGCCCAGTATTAAAACCTCAGTTAAATGATTTATTGTCTCCTCTTTGGACATGTCTTAAACAATTAACATCAGTACGTGATTTAGGGCATGTTGAAATGGTGCTCGCTGATAATGGGCCGTTGGTGATTTTACGTCATTTATCACTATTGTCAGAGAGTGATAAACAGAGTTTGCGTGATTTCTCTCAAACTCATCAAGTTACGATGTATCTTGCAGGTGATAATAGCGAGATAGCACGATTAACTTCAATTGAGAAGGAACCCTTCTATCAAATAGAAGGTCTAAATTTACGTTTTGCACCTACTGATTTTATTCAAGTAAACGATGAAATAAATCCTAAGATGGTTGCTCAAGCTATTGAATGGCTTGATTTATCGCCAGAAGATCGCGTGTTAGATCTGTTTTGTGGTATGGGTAACTTCACTTTACCTATCGCAAAACATGTCAGTGAAGTAGTGGGTATCGAAGGTGTACCTGCGCTAGTTGAAATGGCGAAAAAGAATGCAGAACTAAACCAACTAGGTAATGCGTATTTTTGGCATGCAGATTTATCGGCTGATTTTTCTGCGATGTCGTGGTCGAAAGAAGGGTTTAACAAAGTGTTGTTAGATCCCGCGAGAGCTGGCGCTTTGGAGGTAATGTCACATATTGTGAAGTTATCCGCAGAAAAAATCGTGTATGTCTCCTGTAATCCGACCACGTTAGCCAGAGATAGTAAGATATTATTAGATTCTGGATATCAGCTAACCGGTTTAAAAATGTTGGATATGTTTCCACAAACGGGTCATCTGGAATCAATGGCACTGTTTAGTCGAAAATAAACAGTTAGCCAGTAAATAAGTCGCAAATAAGATTTATACCGTGTAGGGAGAGAATATGGTTGCAGTAAGAAGTGCTCACTTAACACCTGCAGGAGAGTTTGCTGTTGATAAATGGGTCAATAGCTTGAACTTAACCCATGTCAATGCGGGTAGTGAAATCATGCAAACCTGGGAATACTGCCATCGTACTGTTCAAGGGCGTGAAGATGCCGAACTGTTATTGTGGCGTGGTGTTGAAATGGTTGAGCTTCTTTCGACACTAAGCATGGATAAAGACAGCATGAGGGCAGCGCTTCTTTTCCCACTTGCTGAAGAAAATCTTATTGATCAGGAAATTATTACTGAACACTTTGGTGATGCTATTTGGAGCTTAGTGCGTGGTGTTATGGAGATGGATGCCATACGCCAATTAAAAGCGACACACACTAATGAAACAAGTTCGGTTCAGGTAGATAACGTGCGCCGTATGCTGTTATCTATGGTGGAAGATTTCCGTTGTGTGGTCATTAAACTTTCAGAACGTATTGCCCATTTACGTGAAGTGAAAGATGCCACAGAAGATGAGCGCGTACTGGCTGCTAAAGAGTGTTTTAATATTTATGCACCATTAGCCAACCGATTGGGTATTGGTCAATTAAAATGGGAATTAGAAGATTTTTGTTTCCGTTATCTTCATCCTGATGAATACAAAAAAATAGCAAGCTTACTTCATGAGCGTCGTATCGATCGCGAACAGTATATTGATAATTTTGTCAGTACAGTACGTGGTTATATGAAAGAAGAGAATGTCGATGTAGATATCTATGGACGTCCCAAACACATCTATAGCATTTGGCGCAAAATGAAGAAAAAGAATCTCGCATTCGATGAGTTATTTGATGTGAGAGCGGTACGTATCGTCGTTGAACGCCTTCAAGACTGCTATGCGGCATTAGGGATTGTGCATACGCATTTCCGTCATCTACCTGATGAATTCGATGATTATGTCGCAAATCCAAAACCTAATGGCTATCAATCTATTCATACTGTTGTGTTAGGACCTGAAGGCAAAACAGTTGAGATTCAAATTCGTACTCGCCAAATGCATGAAGATGCCGAATTGGGTGTGGCTGCGCACTGGAAATATAAAGAAGGTGCAACGGGCGCTGCAACGAAAGGCGGTACAGGCAGTTATGAAAACCGTATTGCATGGTTACGTAAACTGATTGCATGGCAAGAGGAGATGGCAGATTCTGGCGAAATGTTGGATGAAGTCCGGAGCCAAGTTTTTGATGATAGGGTTTACGTCTTTACACCAAAAGGTGATGTAGTTGATTTACCTGCGGGATCAACACCACTTGATTTTGCTTATCATATTCATAGTGATGTGGGACATCGCTGTATTGGGGCGAAAATTGGCGGGCGTATTGTACCGTTTAGCTATCAATTACAGATGGGCGATCAAATTGAAGTTATCACGCAAAAACACCCTAATCCAAGTCGTGATTGGTTAAATCCTAACTTAGGCTATGTCACCACAAGTCGTGGGCGTGCGAAAATTCATAATTGGTTCCGTAAGCAAGATCGCGATAAAAATATTCTTGCTGGACGCCAGATTTTAGATAACGAATTGGCGCATATGGATATCAACATGAAAGAAGCAGAAAAACTGCTGATTGCGCGTTATAACGTGCATAGTGTTGATGAAGTATTAGCTGGTATTGGTGTCGGTGATATCAGAATTAACCAGTTAGTGAACTTTATTCAAAGTAAATTAAATAAAGCCACTGCGGAAGATGAAGATAAAGAAGCTCTGCGGACACTTGAAAACAAAACGCCAGCACCTAGAGCCACAGGATCAGGTGGAAGCATTGTTGTCGAAGGTGTGGGTAACTTAATGCATCATATCGCACGTTGTTGCCAACCTATTCCGGGTGACAATATTGTCGGCTTTATTACTAAAGGTCGTGGTATTTCGATTCACCGAGCAGACTGTGAGCAACTTGCTGAACTGCTTTCTCATGCACCAGAACGTATCGTTGATGCGGTATGGGGAGAGAATTATTCTAGCGGTTATTCATTAGTCGTTCGTGTTGTTGCCAATGATCGTAGTGGATTATTACGTGATATCACCACTATTTTAGCGAATGAAAAAGTGAATGTACTAGGCGTCAGTAGCCGTAGTGATGTGAAGCAACAAATTGCGACAATCGACATGAATATTGAGATTTATAATCTCCAAGTATTAGGTCGTATTTTGGCAAAACTTAATCAGTTGCCTGATGTGATAGAGGCGAAACGCTTTTCTCACTAAAACATTAAAATGATAAGATGCCGAGACAACTGTTCTCGGCATTTTTTTATCTAAAAATGTGTTAAACAGGATAAAGCTCACTCTTATTTAAAAGGCAATATGATGTCAGAAAATCGTGAAATTTTTCGTTTATTAGAAATTATGGCGCAGCTACGTGATCCTAATACTGGATGCGAATGGGATAAAGTGCAGACTTTTGACACTATTGCACCTTATACATTAGAAGAAACGTATGAGGTGTTAGATGCTATTACTCGTAAAGATTTTACTGATTTAAAAGAAGAGTTAGGCGACTTACTTTATCAAGTTGTTTTTTATTCACGCATGGCGCAAGAGCAAAAGTTATTTGATTTTAATGATGTTTGTGACGCCATTAGTAATAAGCTAGAACGTCGTCATCCTCATATTTTTGCCTCTGAAAGCGAAAACAATTTATCAACAGAAAAACATCGCTGGGAAAAACTTAAAGCGCAAGAGCGTGAGGCAAAAGCACAATTTTCATTATTAGATGATATTCCCGCCACATTACCCGCTTTGATGAAAGCAGAAAAAATTCAGAAACGATGTGCTTCTGTTGGATTTGATTGGAATGAACTTGAACCTGTTTTAGGTAAAGTGTTTGAGGAAATTGATGAAGTGATGGCTGAGGTGAAAAAAACGCCTCAAGATGCGTCTAAAATTGAAGATGAATTGGGTGATTTACTATTTTCAGTTGTAAATTTATCTCGGCATTTAAAACAAAAACCAGAACAAGCATTAAATCGAGCATGCCGTAAATTTGAACAACGCTTTCGCTTTGTTGAAAAAACACTCTCGGAAGATGGCATAGGCATAGAAAATGCTTCATTGGAAGAGATGGAGATCTGTTGGCAGAAAGCAAAGAAACAACAGATTGAGTGAATAGTGACTCGCAAATTAACACTAGCGTGACATAAAATGCGATAAAAATAGCCTGTAACATCTCGTTTTTTCAGCTATTTTTATAAAAAATTTTAAAAAGCGAAATTATAAAAGGTAATTTCGTTTTTTTGTTTTTAGGTGATTTTAAATATTGTAGTTACATTTTATTGCATTAAAAATGTGATTAACCTCAAAAAAATTAAAAGCATGATCATAAGCAAAAGATCTCGCTATAAACCTGCTACACTTAATGTCGTGAAAAAAATAAAGCATCTCTTTTCTAAAAGTGGTATCTTAGCTGAAAGGATTAAGCTAAAATGCTTGAGAAATATTTTCACGGGTTTAGTTTATTGAATTTTTACTGTTTTTTCGTGTTTAAACGGATAAGTGGCGTGATGAAAAAGAACTTTATACTACTAAGAATGTTTGTAGCGAAAATAAGGTTCGGGTATACTGTGTTCCCGTCCAGTTATATCCATCATCCTAATACACCTAAACTTTCAGGTTCAGCATGAAAACGAATTATATTTTTGTGACCGGCGGGGTCGTATCCTCTCTGGGTAAAGGCATTGCCGCAGCCTCTCTGGCGGCTATACTCGAAGCCCGTGGACTCAATGTCACCATGATGAAGTTGGATCCGTATATCAACGTCGATCCAGGTACTATGAGCCCAATTCAGCACGGGGAAGTCTTCGTCACTGACGATGGTGCTGAGACTGATCTCGACTTAGGACACTATGAGCGCTTCATTCGCACGAAAATGACTCGTCGTAATAACTTCACGACAGGTCGCGTATACTCTGAAGTATTACGCAAAGAGCGCCGTGGTGACTATCTTGGGGCTACAATTCAAGTTATTCCTCATATCACTAATGAAATCAAAGAACGCATCATCCGTGGCGGTGAAGGCCATGATGTCGTTTTAGTTGAAGTCGGCGGGACGGTTGGTGATATCGAATCTTTACCATTCTTAGAAGCGATTCGCCAAATGGCTGCAGAAGTGGGCCGTGAGCACACATTCTACCTGCATTTAACATTGGTGCCTTATTTAGCCGCTTCTGGTGAAGTGAAAACCAAGCCAACTCAGCATTCTGTAAAAGAATTACTGTCGATCGGTATTCAGCCTGATGCGTTGATTTGCCGTTCAGACCGCGTTATTCCTGCAAACGAACGTGCTAAAATTGCACTGTTCTGTAATGTGCCAGAGAAAGCGGTTATTTCATTAAAAGATGTCGATTCCATTTATAAAATCCCTGCACTATTGAAATCACAGGGATTAGATGATTATATCTGTAAACGATTCAGCTTAGATTGCCCAGTTGCAAATCTTGCAGAGTGGGAACAAGTTATTTACGAAGAAGCTAATCCTGAAGGCGAAGTCACCATTGGTATGGTTGGTAAATATGTTGAATTACCAGATGCCTATAAATCAGTGATTGAAGCATTAAAACATGGTGGTTTCAAAAGCCGTGTTACTGTAAATATCAAATTAATTGATTCACAAGACGTTGAAACCCGTGGCGTAGAAATGCTTAAAGGGTTAGACGCAATCTTAGTACCAGGTGGTTTTGGTGAACGTGGTGTTGAGGGCAAGATTATGGCTGCTCAATATGCGCGTGAAAATAAAATCCCTTACTTAGGCATTTGCTTAGGTATGCAGGTTGCTATGATTGAGTTTGCACGTAATGTCGTTGGTATGGAAGGCGCAAACTCCACTGAATTTGCACCAGATTGCAAATATCCAGTTATCGCATTAATTACTGAATGGCGCGATGAAAATGGCAACATTGAAGTGCGTTCAGATGAAAGTGATTTAGGTGGCACGATGCGCCTTGGTGCTCAGCCTTGCCATTTAAGTGGTGATAGCTTAGTTCGTACACTGTATGGCAAAAACACCATTACAGAGCGCCATCGTCACCGTTATGAAGTAAATAATCTACTATTAAAACGTATCGAAGATGCGGGTTTACGTATTGCAGGTCGTTCAGTAGATAACAAACTGGTGGAAATTATTGAAAATCCAAACCATCCTTGGTTTGTTGCTTGTCAGTTCCACCCAGAGTTTACCTCAACGCCGCGTGACGGCCATCCGTTATTTGCAGGCTTTGTGAAAGCAGCCTTTGATAACCAAAAAGGCCTGCTGAAATAGGATATATGAGAAGAGATAGGGTATCTCTTCTCGGAAATTTAACTTGTACAGAGGAAAACCGAATGTCCAAAATCGTTAAAGTACTTGGTCGTGAAATTATTGATTCTCGTGGCAACCCAACAGTTGAAGCAGAAGTTCACTTAGAAGGTGGTTTTGTTGGTATGGCGGCTGCTCCATCAGGCGCATCAACAGGTTCTCGCGAAGCTTTAGAATTACGTGATGGTGATAAATCACGTTTCTTAGGTAAAGGTGTTCTGAAAGCAGTTTCAGCTGTTAATGGTCCAATCGCTAAAGCGATCCTTGGCCAGGATGCAAAAGACCAAGCTAACATCGATAAAATCATGATCGATTTAGACGGTACTGAAAACAAATCAAACTTTGGTGCAAACGCAATCCTAGCGGTTTCTTTAGCAAGCGCAAAAGCAGCAGCTGCTGCGAAAGGTATGCCTTTGTATGAGCACATTTCTGATCTGAACGGTACTCACGGTCAATATTCTATGCCTCTGCCAATGATGAACATCATCAATGGTGGTGAGCACGCAGATAACAACGTTGATATCCAAGAATTCATGATCCAACCAGTTGGCGCACCTTCTCTGAAAGAAGCTGTGCGTATGGGTTCAGAAATCTTCCATCACTTAGCAAAAGTGCTGAAAGCAAAAGGTATGAACACTGCAGTTGGTGACGAAGGTGGTTATGCACCAAACTTAGAATCTAACGCTGCTGCATTAGCTGCTATCAAAGAAGCAGTTGAGAAAGCAGGTTACGTTTTAGGTAAAGACGTTACTCTGGCTATGGACTGTGCAGCTTCTGAGTTCTACAACAATGAAACGGGTAACTACGAACTGAAAGGCGAAGGCAAAACCTTCACTTCACAAGAGTTCACTCATTACTTAGAAGAACTGACTAAACAATATCCAATCGTTTCTATCGAAGATGGTTTAAACGAATCTGACTGGGATGGTTTCGCATACCAAACTAAAGTTCTTGGTGACAAAATCCAACTGGTTGGTGACGACCTGTTTGTAACTAACACTAAGATCCTGAAAGAAGGTATCGACAAAGGCATCGCTAACTCAATTCTGATCAAATTCAACCAAATCGGTTCACTGACAGAAACTTTAGCAGCAATCAAAATGGCGAAAGATGCAGGCTACACAGCTGTAATCTCTCACCGTTCTGGTGAAACTGAAGATGCAACTATCGCTGACTTAGCAGTTGGTACAGCAGCAGGCCAAATCAAAACAGGTTCTATGAGCCGTTCTGACCGTGTTGCTAAATACAACCAACTGATCCGTATCGAAGAAGCTTTAGGTAACAAAGCACCTTTCAACGGTCTGAAAGAAGTTAAAGGCCAAGCATAATCTTGCACTTTTGATTAAAAAATCTTATTAATTTGAAAGGGGAGAACCTTAAGTTCTCCTCTTTTTTTTAATTTTTTTTCAGAAAAAACAGAATATTTATTCTTAACATCTTTGAAAAAGTGTGATGTGTAAGAGGAAATAGTGTTCAATTATTACTCTTTTATTAATAAATTGGTTAATTCTCGTGGATGAGATCCCAATTATTAGTTTTGCGCATTTTCAATGACGAGAAATGTTTTTATATTTCACATATAACCTATTTCGTTAACAATTATGGCTTAGTGAACCTAATGTTCATATCAGCTAATGTGGAGTATTATCATGGACGCGTCCAATTTAGCCCCATCGGCGAAGTCGAGCCCGATAAACAAACGAGGGTTAATCATTCTAGCTATTGATGTGGTGTTATTACTGCTTCTGCTAGAATTTTTACCTTATGATCCAAAGGCCAATGCAGGTTTAGCATTAATGGTGTTTGTGGGGGTGTTATGGCTGACAGAAGCCATTCACGTTACGATAACAGCATTATTTATACCTATTTTAGCCGTTGTACTTGGGCTAATGAATACCAATGAGTCATTAAAGTCATTTGCGAATCCCATCATTTTCTTATTCTTCGGTGGTTTTGCATTAGCGACAGCGCTTCATATTCAAGGGCTAGATCGCTTAATTGCTAACCGCTTGTTGATGATTGCAAAAGGTAAACTTTCAATTGCTGTATTGCTGTTATTTGGTGTTACCGCATTACTCTCAATGTGGATCAGTAACACAGCAACAGCGGCGATGATGTTACCTTTAGTGTTAGGTATTTTATCTAACTTAGATATTCGTTCAGAGCGCAATACTTTTGTATTCGTATTATTAGGTGTTGCTTATAGTGCAAGTATCGGTGGTTTAGGTACGCTGGTTGGTAGCCCACCAAATGCGATTGCAGCGGCTCAGTTGAACTTAGATTTCATCACGTGGATGAAGTACGGTATTCCAATCATGGTGGTGTTATTGCCTATCATGTTTATTGTGATGTACCTGATGCTACGCCCTAACTTAAAACATAAATTTGACCTGAAATTAGAAGTGTTAGAGTGGAATAACAAACGTGTTATCACCATGATTATCTTCTTAGTTACCGTAGTATGTTGGATCTTCAGCTCTTTCATCAGCAGTGCTTTTGGTGGTGTAAAAGATTTAGATACTGTCATTGCAGTCAGTGCAGCGATTGTTATCGGTGTAACAGGTGTAGCAAGTTGGAGCCAAATCCAAGAAAACACAGAGTGGGGCGTATTAATGCTGTTCGGTGGTGGTTTAACACTGAGCGCTATTTTACAGTCTTCTGGTGCAAGCCTTGTAATGGCAGATTTCATGAAAGAAACCTTCGGTGCAAGCCACTGGTTCGTGATTATCCTTGCAGTAACAACCTTCATCATCGTATTAACTGAATTTACCAGTAATACAGCGAGTGCGGCGTTATTAGTACCAATCTTTGCAACAGTTGCACAAGCATTAGGTATGCCAGTAATGGCGTTAACTATGATTATCGGTATCGGTGCATCTTGTGCGTTCATGTTACCTGTTGCTACCCCACCAAATGCGATTGTCTTTGGCTCTGGTTATATTAAACAGACAGAGATGGTACGTGTCGGTGGTGTACTGAACTTAGTGTGTATCTTAGTTATCTCTCTGTTTGCTTGGTTCTTCTGGCTATAAGTTAGTACGCTAAATTAATCAAATAGAGATAAAAACGAAGCGCTTGATAGTTAAATATCAGGCGCTTTTTTATTGCCTATCATTTGGAGTAATAGATGGCGTCGTAATCATACGAACTCAAATAGAGGGAAAGGAATAAAGGGAAGAATGAAAAGAATTAAAAGAATGGAAAGATGCGTTTTTCTTGGGAGGGATCACCCATAGAGAAGAAAGAAAAAAGCCATCTCTATTTATCACCTCTAAGGTATTAAATATATTGATGGCTTTAAAGAAACTAAAGTACAGAAGACTATTTTACATACAGTGTTAATTGAGTACCCGGTTTTAACATTTTAATGTCAGCGTTCCAGCTCATTAACTGCTTTAGGTTAATGCCGTGGCGACGGGCAATACTGTAATAAGAATCACCTTGGCGCACTTTATAATAGCTTGGTGAAGGTTTTGTTGGTTTCGTTGTTGTAGTGCTACTGACACTACCTGCATTATGAATTTTTAATGTCTGACCAACCAGCAAAGTGCTCTTTGCATTTAACCCATTAATACGCTGTAAGTCTTTTATACTCATATTATAGCGACGAGCAATAGCGTAAAACGAATCCCCTGAACGAACCTTATAAACGCCTTCTTGCTTAATAGATTGATT
The DNA here is from genome assembly GCF_040140245.1 of Proteus sp. fly-1013. Classification (NCBI taxonomy): domain Bacteria; kingdom Pseudomonadati; phylum Pseudomonadota; class Gammaproteobacteria; order Enterobacterales; family Morganellaceae; genus Proteus; species Proteus sp. fly-1013. Next base: position 144,614 of record NZ_JBEEWD010000002.1, on the reverse strand, counting down.
CGTTTTGGCAACAGCCAAGCGAATAGTTTCTAATACAGCTTCATCTTCAAAAGCGTTACGGAATTGGTCAAGCTTATTGCGAGGCAACATAATGACATGAGGGCCATTCGGTGCAGTTATTCCTCGTTTATAGCCGGGATTATAGTCTTTCACGGTATTAATAGGTAACTGACTTAATTCAGCGACTTTATTTAACGTGATTTGCTCACCGACATCAAATGAAGCTAATGCTTTATCGCGATAGTTGCTTTTGGGAAAGGTAATATCTTGTTCGTTTTCACGAATAACCTTACTTAACGCGAGAATTTTCGGTACGTAATTCATCGTTTCTTTAGGTAAAGAAAGCGACCAATAATCTGTTGGTAAGTTTTGACTCTCATTTGCCTTTATTGCTTGCATAACACGGCCTTCACCAGCGTTATAAGCAGCAAGGGCAAGTGCCCAATCACTATCAAACATCACATACAAGCGCTCTAGCAAATCAAGTGCCGCTTTAGTTGATGCCATGACATCACGACGACCGTCATACCATTGGTTTTGTGCCAAACCATAGTAATTACCAGTTATTGGTACAAATTGCCATAAACCCGCTGCATTTGCAGAAGAGGTAACATGGGGATTGAACGCACTTTCAACGACAGGAACAAGTGCAAGCTCCATCGGTAATTCACGTTTTTCAATTTCATCAATAATCGAATACATATAAGGCTCAGCACGAGCAGCAACGCTCTGTATATGTTTGGGATTATTTAAAAAATATAATTCTTGCTGCGAGATCCTTTCATTTTCAGGGAGGTCCATTTTCAATTCACTTACCACATAACCCCATAAATTGGTTTTTACATCATATTGAGGTTGGTGAGAAGTTGAAGTCCCTTTCGTTGATATTGGTGTGATCGCAGACAAATTAGGTTTAATGTTCTCCGATTGCTGGCAACCTGCCAGTAGCAATATGGAGAACAAAATCGCTTTTGTCTTCATAATAGAAAAATTCATCCTGTGTGTTTTTTGAACCAAATGATACTTAGTGTGCCAAAATAAAACAACCAATAGGAATTAAAAGTTGTCTTTTAATTCTCTTAATTTTGTAAATGTCTTAATTGGAGCATAAGTATTAGTGGTTATACCTAAAATCCTTTGCAAATCAATATCGTCAGATTTCAAAAAAAGATTAATGTTCTTTTCGTTTTTCAGTGTTATTGGCACAGTAGGTTGTAAATTTTTACGCATTTCACTAACTTGGGCTAAATAATCGGTAATAAGTGCATTTTCTGGCATGATATGATGTGCAAAGGTCATATTTGATAGGGTGTATTCATGAGCACAACAAATTAATGTGTTATCAGGTAAAGAACTCAATCTTTGTAATGAACTGAACATTTGTTGTGCGGTGCCTTCGAATAAACGACCACAACCACCAGAAAAAAGTGTATCGCCACAAAATAAATAGGGCTCACAATAATAAGCAACATGACCCAATGTATGGCCTGGTGTGCCAATCACATTAAAAGTAAAAGAGCCAACAATAATGCGCTCTTGATTATGAATAATATTTTCAGCCCCTTTACTTTGTGTTTCTTGTGGGCCAAAAACGTCGATGTTAGGATATTTTTTTACAAGTTCAGCAACACCACCAACATGATCGTCATGATGATGGGTTAATAAAATCGCGATAGGTGTTAGTGAGCGTTGTGAGAGCATTTCAATAACAGGTTTGGCTTGTGACGGATCTACAATCACACATTCACTATTTTCATTACTTAATAGCCAAATGTAGTTATCGGATAAAGCAGGAATTCTGATAAGCTCCATATAAGTTACCTTACTTATAAAATATAAAGGGTTAAACGATGAAAGCAGCGCGTTCAGTAAAACCAATTACAATGCCGGATTCTTGGCGTGATATTCCTTGGGGGGAATATTATCGCATGGCGATTGAACTGCGTTTACAAAACTGGTGGCCGAAAATGTATGGCTTTCATTTGCTGAAACTCGGTCAACTCAGTGCCGAACTGGATACCAAATTAAGTATCGTTTCACATCAAGTCAATGTGACATCGAATGCAATAAATGCGGATGTTATCGCGTCTTTAGATTATCTACCCTTTGAAAATAAATCGGTTGATGTTTGCCTTATGGCTCATGTACTTGATTATAGTGCAGATCCCCATTGGCTATTAAGAGAAGCTGATCGTGTTTTAATTGATGATGGCTGGATAGTATTAACGAGTTTTAACCCTACTAGTTTACTAGGACTGGGTAAATGCACGCCTCTTTTGCGACAAAAACAGCCTTATTCAAGTCGTATGTTTTCACTTCGTCGCCAAATTGATTGGCTTAGTGTGCTAAATTACGAAGTGATGACACAACAGAACTTTCAGATTATGCCATTTTCAAGACCAATAAAACGTGATGGTAGCCGCTATCACACTGGTGGCTGTTTAAATTTAATTATTGCTCGCAAAAGAACGCTTCCTTTAACACCCACAGCGTTGAAATTTGCATTGCCTCGCATGAGTGTAAAAGGTCGAGTTTTAGGGGCTACACGCAATCACTCAGAGCCATAAAACATTACTCGTTGGCTGTTTTATCTTTCTGGCTTTCAATATAGCCAGTGTCTTCTTGTGTGGGTGATTGAGCCGCCGTTCTTGCTAATTCATCACAACGTTCATTTTCATCATGACCTGCATGGCCTTTTACCCAATGCCATTCAATTTCATGACGAGTAATAGCATTATCTAAGCGTTTCCATAAATCGACATTAAGCACAGGGCTTTTGTCTGCTTTACGCCACTGGCGCTTTTTCCAGCTGTGGATCCACTGCGTAATACCCTGTCTGACATATTGGCTATCTGTTGTCAGTGTAATTTTACAAGGGAATTTTAATGTTTCTAATGCTACGATAGCGGCAAGAAGTTCCATTCGGTTGTTGGTGGTCATAAAAAAACCTTCACTCAGGGTTTTTTCATGTTGTTGATAGCGTAAAATAGCGCCATAACCACCGGGGCCTGGGTTGCCTAAGCATGAACCATCGGTGAATATTTCTACCTGCTTGTGCATAAAGGCGACTTATCCTTTTTGATTAATACGAAAAACTAACCCTAAGTCTGACATAAAAACGGATTATGAGCACTCCAATCACACGACAAATTGTACTTGATACCGAAACCACCGGTATGAATAAGCTGGGCGTTCATTATGAAGGTCATAATATCATTGAAATTGGTGCCGTAGAGGTTATCAATCGTCGATTAACAGGGCGAAATTTCCATGTTTATATTAAGCCTGAAAGATTAGTTGATCCCGAAGCGTTTGAAGTTCACGGTATTAGTGATGAGTTTTTAGAGGATTGTCCTTCTTTTGCTGATATCGCTGATGAATTTTTAGAATATATTCGTGGCGCAGAGCTTATCATTCATAACGCATCGTTCGATATCGGCTTTATGGATTATGAGTTTAGAAAGCTTAATCGGGATATTCCGCCTACTGAAACGTTCTGCCAAATTACCGATAGCCTTGCAATGGCGAGGGCATTATTCCCCGGTAAACGAAATAACCTTGATGCCTTGTGTGATAGATACTTAATAGATAACTCTAAACGTACTCTTCACGGCGCGTTATTGGATGCTGAAATACTTTCTGATGTTTACTTGGCGATGACCGGTGGACAAACAGCACTAGCATTTTCAATGGATGGTGAATCAAGTAACGAACAAGAGCAAAATGATATTCAGCGTATTGAACGCCCCGTTTTAGGATTAAGAGTAATAAGAGCAACTGCAGAAGAACTTGCCGAGCATGAGTCTCGATTAGACCTAGTTGAAAAGAAAGGCGGACATTGTTTATGGCGTCCGGCATCAAATGATGAGGCAGTCTGAATATAAAAAAAGCAGAAATGGTTAGTTGAGATTAAAAACTATCCAAATGCATCTTTTTGTTAGAAAAACAGTTGACGACAAGGCAAGAGATTCGTAATATTCACCTCGTCCGAAAGGATACGCGGAGCGGTAGTTCAGTTGGTTAGAATACCTGCCTGTCACGCAGGGGGTCGCGGGTTCGAGTCCCGTCCGTTCCGCCAACATTCCAAACCCCAGCATTTATGCTGGGGTTTTTGCGTTTTACAGCCTCAGCAATTTTCTCTTCCCGTATTTTTCTAAGCCACTATTTCTTGCTTTCAATATTTGATATCACTATCTTAGAATTTATTAATGATATTAATACTATGCACAATGGCATTTCGCAGGGTAATCAATATGGAAAATAGAGTACATTTATGGATTGGCAGTAATTTTTCTTCTGAAGAAGAGTATATGCATTATTTTGAGTTAGATTACTCTGAGGAAGACGGAATTGACTCTCCTAATTATAGAGTATGTGGATTCTGCAAAGATCTGGGGATAGTGTGGTACGACGAAGATTTTATTGGTGTTATCCCTCGTTTTGATAACAATGTTACGCTTGATGAAGTTTTGGTAGATGCTGCTGTTGATGAAAGTGAAATATCGTTTATTAAAGCTAAATGTGAAGAACTAGGAATTAAAAGTGCTAACGCTATATTTTGGTATCAAGATCCTGAACTTGTTATCAAAAAGAGCAATAATCAAACCTATAATAATTTACATTATATTGGCGAATATAATGGTGATTAGCTGGTTTAAAAATTAATTTAGGCTGGGCTGAGCATGCTATTAACGCTTGATGAAATCACAAAAGCGCTAGAAGATAAATTTTCTCCTTTAGGAGAGGATTTTAATGATTTAATGCTTTTTAAAAGAAAAACACCACTTACAGATTTCGGTTTGCTAGAACAGACGCTAACACTCTCTCTTCCTGATGATTTTACCTCTTTTATCTCTCTCTATAATTTAGATAATTTCTCATTATTTAATATCAGTTTTGGCTGTGGTGAAGATTATCTTGAAAGACTTCTTATGCTAAATAGCCCCAATGAGTTTGCTCAATGGTGGATTGGTGATAAACGACCTGAAAACATCATTGTTATTGCATTGTCAGATCCTTATACCATCTTATTAAATACTCTAACTGGGAATGTTTTTGCAATGACAAGTGAGTCATCTATGGATAGTTTTGAACATATTGCAGTGAATTTTTTTGCTTTTTTTCGCGCAGTTGCCACACTGTTTTTAACTGATATTTCACCAGATAGAATTATTGACCTAACCTCATCTCAAACAACTTCATTTTGGCATCAATTAAAACCTGAATAAGATGAAAAATATAAAGAAAAAAGAGCTAGTTTATAATGGTTTTGAAGATGATTTTTATCAGCTAAATCACCTTATTCAATGTCCTTATTATGATGAGGATATGTCAGTTAGCGTAACGCAATTAAGAGACTTAAACAGCCTAGATAAAGAGGTAAAACAGCAGGTAATAAATAAGGTAAAAGGACTTACTTTAAATCTAGGAACGCGCTATACCTATGATGGTTTATCGGTAATGTGTGATATTCAAAAATCAAAAAAAGAAAATATGCAGTTGCTTGGTTTATTTGCTATTGGTGAAAGACAGCCTGCGCGGTATCAAATCATAGTCTTAGGGATATTTAGGATTAATTTATGAACACGGAATTTTATTTGCGTTTAAGTATGCTATCTAAAACGCTCGAGCATTTTTATTATCAAGAATTTGAAACTGAACAAGCCGAATACAGTAAAAATAAAGAGATAAAACAAGCAATTGTTCAATTTATTCTTGAAATGAAAGAACAGGGTGAGCAAGAATTAATTAATGAAGCTCTAAACCTTATATTTCATAATACCGGTTGTCATATTGATTGCGAAATTTTAGATGAAATCATGCTTCCTGTTATTGAACAAAATATCATTACGCCAGAATTGATTGACAAAAATTTGAGAGAGAATTCACCTATGGGGCGTTGGTTTTAATACAAAGGAAAATAATGAAAAAAGATAAACTTGTTATCAATGAAATATACAAAGAGTTATTTGAAGATAATCTTAAGCAATATAGTGAAAGGTTAAATAGACAAGATCCAGAAAGTTATCATAAAGGTGCTTTCTCTCAAGTGAATAAGATTTTTGTTAATTTATCAGAAGAAGAAAGAAAGTCAGTGATTAATATGATGGAAATCGTGATGACAGATACGGCATCAACAATATTCGGAATGCTAGACGGTACTCATTTCGTTAATAATATTGATGAAGATTTTCGGCTTATTTATGATAACGAAGAAATACAAGGTGATCTTCAAGATCATTTTTTAGCGTTAGTGGAAGATAATAATAGTTAAGCTAAAATGTGGAATGGATCTGAATAATAAATAAGGTGTTTTTTCAGAATTATGACCTTTAATTCTTATATAGAAGAAGAGGTTATATTTTTTTTGGCAATATGAAATTTGTTGAAACCAGACAGAGTTAACGTAGAAATAATTGAGTCTATTATCCATGAGCTTTTTTAACGAAATCCAACAAAAAGTCAGCATTACACCTTTCTTTTCTAATATGGGAAAGGGAAGCATTGATGATAAGAAAATTATCTATTTTCAAAGTATCCAAACTTGTTTTGAATCCTCTTTAAGTGTCGAATGGTTGCCAACTTCTCCCACGCAAGATGATCCTTTCTATATAAAACAAGAATATCCCAAAGATTTGGTCGAGATGCGATTAGTCGTCAGTAAAGCTGTGATAGAGAGTCTAAAAGCTTTCCCTGTACCAGATAGTCAATTTCAATACGATGCACATAACTTCAAAATTGCAGCAAGAAATGCGATATGTTACGCATTTAGGCAGTATCTTACTGAAAAATACTTCAATTATGGTGACAGCTGGGAAAAGATCATTCAGATTTACTACCAAGGTCATTTTCCGATAGGTTTTTATAAAAAGAAATTAGTGGTGATTTAATCGTCAGTTGCTTAAAAAGAGTTTTCACTCACAGGGACAAATAGAATTAAATTTATTCTTTGCTATTGATATTAAAAAGTAACATTTACGTTACGCTGATTTTTCCTTTTAGCTATATATGATGTAAATAAAATTTTTATTACTGAATCAGTGAATTATCTGCTTTTTATCTTTTTTAAGCTCTTATAATTCTACGTCCTTGTAACAAGTTCAGTCAGTTATTAGGCTATAATTAAAACAAATACGGTATTTATTTGATTTGATGGATAATTCAGCAATAAAATTTTATCTTGATTAGTCATATCAAGCTAAGGTTTAATAGCACGCTTCTCAATTGCGCAAATCATTGTCTTTTTTGCTTTTTGTTGCGCAACAATGCGGTGGTGTAATGTTATTTTCCGCTTTGATCGTAAAAAATGCCGTGCAAATCAAAGAATTATTGCTTTATGCTAATTACGATAGCCACCTTTGTGGATTTTTTATATTGCGGTTTTTTGCCCGCATTGAGAGAATCAGCTATCTAGATGCTTTTTATCCGACTTGGAGTAGAAAATGACCACTCGTAAAACCCTTGCTAATGCGATCCGTTTTTTAAGTATGGATGCTGTGCAAAAAGCTAAATCAGGACACCCTGGCGCCCCTATGGGTATGGCTGATATTGCAGAAGTATTATGGCGTGATTTTTTAAATCATAACCCAACTAACCCTAACTGGGCTGATCGTGACCGTTTCGTTTTATCTAATGGTCATGCTTCAATGCTGATTTACAGCTTACTGCACCTATCTGGTTATGATCTTTCTTTAGATGATCTGAAAAACTTCCGTCAATTGCATTCTAAAACACCTGGTCACCCAGAATATGGTTACACCGCTGGTGTTGAAACAACAACAGGTCCTTTAGGTCAAGGTATTGCAAACGCAGTGGGTTTTGCAATTGCAGAACGTACATTAGCGGCTCAATTTAACCGTCCTGGTCATGACATCGTTGACCACTACACCTACGCCTTTATGGGCGATGGTTGTATGATGGAAGGTATCTCTCACGAAGTGTGTTCTTTAGCGGGAACATTACAGTTAGGTAAACTGATTGCATTTTATGATGACAATGGCATCTCTATTGATGGTCAAGTGCATGGTTGGTTTACTGATAACACAGCAGAACGTTTCGACGCTTATGGCTGGCATGTAATCAGTGGCATTGATGGTCACGATGCAGCAAGCATTAAAGCCGCTGTTGAAGCAGCAAAACAAATCACTGACAAACCTTCACTGTTGATTTGTAAAACCACTATCGGTTTCGGTTCTCCTCATAAAGCAGGTACTGCTGATTCTCACGGCTCTCCATTAGGTGATGCAGAAATCGCTGAAACACGTAAAGCGTTAGGTTGGGAATACGGCGCATTCGAAATTCCACAAGAAATTTATAAAGAGTGGGATGCAAAAGAAGCGGGTAAAGCAAAAGAAGCTGCATGGGATGCTAAATTTGCTGCATATGCAGCACAGTTCCCTGAATTAGCGGCTGAATTCAAACGTCGTGTTTCTGGTGAATTACCAGCAAACTGGGAAAAAGATTCCAAAGCATTTATTGAAAATCTGCAACAAAACCCTTCAAGCATTGCAAGCCGTAAAGCATCTCAAAATGCATTAGAAGCATTCGGTAAAGTATTACCAGAATTCATGGGCGGTTCTGCGGACTTAGCACCAAGCAACCTGACTATGTGGTCTGGTTCTAAAGCACTGAACGAAGACAAAGCGGGTAACTACATCCATTACGGTGTTCGTGAATTCGGTATGTCCGCAATCATGAACGGTATTGCATTACACGGCGGTTTTGTTCCTTACGGCGCGACTTTCCTGATGTTTATGGAATATGCACGTAATGCTGTACGTATGGCTGCACTGATGAAGATCCGCAGTATCTTTGTTTATACTCATGACTCTATCGGTCTGGGTGAAGATGGTCCAACTCACCAACCTGTTGAGCAAATGGCTAGCCTGCGTGTAACTCCAAACGTGAGCACATGGCGTCCATGTGACCAAGTTGAATCAGCTGTTGCATGGAAATATGCAATTGATCGTAAAGATGGCCCAACAGCTCTGATCTTCTCTCGTCAAAATCTTGCACAACAACCACGTACTCCAGAGCAATTGGCAAATATCGAGAAGGGTGGTTACATCCTGAAAGATTGCGCTGGTACTCCAGAATTAATCTTTATCGCAACAGGCTCTGAAGTTGAATTAGCGGTTAGCGCTTATGAACAACTGACAGCGGAAGGCCGTAAAGTACGTGTTGTTTCTATGCCAGCAACTGATGCATTTGATAAACAAGATGCAGATTACCGTGAAGCAGTATTACCAACATCAGTGAAAGCTCGTGTTGCTATCGAAGCAGGTATTGCTGACTACTGGTTCAAGTATGTTGGTTTAGATGGTGCGATTGTAGGTATGCGTAGCTTCGGCGAATCTGCACCTGCAAACGAACTATTTGAAGAGTTTGGTTTTACTGTTGAAAATGTGGTTACACAGGCAAAATCTTTACTTAAATAATCAATAAGTGTTAACAAGAGCACATTTTTGGGAAGAATTTCTCAGATGTGCTCTTTTTTTATCCTTCCATCTTTGTTTACTATTGCGATCTTCTCTCATTTCTCGTAATCTGATTACCAGTAAGCTGAACCGTTTCAGTTAATCCTAAAGTGTCGGTGACTGCACAATTTCTAGATTTACTTGATTTATCGTTGTTGATTAGTATCTTGCTCTATTATTCTAAGCGGTTGCGAATCACAAGTTATCAAGGGAGTCACATGACAATCAGAGTCGCTATTAACGGTTTTGGTCGTATAGGGCGTAATGTGTTAAGAGCGCTTTATGAATCAGGTAAACGAGCTGAAATAACGGTTGTTGCAATAAATGAATTGGCTGATGCACAAGGTATTGGGCATCTTCTCAAGTATGACTCTAGTCATGGACGTTTTGCTTGGGATGTACGAATTAATAACGATTTATTGCAAGTGGGTGATGATACTATTCGTCTTTTTCACCACGCTGATATTACTGATTTACCTTGGGGTGAACTTGGTATCGATGTCGTACTTGATTGTAGTGGTGCTTATGGCTCTCGTGCTGATGGTGAAGCACATATTGCACAAGGCGCAAAGAAAGTACTTTTTTCTCATCCCGGTACAACTGATTTAGATGCAACTGTCGTTTTTGGTGTCAATCAACACGAACTAAAAAAAGAGCACCGAATTGTTTCAAACGCATCTTGTACAACGAATTGTATTATTCCCATTATTAAAATGATGGATGACGCGTTTAATATAGAATCAGGAACAGTAACAACAATCCATGCAGCCATGAACGATCAACCCGTGATTGATGCATACCATAAGGATTTACGCCGCACTCGTGCAGCAGGACAATCTATCATTCCTGTTGATACGAAGTTGGCAGCAGGAATTACTCGAATTTTCCCGAAATTTAAGGATCATTTTGAGGCAATTTCTGTACGAGTTCCTACAATTAATGTGACGGCAATTGATTTAAGTGTCACTGTAAAAACTGCTGTAAATGTGTTAGATGTCAATCGGTTAATTCAAAAATCAGCAACTGGCGCATTTCGTGGTATAGTGGATTACACAGAATTGCCATTAGTCTCAACTGATTTTAACCACGACCCTCATAGTGCAATCGTTGATGGCACACAAACAAGAGTCAGTGGGCAACACCTGATCAAGACTTTAGTCTGGTGTGATAATGAATGGGGCTTTGCTAACAGAATGCTTGATACAACGTTAGCAATGGCTGCAACTGGTTTTAAATAATCATGTTTTAATGACGGTGTCGCGTAATAATACGACGCACTGAACAGAAGATTACTAAATTTTAGAGAATCAATGAGAGGATTCATCATGTCTGTAATTAAGATGACCGATTTAGACCTAGCGGGTAAACGAGTTCTTATCCGTGCTGACCTGAACGTTCCAGTTAAAGATGGTAAAGTGACTTCAGATGCGCGTATCCGTGCTTCTTTACCAACAATTGAAGCCGCGTTAAAACAAGGCGCTAAAGTGATGGTAACTTCTCACTTAGGTCGTCCTACCGAAGGTGAGTACAACGAAGAGTTCTCTTTAAAACCAGTTGTTGACTATCTGAAAGACAAATTAACTGCACCAGTTAGCCTTGCTAAAGACTATTTAAATGGTGTTGAAGTCAATGCAGGTGAATTAGTTGTTCTTGAAAACGTTCGTTTTAACAAAGGCGAAAAGAAAGACGACGAAACTCTGTCTAAGCAATATGCTGCATTATGTGATGTATTCGTAATGGATGCATTCGGTACTGCTCACCGTGCTCAAGCGTCAACTCATGGCGTTGCTAAATTTGCACAAGTTGCTTGTGCGGGTCCACTGTTATCAGCAGAACTTGAAGCATTAGGTAAAGCATTAGATAAACCAGCTCGCCCAATGGTTGCGATTGTTGGTGGTTCTAAAGTTTCAACTAAACTGACTGTATTAGATTCTTTATCAAAAATTGCTGACCAATTAATCGTTGGTGGTGGTATCGCAAATACCTTTATCGCAGCAGAAGGTCATCCAGTAGGTCGCTCTTTATATGAAGCAGACCTTGTTGATGATGCTAAAAAGCTGATGGAAAAATGTGATATTCCAGTACCAAGTGATGTTCGCGTTGCGACTGAATTCTCTGAAACTGCAGATGCTGTTTTAAAATCAGCAAGTGACATCAAAGATGATGAACAAGTACTTGATATCGGTGATGTAACTGCTGAGCGTTTAGCAGAAATCCTGAAAAATGCGAAAACTATCCTGTGGAATGGTCCAGTAGGTGTATTCGAATTCCCTAACTTCCGCAAAGGTACAGAAATCATCGCTAATGCAATCGCAGATAGCGACGCATTCTCTATCGCAGGTGGTGGTGATACGCTGGCTGCTATTGATTTATTTGATATCGCAGACAAAATCTCTTACATTTCAACCGGTGGTGGTGCTTTCTTAGAATTCGTTGAAGGCAAAAAACTTCCTGCTGTTGCAATGTTAGAAGAACGCGCTAAACAGTAATTAAGTCAGCTCATACAGGTAGAAAGTTATTTTCTACCTGTTCCAAATATAGGATCTTATTACATGTCTAAAGTTTTTGATTTCGTGAAACCGGGTGTCATCACTGGTGATGATGTACAAAAAGTATTTGCAGTAGCAAAAGAAAACAAATTTGCTCTGCCTGCGGTTAACTGTGTAGGTACTGACTCAATCAATGCTGTGTTAGAAGCTGCTGCGAAAGTTCGTTCTCCTGTTATTGTACAGTTCTCTAACGGTGGTGCTGCATTTATCGCAGGTAAAGGTCTTAAATCTGATGTACCACAGCAAGCTGCTATTTTAGGCGCAATTTCTGGTGCTCACCATGTGCATCAAATGGCTGAATACTACGGTGTTCCTGTTATTCTGCATACTGACCACTGTGCTAAAAAATTATTACCATGGATTGATGGTCTGTTAGATGCGGGTGAAAAACACTACGCTAAAACAGGTAAACCACTGTTCTCTTCTCATATGATTGACTTATCTGAAGAATCATTAGAAGAAAATATCGAAATCTGTGCTAAATATTTAGCGCGTATGGCTAAAATCGATATGACTTTAGAAATCGAATTAGGCTGTACTGGTGGTGAAGAAGACGGTGTTGATAACACAGGTATGGACAGCTCTGCGCTTTATACTCAACCAGAAGATGTTGCTTACGCATATGAAAAACTGAGCGCAGTAAGCCCTCGTTTCACTATCGCGGCATCTTTCGGTAACGTTCACGGTGTTTATAAACCAGGTAACGTCCAGTTAACGCCAAAAATTTTACGTAACTCACAAGACTACGTATCACAGAAATTCAATCTGCCACACAATAGCTTAGATTTCGTTTTCCACGGCGGTTCTGGTTCTTCTGCTGAAGAAATCAAAGAAGCTGTTGGTTATGGCGTTATCAAAATGAATATCGATACCGATACTCAGTGGGCAACTTGGGATGGTATCTTACAGTTCTACAAAAAGAACGAAGGCTATCTGCAAGGCCAATTAGGTAACCCAGAAGGTGCTGATAAACCTAACAAGAAATACTACGATCCACGTAACTGGTTACGTCAAGCACAAGCATCAATGGTTGTTCGTTTAGAACAAGCATTTAAAGAATTGAATTCAGTTGATGTTCTGTAATTGAGTCATTCTTAAAGATTAAACTAAACCCGCTTATTTGGCGGGTTTTTTTATGCCTGATAAAAAGCGATTAGGTAGTTTGGCTATGGCAATATTTATTATTAAAATTGGGTGTGAGGGAATGTAGATGCGGCCCTATTAGGGATATCTAGCCAATACGAAATGAAACCTAACGTTGAGATAAAGCAGATATAAAAAAGCGCCTATTGATAAATAGACGCTTAAATTGAGCAATATATTATTTGGAAGATCAGCCTGTGACTTTAGCGTCTTTGCTTTCTTCTTTCATCATACGATTTAATAAAGGTACGGTTGCCCACATAACAATACCTACAATTAAGGTCACAATACCAATTTTGCCAAATACATCAGTATAAATAGGTAATGTTTGTAGTGGATCAGTAATACCTTCTGGTGCAGCTGTGAAAGTTGCTACATAACCGCCTAACAGGTAAGCCGTTGCTTGTGTTAAGAACCACATACCTAAAATAAAGCCCATCATGTATTGCGGTACGAACGCTGCAACCATTGCTAAACCTAACGCACTGATCATCAGTTCACCTAAGCTCTGGAATAAGTAAACCAGAACGATAAACCAAGGTGATGTTAAGCCTTGAGCATCGGCAAACCACATACCTGAAGCTGCCGCTGTAAGGAATCCTAACGAGCACAGAAGCATACCTGCGGTAAACTTCGCTGGCATTGAGAAGTCTTTGCCTTTCGCGCCTAAACGACTATATACGATGGCTAAGATTGGGCTCGCAATAATAATCCAGAATGGGTTTAAGGCTTGGAAGCTGACAGGGTGGATCTCAAAACCCAATAAATTATGATGAACGTTGTGAATAGCAAAGAAGTTCAGTGAGGTAGGCATTTGTGCATAAAGGATGTAGAAAATAACCGCTTCTAACATCAGAACGAAAGCAACATACATTTTATTACGCGCAACACGGTCTTTTTGTTTAAATGCTTCACGGAAATAAATGAAGACAACAATAATAGACAAGCTGACTAAAACAATATTTGCAATCATTACGTTGTGCAATAACCATGCACAAACAAATACCATTGCAACAGATCCTGCAATGACTAATAGCAGTTTGTTGTAATTCATTGGTAAATGGTCTGGTTCAGAACCAATATTTGCTACCATCTTACGACAGAAGAAATAAACCAATAAGGCGATAATTAAGCCAATACCACAAATATTATAAGTCAGTGCATATCCATAATGATCGGCAAGTACTGGCGCAATAGATAAAGAAATTAATGAGCCAACATTTATCGACATATAAAATAGCGTAAATGCACCATCAAGACGGGGATCTTTAGGTGGATAGCATTTTGCTAATAGGCTGGCAGGGTTGGCTTTAAATAAACCATTACCTACAGCGATAGTTCCTAATGCATAGAAAATTAAATTAGGATACATAATTGACATACCAGTCATGAAATAACCGATAGCCAAGACAATAGCACCTAAAACAATTGTTCGTTTTGTTCCTAATAAGTGGTCACCAACATAACCACCAATAGAAATAAGCCCATAAACCAATGCAGAGAATGCACCAAAAGTAATGAAAGCCTGTTCTTGAGAGAAACCGAGTTTACTAACAAAATAAACGGCAAGAATACCTTGTACGCCGTAGTAACCAAAACGTTCCCATAATTCTACAAAGAAAATCATAAAGAATGGTTTAGGCTGTTGTAATAAACCGACTTGAGCGGGTTTATCCATATCTGTAATGCCCCTAATTATTATTTATTTTCAACAACGATGTTATTTACTCACATTCACGAGGAATGTTACACAACGGTAACATTATCTGTCGCATTTAGAGTGATGTTTGCAAATTTAAGAAGGTAATCAGCAAGTCGAGTAGACTAATATATTGATAGAATGACTTCTCAAAGGTTGATCACACTGTGGGTAAGATTAATACCAGATTGAAAAAAATATTCATTAGTTTATTTTCAAATAAAGTCATTTAATTGATCTTTGGTATAAAATATAACCAATTAGATTATTGTTTGTTTATATTTTAATCTGAGTAAATTAAATAAAGAGAAAGAATAAAAGTAGAGGGGAAATGTTTTTGATTATGTGACTGATTGATTCTAGAAAGAAATTTTTCATTATAATTAAAAATTATTCTTTTATAACAAACAGATGTTAATAAATATTTAATAAATACCTAAAAGTTAGCTAATGTTATTTAATTAAATAAGTATTCACTTAATATAAATAAATATTTAATTTTATATTGTGATGATAATCAATAAAAAACGCCCTTATTAAAAGTGCGTTTTTATCTTGAGGTAAAATAAGTGAAATTTAAACAGGGATGGGTACTTGTTCATTTTTAACAGAATGGAAACGACGTTTGAAATAAATAAGTCCATCACCATCTTCACGTACAGAAATATTCTTAATTTCGGTCATATAAACAAAATGTGTACCAACTTGGCGCACATCATAAATATCACCTTCAAGGCAGGCAAGCGCATTTATTAATACGGGTTGTTGTAATTGTCCGTTTTGCCATCCAGGTTGAGTAAAGCGATCTGCCATCGCGAGTCCTGTCATTCCGGCGAAATGACATGCCATTTCTTCTTGTTCATGATTCAATATATTGATGCTCAATTTTCCATTTTCTTGAAAAATAGAGTTCATCTGACTTTTACTGTTGATGCAAACCATCACGGTAGGTGGGTTATCAGTAACAGAACATACCGCTGTTGCTGTTAAGCCACAACATCCTGCATCGCCATTTGTTGCCACGATATTGACTGCGGCACCTAAGCTTGCCATTGCATCCCGAAAAAGTGGGTTAGCCTGTTTTTCCTCAGACATTATTTACTCCTACTGCCAGACTTCTCGTCTGTGGGCGTCTTCACTTAAAATAATTATTAGTTAGATAACTAATAAATTACCTAACTACTCCGCTAACAAAGTTGTAATGTTATTGCCGGTTTCTTTGTTGCGTTGTTTTAAAGCCGTAACGCTACCGCGCATGAACAAAGATAGCAATCTTTCTTTGTTACAACCTGTTAACTTTATCTCGAAAAACTGTGAGACAACCTTATCGCTAAGCGCCATTATTCCTAATTTAGAGGTAGGGTAATAGGCAAATCAGGCTACTTTTTTTAGTTGGTTGAGAGATAACACAAATTGCCAATTGATGAAAATTGCGTATAGGTCAAGATGTTGCAGAAGGTGAAATTAACACGAAAAAGAAGCATGGGTGATAAATTGCACAAAGGGAATAAAATTGCAAAAATTGAGTCAACTTTATTTATTTGTTAATATGAATAATTGTAACAATTAGTCTATTCTTAGAATATAGTCATTTTATAAACCATAAACAGCGGTACTTTTTCACTGTCTATATTGAGTGATATTTTGTCATTTCACCTATAACACCATATAAAGAGCTTCTTGATTATGCATGAATCATTAACTATCGCGCTATTACAAGCACGGGAATCTGCGATGGGTTTTTTTCGACCTGTTCTTAAAGAGCATAATCTGACAGAACAGCAATGGCGGATCATTCGCGTACTTGCGGATAAACGCTCTATTGATTTCCACGAATTAGCACAAAAATCGTGTATTCTTCGACCAAGTCTAACGGGTATTCTTATTAGAATGGAAAGAGATGAGCTAATTTGTCGTTTAAAACCTGTGAGTGACCAACGTAAACTTTTCGTTTCACTGTCTGCCAATGGGCAAAGTTTATACGATAAAATTCAGCCTAAAATTGAAGAAGGCTATCAATTACTTGAGCAAAAGTTTTCCACTGAAAAACTACAACGACTAACTGGATTATTAAAAGAGTTGATTGCACTTAATCCAGATGATGTTGAACAATCAGAGAAATAAGTTATTTGATAAGAAAAAAGGAGATGCTATGGCATCTCCTTTTTGTTGTTTTCACTCAGGCAAAATTATTGCTTACCTAATACATGTAAGAAGTGAATGTGTTTTTCGTACTGATCAAGAATATCGTGAATGATTTGTTCTTTCGTCCAACCCATTACATCGTAGTCTTGTCCACCTTCTTTTAAATGAATTTCAGCGCGATAATATTTATGTTCTTCGTCTCTTTCTTCATCACTTAATCCAGCTAAAGCAAAGGCAGGTTGAGTATAAAAACGCAGACGAACTTCATAGAAGAAATTCATGTCATCGCCTAAATCGACTTCAAAACCAATTCGATCCTCTTCTTCGTTATGGATAATGCATTGCGTCGCTTGTTTACTTAACTCAGCAGATACCATTTCCATTGAGGGTTGGATCACTTCATCCATAAAACGTTTTACATGAGAACGTTTAGGGAAATAGGCAATATTTCTTAAACGGCGTTGCCAAGGGATCGGATTACGGCTTGCTGGTGGCGCAATTGTCGTTAGCTGTTGGCTATCACGTTTATATACATCCACTCGCAATGCTTTTATTAATCCATAAATAGAAGCAAGCAATACCATTGAGAAGGGAAGTGCGCTCGCAATGGTGACTGTTTGTAGCGCAGTTAAACCACCCGCTAGCAATAAAGTAATTGCAGAAACGCCCATTAAGCCCGCCCAGAAAATACGTTGCCACACAGGTGTTTCGCTATCACCACCTGAAGCCAAAGTATCAACAACCATTGCACCAGAGTCGGCTGAAGTCACAAAGAAGACAACAACCATCAACATCGCAAAGAAAGATAAAACAGATGAAAATGGAAAATAATTTAAGAACTCAAATAAAGCCAATGAGACATCTTGCTGTACGATATTTGCGAGAGCTTCTGCACCTTTATCTTTGATTAAATGAATTGCTGTGTTACCAAAAACGGTCATCCAAAGTAAGGTAAAGCCGGCAGGAACAAACAGAACACCCACAACAAATTCACGAATAGTACGTCCACGAGAAATGCGGGCAATAAACATCCCTACAAATGGAGACCATGAAAGCCACCAACCCCAATAAAGTAGCGTCCATCCCCCTAACCAATCACTCGATTTTGGCTCGTATGCGTAAAGATTAAAAGTTTTACTGACAATTTCGGATAGATATCCTCCCGTATTTTCAACAAATGATTTTAATATCAATACGGTTGGACCAAGAATAATGACTAATAAAAGAAGAATTACCGCTAATCCTAAGTTAAGTTCAGATAAAAAGCGGATACCTTTTTCTAATCCAGAAACAACTGAAATAGTTGCAAGCCCTGTTATCACAACAATCAATATGACTTGCACGGTTGGATTAATGGGGACATTAAAAAGATGGTTTAAACCCGCATTAACTTGCAGAACACCAAATCCAAGAGAAGTTGCGACACCAAATACGGTTCCCATAACGGCAAAAATATCAACAGCATGACCAATAGGGCCATGTATGCGATCACCAATGATTGGATAAAGTGCCGAGCGCAGTGTTAACGGCAAGCCATGACGATAAGAGAAAAACGCTAAGATCAAAGCGACAATGGCATAAATTGCCCATGCATGTAATCCCCAGTGGAAAAAGGTTAATCGCATCGCTTCTTTTGCGGCTTCTATGGTTTGAGCTTCACCTGTCGGGGGCATAAGGTAATGCATAACGGGTTCAGCAACACCAAAGAACATTAAGCCAATTCCCATTCCTGCTGAAAAGAGCATGGCAAACCAAGCAAAATAACTAAAGTGGGGACGGGCATGATCCGGCCCTAACTTGATTTGACCAAAACGAGAAAGGCCTAAATAAGTCACACTCAGCAAAACCAATGCAACGGCTAGAATGTAGAACCAGCTCGCATTCGTGAAGAGGTTTTCCTGAAGATGACCTAATTTATCATTAGCCAACTCTGGAAATAATGCAGAGAAACCAACGACCAGTAAAATTAACAGTGCAGATGTATAAAAAACGGGAGGATTAATTTTCATCCTAACTTTTTGAGGGGTTATATCGTTTTGTTGACTCATAGTTAACCTATTTTTTGTTATTTTCCTAGAAAGAGACTTTTCGCTACCCACTTTCTGATTGCTTATGTCATCAGAAAAGAAAAGTTCATAAGAAAATTTGAATAAAACACCAAATTGGAAAGATGTTTTATAAAAGAACGGAAGTAAATTATCTTTTCCGCAAAATGAAGAAAAACACAGTTAAATCAATTTATTAATAACTTTTTATGCTAGATGCTTTCGCTCTTTAATAGGTTTCTCCTGTTGAAAAAAGGAGAACATGGTTACATTTTTTGCTTAATCGATCAACCCCTGTCTTTTTTTTGTACAAAAAAAGCCAGTAAAAATTTACTGGCTCTAGATCCATCAAAAAAACTGAAATCAGATTATTTATTTTCAGTTTTTAAATCATCAATTTTTTGTTTGGCTTGATCTGTTAATTGATCTGCTTTATCAAGCGCTTTATTTTCAGTCTCTTGAGCTTGTTGTTTCACATCATCGCTGGTTTTTGATGCATCACCTTTTAGCTGATCAACCTTGTTGTCTGCTTCTTGCATCAGGTTATCTGCTGTTTTGCTCGCATCTTGCTTTAGCTCAGCGGCTTTTTCAGATAATTTATTGCTTTCAGCTTCTAGGCTTTGTTTAATTTCTTCTGCTTTTGCAGCACTTGCATCTTTTAGTTCATCAGTTTTTTGTGAAATTCTCTCTTTCAGGGCATCTGTTTTTTCATCAGCTTGCGCTTTTAGCTCAGCCGCTTTTTGTTCAGCTTTATCTTTTAGCTCTTGAGCTTGTTGTGTTAATTCATCTGCTTTTGCGGATGCATCTTCTTTCAAGTCGGCAGCTTTATCTTTGGCTTGTTCCGTCAATTCTTTGGCTTTATCTTGCGCCGTTTCAGTTACTTGAGTTGCTGTTTCTTTTGCCTTATCAATACCTTCATCAACTTTTTTAGATGAATCATCACAACCTGCTGTAATAGTAACAAGACCCGCTAGAACCAATGAAGTAAGTAGTTTTTTATTCATTTTTTTCTCCAAAATGTGTGTTCAAAAACAATTCAGTGATATCCCGCGTAAGAACTAGAAAAGGCGAGAAGCTATCGAGTTGATAGTAAGATATTACGAATAAATGATCGTAATAAGTATAGTGTGAGTCTTAAAATCAACAAACCTAAGTATATTAAGTGTTTTTTCTTAGTCAAATATCATCAAAAATAATTTAGATTTTTATCTGGGTGAGATTTTCTGCTTTATAATAAGTGCAGAAATTATTGGAAATGTGAGACGCAAATGGAATATTACTTTCTGGTTATTATCAAATTTATTATTGGTTTTACTATCATATTAGCCCATATGAATTTATCGGGTAAAACTCAACTCTCTCAATTAACACCTATTGATTTTATTGGTAATTTTGTACTCGGAGGCATTATGGGTGGGGTGATTTACACCGATGCGATCCCTCTTTATCAATATATTACCGTCTTCTTAATTGGTGTCTGTTTTATCTCGTTGCTTAATTATATCAGTAAGCGATTCAATTTTTTCCGTGCAGTGACTATTGGTAATCCTATTCCCATTATAAAGAAAGGCGAATTTATAATGGAAAACATCATGGAGAAAAAGAACAAAATAGACATTTTAAATATAACGTCTCGTCTTCATGCACAAGGTATTCATTCGTTTCAAGAGGTTAATTACGCGCAAATTGAACCTGATGGACAAATCACTGTGGTATGTGACGGTGCAAAAATGCCTTCGATTATTGTTATGAAAGATGGTGTTATTCGAACATCAGAATTAGCGCAAATAGAAAAAGATGAAGCATGGCTTCAAGAAGAGATGAAAAATCAACATATTGAGAAACCAGAAGATATTTTCTTAGCTGAATTCTGGGATGGAAAAGTTAATTTTATTTTGCAAGATGGAAAGATAAAACGCACGACGTTATAGATAACTCATTAAAATATACGTCGATGAGTGAAGTATGACTTATAACAATGGCGACATAATATCGCCACTGTTATTTATATCGCCACTGCTATTTAGTGAAAACGCAACTACAACTTAAATACCTCAAAATCAGAAGCCATTTCAGTATGGCTAAAGATCTGTTGGCTTTCCTTGAGTAATTCAACACAGTCTTCGGGTGAGTAGCGACTACTAATATGCGTGATAATCAGCTTTTTGACATTAGCCTCTTTAGCTAACTGTGCCGCTTGCACAGTAGTTGAGTGTCCACGGCTATTCGCTTGCTCTGCCATTTCATGTTTAAACGTCGCTTCATGAACAATAACATCTGCATTATTAGCCAGTTTTAATGCATTTGGTGTGGGTTGCGTATCACCGAAAATTGCAATACAACGACCTTTTGTTTCAGGGCCAATATACTCTTTGCCGTCAACGACTCTTCCATCTGGCAATGTAATGGTTTTACCTTGTTTTAACTCTTGTAACCAAGCACCCGCAGGAATATTGTTGGCTTTCAGTTTTTCTGCATCTAATTTACCTGGGCTGTTTTCTTCTTCTAAGCGATAACCAAAACAAGGTACAGGATGAGAAAGTGCTTCACAGCTTACTTTCATACCTTCTTCTTCAAACAGAAAACCCGCTTCGTCAATTTCGACAACATTAATAGGGTAAGTTAAATAGGATTGGCTTAATGTCAACGCTGTTTCTATAAAGGCTTTGATACCCGTAGGGCCATACACTGTTAACAGTGTTTCTGTTCCGCCCATTGAGCGACTACAAAGTAATCCCGGTAAACCAAAAATATGATCGCCATGTAAGTGGGTAATAAAAATTTTATTTAAACGCGGTAATTTTACGCGGGTATGCAATATTTGATGTTGTGTCGCTTCGCCACAATCAAACATCCACATACTTTTTTGTTTATTTTGTAAATCAAGCACCATACTGGTGACATTCCTCTCTTTAGAAGGAACGCCTGCGTTAGTGCCTAAAAAAGTGAGCTCCATAATGAAATATTATTCTCCATGTCGAATTTGTTCCCAACTTAAATCGAATTTCGCAAGATACTTACGTAGGCGATCGGCGTCGTTGGGTTGTTTTTTATTTTGTCTTGATACTGCGAAAAGTTTTCTACCGGCTTCTGAGAGTGTTGATGATTGCTGGCACGTTTTGATAACGGTATTGAGTTGGCTAAGATCGAAAAGATCAATATCAGTACTATTAAATAAAGAAGAGGAAGCAACTCCCCAATTTTGTTTTAAACGATTAATTTCTTCATCAACAAGAGGAAGGGTAATACGACCATTTTCGGCAAGTGTTGCCATTCGCGTTATACTAGCACTAAGTTCACGGAAATTACCACGCCATAATGCCTGTTCAGATGTTGCAAATCGAATATAGTGTGATTTTGCATCAGAGTTAAAGCGGATTGCTTTTTGATAAAGCTTGGCAAA
The DNA here is from genome assembly GCF_040140245.1 of Proteus sp. fly-1013. Classification (NCBI taxonomy): domain Bacteria; kingdom Pseudomonadati; phylum Pseudomonadota; class Gammaproteobacteria; order Enterobacterales; family Morganellaceae; genus Proteus; species Proteus sp. fly-1013. The sequence continues at coordinate 122,154 of NZ_JBEEWD010000002.1, read as the reverse complement.
GTGATGCAATTCATAATCGATGTTAGGCTCAATATCTTCTTTACGATCGGCTAAACCGGGCAGAGAAAAAGACCATAAGTTGATCCTCGCATAGAGATCTTCACGAAAAAGGCCTTTCGCAATTTGCTTGTCCATATCTCGATGCGTCCCCGCAATTAGCTGAAAATCACTTTGCACTTCAGTATCGGAGCCATAAGGATAAAAAGATTTCTCTTCTATTGCTTTCAGTAACATCGCTTGTTCATCAAGTCCTAATTCCGCTATTTCATCAAGAAATAGAATTCCTTTATCGGCTTCCCTTAATAAGCCTTGTCTGGCTTGCAACGCACCTGTAAATGCCCCTTTTACATGGCCAAATAAAGTGGACATTGCATTGTCACCGCGCAAAGTGGCGCAGTTAACAGCGATAAAACGGCCTTTTACAAAATGGCGAGATTGTCGTAATTCATAAATACGCTGAGCAAGGAATGATTTCCCGGCTCCAGTGGGACCGGTTAATAAAATAGGTGCAACAGAGCGTAATGCCACTCGTTCAATCTGAGCGATTAAAGCATTAAAACGTTCATTGCGTGTGGCTATCCCTGATTTTAAGAAAGAGAGTGATTCATTATGGTAGTGCTCAAATCGGCTCGTTAGTTTTGTGTAACGGCTTAAATCGAGATCAATAACAGCATAACTTCCCGTGGCTGATTGTATTGTTTTGATACCATCTTCATTTTCGATTTTAGAAGAAGGGGAGGTTTGTAATAGTTTTGCAGGTAAGTAGTGCGCTTCAGTCAGTAGAAACCAGCAAATTTGAGCGATGTGAGTACCCGTTGTGATATGGACATAATATTCTTCATTCTCAGTATCAAATGGATAATTCACTGCGAAATCAAGAAAGTGACTGTAAACCTCTTCCAGATCCCAAGGATCACAAATATCAATTTCGTAAGGTAATACTTCTGTATCAGGAGAGACGGTATGAATATCTTCAGTGATTTTTGACGCTAGCATTGAATCATTGGGTTGATGGATCATGACCAATCGACTAACGGGGAAATCTTTTTGATGGCAAATAGAAATTGTTGGACGCCATGAATTCCATCTTTTATGGCTTTTACCTCGTTTATCTAATGTCGTACCTAAAACACCAATTACCACTTTGCGTTTCATTAAGTTATCCCTACTTATCTTTTTATCTATATTTATAAATGTATAGATAAAAAGATAAGTTTTTATCGATTTTAATTCAATAGCTAAATATTTGAAAATCGAATTAAAGATATTTTTATCAATTAAAACAATGCATTAAAAATATTCTTGGTGGATTCTAAAAACTTGGCACGATCATCGCAATATTATTAATGTCTTGAGCAGATTTTAAATCTGGTAGGCACATAAAGAACACTTTGTGGTGTTATCTAAATGTGTTCCTCCACATCGGGACTCTGTAGGTGAAGAGGGTTATTTTCAGGTTCGATTCCTGACACCAAAACCATTACAAATCCAAATGTAAAATTAAATATAAAAAATCGTTGTGACAGCAGTATCGTCACCTTGCTTATCCACCAGCAACTACGCTGGATTGAAGGCAGAAGAAGAGACAAACAAAGTATCGTTCCTCTCTTGTTTTCCCTTCGATTTCGCCAAGTTTGTTCGTGGAAAGCAAGTCACGATAAAAATGGTAATAAAAGAAAGCCAATAATAAAGAAGAGAAAAAGGAAGCAATGATGATAAGAACAACAATAAAAGTGAAACAGGGACAACTGGGTTTATTAAAGAAGGACGATGAATATATTGATGTCCTTACTATGGGTGAACATAAATTTTTCGATCTTCGCCGTCAATTAAGTGTTGAGCCGGTGGAATTGAACGGTCCTGCAATTGAAAGAGAGAAAGCCGAATTTTTACGCCAATATCATCCAGAATGGGTGAGTGAATATTGTTTTGATATTGTGCTATCTGATGAAGAGATTGGCTTACTTTATGAAAATGGCTCACTCAAAGAGATCTTAGCGCCGAGCACTCGACGTCTCTATTGGAATTATGCACAGCGCTCAATGGAAGTGTTGTCAGCAAATGAATTGGAAGTTTCGCCAGCTTTGGTTAAAAAATTACAGCATCCAAAATTACGTAACCAGACGATAAAAGGCAGTGAAGGTGTATTAAGTGTGGATATTCCGACATGGCATGCGGGCATTATCCGTGTTAATGGCGAAACTCAATCACTATTACCACCGGGATTAAAAGGTTATTGGCGTTATCAGCACAAAGTTGATGTTGAAGTCGTTGATATGCGGTTACAAACACTCGATGTCAGTGGTCAAGAGATCTTAACGAAAGATAAAGTGACATTACGCATTAATTTGTCAGCGAGTTGGCGTTATCGCGATGTGCTTTTAGCGTACCAACTGCTGAGTTCACCTCTTGAGTTCTTATATAAAGAGTTGCAATTTGCGTTACGTGAAGCCGTAGGAACAAGAACGTTGGATGAATTATTAGAAAATAAAACACTGATTGATAGTTTAGTGAGTGAAAAAATCAGTGAAGTGACTAAAGGATATGGTATTGAAGTGGCTTCATTAGGGGTAAAAGACATTGTTTTACCGGGCGAAATGAAAACGATTTTAGCGCAAGTGGTTGAGGCTGAAAAATCAGCTCAGGCTAATGTTATACGTCGAAGAGAAGAGACATCCGCGACACGTTCTTTATTAAATACGGCGAAAGTGATGGAAAACAATCCAGTAGCTCTACGATTAAAAGAGCTAGAAACCGTAGAACGTATTGCAGAACGTATTGATAAGATTTCCGTTTATGGCGGTTTAGACCAAGTATTAAACGGGCTAGTACAAATTAAAGGAGCACAGGCATGATATTGGATCATCAAATAGTAAAAGAAGCAGGGACTGCGGAAATCAAAATGTGGACAAATGGTGTACCTGTTGAAGCAGATGCTCTAAAGCAACTTATCAATACCGCCAAGATGCCTTTTATTTTTAAACATATGGCAGTAATGCCCGATGTTCACTTAGGGAAAGGTTCAACAATAGGAAGTGTTATCCCAACAAAAGGTGCGATTATTCCGGCTGCTGTTGGTGTGGATATTGGATGTGGAATGATTGCGGTGAAAACATCATTACACGCAAATGATCTGCCAGATAATTTATTTGCCATAAGAACGGCAATAGAAAGAGCAGTACCTCATGGACGAACAAGTTATCAGTCAGGGAACGATCGTGGTTCATGGAAGAACCCACCTAAACTTGTTGATCAACATTGGCAACAACTTGAAGGGCGTTTTAAGGTTTTAACGGATAAGTACCCACGTTTACGAAATACGAATAACTATCGTCACCTAGGTACATTAGGAACAGGAAACCACTTTATCGAGTTGTGTCTTGATGAATCAGATAATGTTTGGGTAATGCTACATAGTGGATCTCGCGGTGTTGGTAATGCTATCGGTACGTTATTTATACAAATGGCACAAGAAGACATGAGAGAACATATCGCTAACTTGCCAGATAAAAACTTAGCGTACTTAAAAGAAGGAACGCTTTTCTATGATGACTATATAGAAGCCGTAGAATGGGCACAGGATTTTGCACGTCATAACCGTGAAATCATGATGGAACGCGTGTTGGCGGCATTATCAACACAAATAACTAAACCTTTTACGACTCAGCAACAGGCAGTGAACTGTCACCATAACTATGTGCAAAAGGAAATGCATTTTGGTGAAGAAGTTCTGGTGACTCGAAAAGGTGCCGTTTCTGCTCAAAAAGGTGAAATGGGGATCATTCCGGGTTCAATGGGAGCGAAGAGCTTTATTGTTAGAGGTAAGGGAAATGCCGAAAGTTTCTGTTCATGTAGCCATGGCGCAGGACGCGTAATGAGCCGAACAGCAGCAAAAAAAGCCTTTAGTGTTGAAGACCAAATTCGAGCAACAGCCCATGTGGAATGTCGAAAAGACGAAGATGTGATTGATGAAATTCCGATGGCTTATAAGGATATTGATGCTGTTATGAAGGCTCAGTTATCACTTGTTGAGGTTGTTCATACACTACGGCAGGTTGTTTGTGTAAAAGGATAATGGTGTTTTTTTAAGATAATTCATAACTATCCCCAAACGGTAACGTTGGGGATAGTGAGATATGAAAGCGTGTGCTGATATGCAAATGAATACAAGTTAAAGAATTAAAGTGATCTTTAAATTAAGCCCTTATTTACTGTTCAAAATTCAAACAATTAATGTTTAGTATTATTAATAAATAATCTCTGATATTAAATTTATTATTGACCAATAAAGATAATCATAAAATGAATACTTATATTGAGTCATTCTTTAATTAAAAAGGAATTATTAATAACTTATTAATATCTACAACCGCAGTTATTTATTTAGTATAAAACAAATCCTAAATTTCTTAATTATATTAAAAATTAACTTTATTCTTATTGAAAAAATATAGCCTACTATATTTAGTGTATTAATCTTCATAGTGTATACTAATAAAAAAGTAATTGTTAATTTCTTATATCCCAAATGTGAACAAAGCGTTTTGAATTACTAGCGGTATAGATAACGGTATGTGAAATATTACGATGTCCTAAATAATCTTGAATTAGACGTGTATCTCGCCCCAAATCAGCTAAAGCATAGCCACATGCATGGCGCAGCATATGAGGGTGAGGAGTAATGGATACATTAGCTTTCTTACCTAAACGGCGAAGTAATCCATAGACTTGTTGACGCGAAATTGGACCCGTTTTTTGAGATAAAAACACCCATTCAGAATCTGCTTCTCTCCATGTTTCTCGTTTTTTCAACCAGTTAACTAACGCTTCATACTCCTCTTCGATAATTGGCTGCGTTGTAGATAACCCCCCCTTCAAACGTCTGACATAGAGTATCCGACTTTCCAAATCAATATCGCTGAGGGTTAATCTACATAGCTCACTAACGCGAAATCCATGTAAAAAACACATTAAAAACATACAGTAATCTCTTTCTGGATACCGTCCTTCCTTGGCTTGCTTCAAAATAGAATTGATCTCAAAACGTGTAAGAAACTTACGTTGCTTCATTTTTCATAACCTTTTCAATGAGATAACAAGGAACAAAAGTCAATTGTTGCATCACTATAACAAGTAATATGCATCAATAAAGAGTTGTATTTTTTTTATGCTTTCACTTTTACTTGTTCATTTTAAACAAGTTTATTGAAAGCTTATTTATTTTTAGAAAATGAAAGTTATTGATTGGAAAAGTGAAAAACGAGCAGAGATAGGAATTCAAGCATTTTTAGAGAAATAAACAGAATACACCAAATTGTTTACTATTATTCTCTGGCTTCTCACTTAAGTCAAATTTAATGTTAACTACATATCACAACTTAATTAACATATTGATATTTATCATTATTTTAAAAAGCGAACATGATTGGTTACTTTGTTTAAAATCCAGAAATAAATTTTTTTACTTTTTTCACAAATTATAGTATTTGCACTTAGAATTATAAACTCTTTTTCCGATATTTAAAGATTGATTATCTAAATGTGTTTAATTTCGAGATGAAAATTTTTAACAAAACAATTTGGTGTATTTTGTTTTGTTTCTAACGATATTTAATTTCGTTTAGGACGGGCATTGATATACCAAAATTCAAAAACTCAATAAGTGAGTCATTCAATTAGGAATTATTTATTCCTAGTGAATTTATTATTTTTAATGTCTTCGTCCTTTATATTTTAGGAAACAAAAAAGATGAAATTAAATAAATTAGCGTTAGTTCTTGGCTTAGGTTTATCTGTTGCTGCAGGTTCTGCATTTGCTGCTGATCAAGGTCACGGTACAGTTAAATTTGTTGGTTCAATTATTGATGCACCTTGTTCTATTCATCCTGATTCAGAAAATCAAACTGTTCCATTAGGTCAAATTTCTACTGCTTCATTAAAAGATGGCGGTCGTAGTAATTCTCGTGATTTTAAAATCACTTTAGAGAATTGCACAACAGAAACTTATAAAACTGTTCAAACAACCTTCACTGGTTCAGAAGATGCAGACATCTTAGCAGGTTCTTTAGGTATTGAAGGTATTGCTAAAAATGCTGCTGTTGTTATCACCGATGCTGGTGGCAAACAAATCAAATTAGGCACACCAAGTGCTGCTCAAACATTACGTGATGGTAATAACGATCTGAACTTTGCTGCTTACTTACAAGGTTCTTCTGCAGAAGCTGCTGTTCCTGGTGACTTCACTGCAATCGCAACTTTCGCACTGACTTATCAGTAAGAAAAAATAAGTTCTGTACAAGGATGTACAGGGCTTTTTTTCCTGTGTCTATTTTTAACGATTTTTTTCTTACGGAGAAAAATATGAATCGCAAGATGACACCACTATGGCTATGCCTTATTGCCAGCTTACTGACAACAACAGCAGTAGCGAGTGATGTAAAACAAGATAAAAACATGCATCAGCGATTTGGGGTACTTAATCTTTCAGGCTCGATCTTAGAACCATCTTGCACGATTGCAGCAGGAAGTGGTGAACAAGTTATTCCACTGACAATGGTTTCTATTCCAATGCTGGTGACTGAAGGGCAAGGACCTATTGAGTATTTTTCTATCAGATTAACGGAATGTACGCTAATTGAACAAAAAGGTCAGGAAGCGGACAACCCTCGTTTTATTGCAACGTTTGAAGGCCCCTCTAACGGGAATGGTAATTTTGCACTTTCTGGTGAAGCAAGAGGTGCGTCATTAGCGATAGCTGATCGTTATGGCAGACGAGCAATTCCGGGTAAGCCATTACCCCCTGTTGGTATTGACTCTAAATCAATGGCGTTACTTTACCAAGCGCGAATAGTCAAAAACAACGAAATACCAAAAGCTGGAAATTACCGAACAACGCTGCGATTTAAGCTGGAATACTATTAAATGGATCGGGTTGGATAACTTATGGTTAGAACATTCAAAACCGTTGGTTTAGGGACGGAAAAAAAGAAAAAACAACATACTATTCGGCCTGTTGCTGTACTGATCTATTTAATTCTTACTGGCGCTTCCAGTATTTCAAGTTCAGCTTTAGCAAATAGTAATATTGAATTTAATGCCGATATTTTGGATCTAAAAGATAAGCAAAATATCGACTTATCAGATTTCTCTCGTGCTGGCTATATTATGCCCGGCCGATATGAGTTTGTTGTTCGTGTGAATAATAATGAACTCCCTGAACTTTATAACATTAACTATGTTGTGCCAGCTAATGATCCTAAAGGTAGCGAGGCTTGCCTACCACCAGAATTGATCCACCAAATAGGGCTCAAACCTGAATGGGCTGAAAAAGTGAAATATCAAGATAATGGAAGTTGTCTTGATATCTCTTCTATTCCCGGAATGACGGTAAATGCAAGTCTGGGAAATGGCAATCTTATTCTTACTATTCCTCAAGCGTATCTTGAATATTCAGCACCAAACTGGGATCCACCGTCTCGTTGGGATCATGGTATCTCAGGCGTACTTTTCGACTATAACGTCAATGCTAACGTGACAGATCCTGCTAAAGGGAAACAGCGCCAACAAGTTACAGGTTTAGGAACCGTGGGAGCAAACCTTGGTGTTTGGCGTTTCCGTGCCGATTGGCAAGCAAGTTATCAGCATACAACGGGTCTTCCTGATAGCACTGAAAATAGTTGGAAATGGAACCAGCTTTATCTTTATAGAGCAATTACGCAATTAGGGGCTCGCCTTGTAATGGGGGAGACCTACTCACGCTCTGACATTTTCGATAACTTCCGTTTTACTGGGGTTAACTTGTCTACGGATGACAATATGCTACCGCCTAACTTAAGGGGATATGCCCCTGAAGTAACGGGAGTAGCAAAAACAAATGCGAAAGTAACGATTAGCCAGCAAGGTCGTGTGATCTATGAAACTCAGGTGGCTCCGGGACCGTTTCGTATTCAAGACATCAATGATGCAGTAAGTGGCAAATTAGATGTGCGTGTTGAAGAGCAAGATGGATCTGTTCAAGAGTTCCAAATGGATACTGCAAGTATTCCTTATTTAACACGTCCCGGCAGAGTGCAATATAAATTATCTGCGGGTAAACCGTCGGATATGAACCGTAATACAGAAGGCCCTATTTTTGGTATGGGTGAATTCTCATGGGGGATCAGTAACGGTTGGTCACTTTATGGTGGTTCATTAGTCTCGGGAGATTATAACTCGGTTTCTGCTGGTATTGGTCGTGACCTGATGGCGCTGGGTGCTATCTCTTTTGATGCGACACATTCTTGGGCAAAAATTCCAAGTGATAATAAGCGTTATCACGGTGGTTCCTATCGCTTAAGTTACTCAAAACGTTTTGAACAAATAAATAGCCAAGTGACATTCGCAGGCTATCGATTCTCTGAACGTGACTTTATGAGTATGAATCAATATTTAGATCGCCGTTATCGTGGTGGTGAAGAAGATAACAATAAAGAGCTTTATACCATTATGTTTAGTAAGCAGTTCCCTGAATGGGGGTTGAGTGCTTACTTAAACTATAGTCATCAGACTTATTGGAATAAACCTAATAATGATAACTATAACCTATCGTTAGCCAAAACGATGGATATTGGTAGCTTTAAAAATATCAATCTCAGTTTGTCGGCGTTTCGCAATAAATTTAATGGCACCAATGATAATGGCGTTTATATGAATGTCAGTATGCCTTGGAGTGATCGCGCGACCATTAGCTACAACACTGTGATTAATAAGCACGGTAATTCACATAATGTCAGTTATTACGATCGTATTGATGACAATAGTAGCTATCGTGTTGGTGCTGGTTTAAGCAGTAACGGTAAACCATCCGCAGATGCCTATCTCATGCATTATGCTGATGCTGCATTGGTCACTGCCAGTGCGAGCCATATTAATGGCGAATACACATCAGCCACATTATCACTACAAGGTGGAGCAACATTAACACCAAAAGGTGGTGCATTACACCGAACAAGTCGTACTGGTAGTACTCGTTTATTGGTTGATACAGATGGTATTTCTGATGTACCAGTGAAAAGTATCGGCGCTATTACTCGTACCAATGCTTTTGGTAAAGCCGTACTACCTGATATCAATGATTATTACCGCAGCAGTGCCAGTATCGACCTTGATCAGATGCCAGATAACGCTGAAGCATTACGCTCAATTCAACAATTAACCCTAACAGAAGGTGCAATAGGCTACCGCCACTTTGATGTGGTTTCGGGACAAAAAGCCATGGCTGTCATTCGCTTACAAGACGGAACTTATCCACCATTTGGTGCCAGTGTCACAACCGAGAAAGGGCGTGAGCTTGGTATTGTCAATGATGGTGGGAATGTCTATCTGACGGGGATTAATAGTGATGATGTATTGAGTGTGCGTTGGAATGGTCAGGAGCAGTGCAAAGTCCGTATTCCAACATTAGTTGAAGGATTATTTATGTCTTCATTATTACTGACTTGTGGTGATGGAGATACAACACCTTCGACAATCAATCAAAGAACAGAGCCCTTACCTAAGCCTCAACTGATTACACAATAAGGTTAGGAAAGAAGGGAAAGATAAAAATAATTTCAGACAAAAAGAGTAATTCAAAATGATGTTATCAAAGCGCTTATTCATTGTAACAACCACTTTATTGACTGGAATGGTCTTTACTAGTCAAGCCCTTGCTGCGATTGCTTTAGATAGAACGCGCGTCATTTTTAATGGTGCAGATAAATCTATTAGCTTAAATGTCAGCAATCAAAACAAAGAGCTACCTTACTTGGCTCAGGGCTGGATGGAAAATGAAAATGGAGAACGTATTGACAGCCCATTATTAGTTTTACCTCCAATTCAGCGTATTGAGCCGGGCGATAAAAGCCAAGTAAAAGTGCAGTCATTACCAGATATTGCCAAGTTACCACAAGATAGAGAAAGCGTTTTCTATTTCAACTTGCGTGAAATTCCACCTCGTAGTGATAAACCTAACGTGTTGCAAATTGCATTACAAACACGAATTAAGCTGTTTTATCGCCCAGCATCAATTTATGCCACACAAACGGATCTCACCCATCCTTGGCAGGAAAAAATCACCTTAATAAAGAAAGGTGATCGCTACGAAGTGAATAACCCAACACCTTATTACGTGACATTAGTGGATGGGCTAACAGGATTACAAGGAAAAAGCCTCGATGGTTTTGAACCGATCATGATTGCCCCTAGAAGCACAGGAACGATAAATCTGCATATTTCTGCATTTGGTGCATCACCTGTACTCAGTTACATCAATGACTACGGTGGACGCCCACAGATGAAATTCACTTGTAATGGCAATGAATGCAAAGTCGCAGAAACATCAGCAGGAAACTAAATAGGTCTATTTTATGAAAATGGAACAGCGGTTTAGCCCAAGCAAAGCAGTGTTGATTCTTATTTTGGCAACGTTTACTGGAGGCCTAAGTTTTACTGCTGTTGCGAATTTACCCGCTAGAGCGGTGAAAGATGTCATTCCGGGAATTGTTTATATCAATATTTCGGGGAATGTCATTGCGCCCCCGCCTTGCTTAATTAATGACGGCAAAATGATCGAAGTTAATTTTGGTGAGGTGATGAGTACACGTATTGATGGTGTTCGTTATAAAGAGCCTATTCACTACACCGCGACTTGCCAAAAAATGCCGACAAATGCGATGAAAGTCTATGTCACGGGTAGCGCAACTGGCTTCGATTCAAATGCGCTACAAACAAATATTACAGGATTGGGCGTGCGTATTCTGTATCAAGGAAACTTATTAGATTTAGGTAAGGCGGTGAATTTTACCTATCCCAACTTACCTGAATTAGAAGCTATTCCTGTTCGTGATCAGAATGAAGCCTTAGTGGGTGGTGATTTTGTCGCAAGTGGCACACTGCATGTGGATTATCAGTAAGAGGTCAGAAGATGAATAAATTAAAGTACATGTGCCTGATTGCATTACTGAATTCTTATTCTGTCATGAGCGCAGACGCACCTAATATGAAATTGTTTGGCACCTTATTAGTGCCACCACCTTGTGTCATCAGTAACAACGAACTGATTGATGTCTATTTTGGGCACAATGTAGGTATTCATAAAGTAGATGGCATTAACTACACCGAATCCGTGAATTACCGATTGGTCTGTGATCCAAATTTAAAAGGTTGGGATTTAGGGCTTTCTATTATTGGCCCTAAAACACAGTTTGATGAAGCAGCGCTACAAACCAATATTCCTGATTTAGGTATTCATCTCACGCAAGATGGTAAGCCTTTTAAATTAAACGAGCGTATTGCGATATCACCCGATAATCCACCGGTGATCCAAGCAGTACCTGTTAAAAGACCGGGGAGCACTTTGCCTGAAGGTGCATTTGAAGTTTCTGCAACACTGCTTGCTGAATACCAATAGGAGCGTATTGATGAATATAACAAGATTATCGATCCCGTTCGTATTGGGTTTTGCCACATTTATGGGATTAACATCAACCGCTTTCTCTGCGCCAGATAATATGCGCTTTCACGGCATACTGGTCGATGAGCCTTGCACCATAAAGCCCGGAGACGAAACCGTTGAGTTAGATTTTGGCAATATTCCGGATAAAAACCTTTATGCGTATCAACGAACACCCAGCAAGTTGTTTCAAATACGTTTGTCTGAATGTGACTTAACGATTGGTAAAAGCGTCAAAATCACCTTTAAAGGTGATGAAAATCAAGCCATGGCAGGACAAGGTTTTTTAGCGATCAGCCCAAGTAGTCAAGCGGCGGGTATTGCTGTTGGACTGGAATCTGAAAATGGAAATGCGCTACCTGTTAATAAAGAAACAGACAAAATGTCATTAAATGCAGATGACACGATTTTAAATTTTTATGCCTTTATTCAAGGGGAGCCGGATGCGATTGCTAATCAGTCCATTAAACGCGGCCCATTTAGCGCAATAGCCACATTCCATTTGAATTATGACTAATTATTAGGGTTGAGGTTTTATATGTCCATATTAAAGCGACTTCCGGCTTTATGTATTGCAATAGGTTTGCTGTTTTCAGCACCTACGATGGCATCTATCTTTTCTTATATTACACATTCTGAAGGTGAGCCAGCTCACGCCACTTATACCTATGTTATTCAGCGTTGGGATCCTGAAGATCCTTATACTCCCAATCCTTGTTATGGCTGGAGTAAATGCTGGATAACCATTAACCATAAACATGATGCTAATGGTTCTCCGGGGTCGGCAGTAAGAAGTATTGTTCGTGTTGAAAAGGAACAGTATTTAGCAGGGGTTCGTGAAGCAGTAATGAAAGTTGAAAGTTTTCCAATACAAGGAACGGCAAGACACGATGGTGATCCGTTAACCTCAAATCAAGAGTGTGTTGGACTATTTTATGAATCTAAGGAAGGAGGTTGGTCTCCAAATGGACGTTTATTACCAGGATCACTATGTGGTATCGCGCCGCCACCAGTAGGTGCCTGCAAAATAACAGAAGGAGCTGTAAACCTAAATTATGGCGATATTGATGAAGTGAGTTTGGAAAATGCGGAACGCGCTCAAAATATTAATGTGACTTGTAACTTGGCAATGAAAGTTCTGGTTATTGCATCAGGTTCAGATAGTGGACGAGTGCCATTACGAGCAGATAACAGTCTCTATGCCGATTTATTTCTTGATGGACACCCGGGAGAAAAGGGGTCTGTCATTGATGTTCCTAAAAATGGAACGATACCCGTAGAGGTTAAATCAGTTTTACATACCAATGGTCGCGTTGCACCGGGCTATTTCTCTGGTTCAGGTTCAATTATTTTAACGATGCCTTAATCATGATAATGGGTGAATATTATGATGAATTACGATTTTACAGATATTGATGTTAATGCATTAGTTGGCAAGAGAATTCAGAAAAAACGTAAAGAATTAGGTTATACCGGTGTGCAGATTGCTGAAAAAATAGGTGTAAGCCAACAGCAATTTTCTCGCTATGAGAGAGGAATGAATAAAATAGATTTAAGTTACCTCGTTTTGTTAGCGAATTACTTGAATACTCCTATTTATTGGTTTTTCGAAGACTGCTTTACCTCGAAATCTTCATCTGAAAATCAGCGAATTGATAAACGCAGTAGCATCACTGCTGAAGCGATGCCTGATGTTTTTTTATACTAATGCATATCGCTAAAAGGAACTCAAACTTGGTGTTTTAGAGCGTATGCTTTTTCTTTGATTGATTACCAAATTGGTAAGGCAGGGGAAACCCTGCCCTTTTTTTATGCTAAAAAATACTAAGTACTGTTAGTTAAACTTGAGTTATTGATCGTGTAATCAGCAAAAAAGAGTGAGGATAGATAATCAATTTTTACACTTTGATAAGAGGAAAAAATTGGTCATAAAAGTAAAGTTATCATTTTATGATGATAATAATTATCTAAAACAGGTATTTTTCTTGAAAAGCGGGATCGGAATACTCTTAAAGCGAGTGTCTTGCAAATATAGGCTTCTATTAGGTTAAAAATGTCTTTTTTTTATTACATCATGAAAAAGATAAATAAAGCTAACTTAATTTATTAAATAAAGAACTTCTAATAATGACATTCTTATTAAGAGGTGGTGAGTTGAATAATTAAATAATATTAATGGAATTCTCTATTTTTATTTAAATTATTAACTTGTTATCATTTAGTCGATAAAAGATTGTTTCCAATATATACCTTAAAACTTACTTCTTTAAATTAATTAACTATTCGAAAATGAGTTAAATCTATTCAGATAATATAAAACTATTCCTAATTTATCGTAAAGATAAAAAAATTCCAATATTCTTATTGAAAAAGATTTGATAATTAAAAAACAAGTAATAACGACTAATATATATACGCTTCAAATGAGTAATGTTAAGCTAATATATGTTTAATGTGAATAAAATGTATTTTAATGTGTTTCTGTTTGGATAAAAATATGTGGATTCTGTGGGGAAGTAATAATATGAATAAGCTAATAATAAAATTAGTAGCAATACGTAAAATAGTCAATAATCCAATAAATAAATAATTTAAATGTTTGAAGTAGCTCTTAGTAAATACATTAAATTTTTTACCCAAAAAAGGCGTAATTATTCTCAATCAAATGATTAGATTTTTGGTTTTTTTGAGGGGGAAATGAGCATTACACGAATTTCTTTTTTGAATTATCAGCTAGTTAACATATAGGAGTGTTCTTAATCAAAAAATGCAAGTCGTATAAAAAACTCGCTTTTTGACTTCAATTTCTTAAGTATAAATGCTTATATCTAAGTGTTAAATTATTATCAAAACACTCTATTATTGACTGACTTATTTGTATAATTAATTATAAATCAATGCATTATAATGCTTTTACTCTTTTTATGTTATTTATTGTAAATATGAGTAACTATAAAAGATGTAATTATTAATTTATCAATCAAATACAATGAGTTATGTGTTATTAGGGTTGGTTTTTTAATATTCAATTCAATTTAAGATTATTATTAAAAGATTTATTTAATGTGATTTCCGCATGGGAGTAAATAATGATAATAAATCAATTAACAAATTCATTATTTTGATCTACTTATAAATCAATATATTAGATTTGATTTGTTTCAATATGTAAAATTTTGGTTATATTAGGTTAAGATAAATAAATAATAAAATGTTACTTAATTGACAATTACTCCTATTCGTAAAAAGACAGTTAGATCTTTTAACTTTAAATTTTGAGATGGCAGAATTTAAATCTCATATTTCTCTTTTTAAGAGTATTTGATTAGTTTTAAATTCCATTTCGTCATTTTCAAAAAGTAATATTTTGTATGAAAATGTAAAAAATACACCTAATATCAGTAAATTAATAAAATAGGTTTAATTAATTTTGGGTGGTTTGACTTAAATAAAACCCGAGCGAATAATATATCCAACTTGATACGGTTCCTTTATCTAGTTTCATAATTAAATATGAAATTGGTTAGATGAAATTTATCAAAATATAGAAACTCTATTTAGTGTGTCATTCATTTAAGCAATTTGCTTATATTGAATTTTATTATTTTAAATATCTTCGTTCTTATATTTTCAGGAAACATAAAGATGAAATTAAATAAATTAGGTTTAGTTTTAGGTTTAGGCTTAACAGTTGCTGCTGGTTCTGCATTCGCGGCTGATCAAGGTCATGGTACTGTAGAATTTTGGGGTTCAATCATCGATGCTCCATGTTCAATTGATCCTAACTCAGGTGACCAACGTGTTCCACTAGGACAAGTTTCAGCAAATGCACTGAAAGATGGCGGCCGTAGCGTTTCTAACACTTTCAAAATCAAATTACTGCAATGCTCTACTGAAACTTATAAAACAGTTCAAACTACTTTCACTGGTGCTGAAGCAGCGGCTATCCTGCCTGGCTCTTTAGGTATCGAAGGTTTAGCACAAAATGCAGCAGTTGTTATTACTGATGCAGGTGGTACACAAATCAAATTAGGTGAACCAACTAAAGCTCAAACATTACGTGATGGTAACAACGATCTGAACTTTGCAGCTTACTTAAAAGGTTCTGCAACAGATGCAGCTGTACCAGGTGACTTTACTGCGATCGCAACTTTCGCATTAACTTACCAATAATAGATGTTTTTTTAAGCCCTGTATAAGGATGTATAGGGCTTCATTTCTAGCATTATTTTTTTATGGTTTATTTTATGGAGTAGAGTGCAATGAATCGCAAAATGGTGCCACTATTATTACTTGTTGCAACAGGATTATTTGTTAAACCTGTAATGGCAGTGACCGACATAAAACAAGATGTAAAATCACATCAGCGATTCGGCGTGGTTAGTCTACAAGGTTCTATTTTAGAGCCAACATGTACCATCTCAGCAGGAAGCCGAGAGCAAGTTATTTCTTTAAGTACCGTGTCTATTCCTACCTTAGCCGTCGAAGGCCAAGGACCTATTGAATATTTCTCTATTCGATTAACAGAATGTTCTCTTGTTGACCAAAAAGGTACGAAAGCTGAACGTCCTCGTTTTATTGCTACTTTTGAAGGCCCCGCACAGAACGGATTATTCCAACTTTTTGGTGACGCGAAAGGTGTTTCGTTAGCTATTGCTGACCGTTATGGAAGATTGGCAATACCAGGGAAACCTCTACCTCCTGTGGATATTGATACAAAATCGTTGTCTTTGCTATATCAAGCAAGGCTCGTCAAAAATAACGAAATTCCACGAGCAGGTAATTATCAAGCAACCCTGCGTTTTAAACTCGAATATTATTAAATGGATTGGTTGGATTATTTATGGCTAAATCATTCAAAACTGCTTCACGAAACGCAGAAAAAAAGAGTAATCAGCATACTATTCGACCTGTTGCGGCACTGATCTATTTAATTATTGCTGGTATGGCAAGTGCTTCTAATATGGTATTTGCTGCTAGTGACATCGAGTTTAACTCTGATATTCTTGATCTTAAAGATAAACAAAATATTGATTTATCTGACTTCTCTCGTGCTGGCTATATTATGCCGGGAAAATATGAATTCATTGTTAAAGTTAATAATAATGAATTACCCGATCTCTATACTGTTAATTATATTGTTCCCGAAAATGATCCTAAAGCGAGTATTCCTTGTATTCCTCGCGAATTGGTCAATCAATTTACGTTGAAGCCTGAGTGGCTTAAAGCGGTAACGTGGAAAGATGGCGACGCCTGTCTTGATGAATCTTCATTACCGGGTATGACAACAAGCACTAACTTAGGTGCGGGTAGCTTTATAGTTACCATTCCTCAAGCTTATGTCGAATATTCAACTGAGGACTGGGACCCGCCTTCTCGTTGGGATGAGGGGATTTCAGGTCTTATTTTTGACTATAACGTCAATGCTAACGTTAATGATCCTGCAAACGGTAAGCAAACACAACAAGTAACAGGGAGCGGTACTGCGGGTGCGAACTTAGGTGTTTGGCGCTTTCGTGCTGATTGGCAAGCAAGCTATCAACACACAACAGGCGTTAATAGTAGTTCAGAAAATGATTGGGATTGGAGCCAGTATTATCTTTATAGAGCAATCACTCAGTGGGGGGCTCGCCTTGTTATGGGTGAAACTTACTCACGCTCTGATGTTTTTGATAATTTCCGTTTTACAGGTATCAGCTTACTGACTGATGACCAGATGTTACCACCAAACTTACGCGGTTATGCTCCTGAAGTAACGGGTGTTGCGAAATCTAATGCTAAAGTAACAATTAGTCAGCAAGGCCGTGTTATTTATGAAACTCAAGTCGCACCGGGTCCATTCCGTATTCAAAACCTTAATGATGCAGTGAGTGGTAAGCTTGATATTCGAGTAGAAGAGCAAGATGGCTCAGTACAAGAATATCAAATGGATACCGCAAGTATCCCTTACTTAACACGTCCGGGTCGTGTGCAATATAAATTATCAGCAGGTAAACCTTCTGATATGGATCACAAGACAGAAGGGCCTGTTTTTGCAATGGGTGAGTTTTCATGGGGTGTTGCTAATGGTTGGTCACTCTATGGGGGGTCATTAGTTGCAGGGGATTATAATTCTGTTTCTTTAGGTATTGGTCGTGACTTGATGGTATTAGGTGCAATTTCATTTGATGCGACACATTCATGGGCAAAAATTCCTAATGATGGTAACAACTATCACGGTGGTTCTTATAGAGTCAGTTACTCTAAACGTTTTGAAGAAATTAATGGTCAGGTAACTTTCGCCGGTTATCGCTTCTCAGAACGTGACTTTATGAGTATGGATCAATATTTGGATCGTCGTTATCGTGACAATAACCGCGATAATAACAAAGAGCTCTATACCATAACATTAAGTAAGCAATTCCCAGATATAGGTTTGAGTGCTTATCTTAACTATAACCACCAAACTTATTGGAATAAGCCTGATAACGATTACTACAACTTATCTTTATCTAAGTTTATGGATATTGGTAAGTTTAAAAATATTAACTTTAACTTGTCAGCATATCGCAACAAATTTAATGGCACGAATGATGATGGTGTTTATCTGAACGTCAGTATGCCGTGGAGTGATAAAGCCACAATTAGCTATAACACTGTGATTAATAAACACGGTAATTCACATAACGTAAGTTATTTCGACCGTCTTGATGACAATAATAACTATCGTTTAGGTGCTGGTTTAAGTAGCCGTGGTCGTCCTTCAGCTGACGCTTATTATACTCGTTATGGTGATACTGCATTAGTCACTGCAAGTGCAAGCCATATTCAAGGTGAAAATACCTCAGCATCACTTTCATTCCAAGGTGGGGCAACATTGACACCAAAAGGTGGCGCATTCCACCGTACAGCAATGCCGGGAGCGGCGCGGCTATTAGTTGATACTAATGGCGTTTCTGGAGTCCCAGTGAGAAGTTTAGGGGCAGTAAGCTACACCAATGCCTTTGGTAAAGCAGTACTTCCAGATATTAATAACTATTATCGCAATAGTGCAACAATCGATTTAGATAAATTACCTGATGATGTCGATGCGGTACGTTCAATACAACAATTAACCCTGACTGAAGGGGCTATTGGTTACCGTGAGTTTGATGTTATTGCAGGGCAAAAAGCGATGGCAATCGTACGTTTGAAAGACGGTACTTATCCACCATTTGGAGCAAGCATTACCACCACGAAAGGGCGTGAATTGGGGATCGTGAATGATAGCGGTAATGTTTATCTCAGTGGAATAAATTCAGGTGATATTTTAGACGTACGTTGGAGTGGTAAAAAACAGTGCACAGTACAAGTTCCTAAATTAGATGAAGGTTATTTTATTTCTTCACTATTATTAACTTGTGGAGCCACTCCATCAATATCTTCTCCAGCAGAAGAGAGAACCGAATCACCATCTCAACCACAGCTTGTTAAAACAGAAGGTTGAGAAGGGAAAAATTAAACGATTTTATAAACAAAAGAGTAATTAAAGATGATGTTATTAAAGCGCTCATTCATTGTAGCAACCACATTATTAACTGGCATGGTATTCACTCAACAAGCCATTGCTGCGATTGCATTGGATAGAACTCGTGTCATTTTTAATGGAGCTGATAAGTCTGTCAGCCTGAATGTTAGTAATCAAAATAAAGATCTACCTTATTTAGCACAAGGTTGGATGGAAGATATCAATGGGCAAAAAGTAGAAAGTCCATTAATCGTTCTGCCACCTATTCAGCGTATTGAACCAGGTGATAAAAGCCAAATAAAAATACAAGGGCTACCTGATGTCGCTAAGTTACCTCAAGATAGAGAAAGTGTGTTTTATTTTAACTTACGTGAAATTCCACCACGTAGCGATAAAGCGAATGTTTTACAAATTGCTTTACAAACGCGTATTAAACTCTTTTATCGTCCAGCAGCTATTTATGCAACGCAGACAGATTTAACAAATCCTTGGCAGGAAAAAATCACCTTAACAAAGAAAGGAGATACCTACCAAGTTAATAATCCAACACCTTATTATGTCACTATTGTTGATGGATTAACGGGATTAAAAGGAGAGAGCTTGGATGGATTTGTACCTTTAATGGTTGAGCCTAAAGGTAGTGCAAATCTTAATTTGAAAGCCTCTGCATTTGGTGCATCACCTGTATTAAGTTACATCAATGATTACGGTGGACGCCCTCGTTTAAAATTTAGCTGTAGTGGTAATGACTGTAAGGTTGTAGAAACAGCAGCAGGAAATTAATAGGTTTATTTATGGATATGGAACAGCGGTTAAACACAAGCAAAGCAGTGTTGATTTTATTAATGGCAACATTTACTGGTGTCCTGAGTTCAGCTGCTGTTGCAAATACATCATCAAGTACATTTGCGCCTAGAGCTGTACCTATTACACCCGGTATGGTGCCTATAAATATCACCGGTTATGTTATCGCGCCGCCTCCTTGTGTCATTAATAATGGGCAGATGGTTGAGGTCGATTTTGGCGAAGTAATGAGTACGCGTATTGATGGTACTAACTATAAACGCCCCATTAATTATAAAGTTGAATGTAAAAAAATGCCGACTAATGCGATGAAAATCTCGGTTGTTGGTGGGGGTGCTGGATTTGATAGTAATGCGCTAAAAACAAATATTACTGGGTTGGGTGTCCGTATTCTCTATCAAAATAAATTGTTGCGATTAGGGCAAACTGTAAACTTTACTTATCCGAATATACCGGTTCTTGAGGCAATCCCCGTTCGCGATTATTCAGCAACATTAAGCGGTGGTGATTTTTCGGCAATCGCGACACTTCGCATTGAATATCAGTAAGGAGCCGAGACTGTGTATAGCAAATTGAAACATGTTTGTTTGATGACTCTACTTGTAATGGCTCCATTATCAGTCAATGCAGCAGACGAACCTAATCTAAAATTATTTGGAACATTATTAATACCACCACCTTGTGTGATCGAAAATAATAACTTAATCGAAGTTTTTTTTGGCGACAATGTGGGGATTAATCGGATTGATGGAATTAATTACACAAAACCGGTGAATTACACATTAAAGTGCGATCAAAATATAAAAGGTTGGGATCTTACCTTGTCAATCATTGGCCCTAAAAGCCAATTTGATGATGCGGGACTACAAACCAATATGGCAAATCTAGCTATTCATATGATACGAGATGGCCAACCTTTTATTTTAAATGAACGTGTCATTATATCGCCAAGTAAACCACCAATTATTCAAGCTGTACCTGTCAAAAAACCAGGAAGCACATTGGCAAAAGGTCCATTTGAAGTCACTGCAACATTGCTCGCTGAATATCAATAGGAGAGTGAAAATGAAAATCAAGACATTATCGCTTCCTGTTATTTACGGGCTAACGATACTGATAGGAAGTATGGCAACAGCCAATGCAGCACCGAATAATATGCGACTTTATGGCACGTTGGTGGATGAACCTTGTGTGATAAAGCCGGGTGATGAAACCATTTCTCTTGAATTTGGTAATGTGCCTGATAAGACATTTTATATTGGTGCGGGCAGAACAAATAGCCAAGCATTTCAAATTCACTTATCAGAATGTGATCTTTCTATTAATAAGAAAGTCAGGGTGACATTTAGTGGCACTGAAAATCAGGCAATGATAGGACGAGGTTTTCTTGCATTAAGTGTAGGAAGCCAAGCTGAAGGTATTGCCATTGGCTTAGAGAATTCTGATGGTAGTCCACTGCGGATTAATCAGGAAACCAGCAATATCGCCTTAAATTCAGGGGATTCGATTTTAAGGTTCCGTGCATTTATACAAGCAGAACCCAATGCTATTGCAAATGAATCAATAAAACGAGGTCGTTTTAGTGCAATAGCCACATTCCATCTGAATTATGATTAATCTTTACGATTGAGGTTAATATGTTTACCCCAAAACGATTATCAGCATTATTTATATTTAGTGTGATGATGCTTTTTTCGGCATCATCAATGGCAGCAATATTTTCTTATATTACGGAATCAAAACCAGTAGGGAATAATAATGATGGTGCTAACTATACCTTTATTATTCAGCGCTGGGACCCTGAACCTCCGGGTACATTAAATCCATGCTATGGATGGAAAAAATGCTATATCACTATAAACCACAGACACCAAGCTGATGGTTCCGGTGGTTCAAGAACAAAAGTTATTCTTAGAGATGCTGAAAAATATAGAACCATGGAAGAACTGCGCATTGCAGTTCGCAATAGTGGGAGATTACCATTACCTTATGGCCCGGATGTTGCAAAGCATAGAGGTGTTCCTCTTGATACTATTCAAGAATGTGTGGGCTTGTTTTATCAAAAAAGTTCAGGGGGGATTTCTGATGATGGGTATTTATTACCAGGATCATCATGTGGTATTGCCCCTCCACCTGTAGGTGCTTGCCAAATTATCAATGGTTCTGTGGATTTGGATTACGGTCAAATTAATGAGAATGAAATAGAGAACGCCCGTCGTTCACAAACGATCCATGTCACCTGTAATAAAGATATGACGGTAAAAGTTATTGCAACGGGTATGGCGAGTGAGCACGTTCCTTTACGCCCAGATAATAGTTTATATGCAGACTTATATTTAAGAAGCGATGCAGGAGAATATCTTGGTGAAGATGGCACAATCATTTATGTTCCTAAAAATAGAGCAACACCTGTAACCGTGACTTCAGAATTGCACACTAATGGCCGTGTAGATGCTGGATTCTTCTCAGGTTCTGGGGCTATGATTTTAACATTGCCATAGTAGAAATAGAGTAGGTTAAAGCATGATGGATTATGATCTTATAGACATCAATGTGAATGAACTAGTTGGCAAAAGAATACAGAAAAAACGCAAAGAGCTTGGTTATACAGGCAGTCATATTGCCGATCAATTGGGAATTAGCCAACAACAGTTCTCACGTTATGAACGCGGGTTAAATAAAATAGACTTGAGTTACCTTGTGACATTAGCTGTCTATTTAAGAACCCCAATTTACTGGTTTTTTGAAGATTGTTTTCACATTGAAGAAGAGATTGAAGATAGACACGCAAATAAGTGTATATATTTTATGGCAGAAACTACGCCAGATATTATCTTCTAATCAACAAATATTTTCTCATTGAGTAGTAGATAAAGAGGGCAAAATATAATTTTGTCCTCTTTTTTTATCTTTAAAATATCAACATCATTATTTTTAAATCTTTAATTTACGATTTCTCTCTTTCTTTGCTCAGATCAGCAATTCTTCATTCTACGTATAGTTGAACGTTCAATATCTACTGCAATATTAGTTGTTCATGTTACAAATAATCTAAAGTTTTAACCTATCCTGACCATTTATTCGTCATTATTTTCCCTTTTATAGTAATTACAACCGTTACTATCAGGTTTATCTGAGTGTTTAATCGTTTCTGACTATTAATTGAAGATATTTTTAGTCGGAAAAGGTTAATAAATAATCATGAAAATGTTAAAAAATGTTACCTTATGCACATTTTTTAATTTTAGATATTATAAATTAATTTTAATGCAAGTGATTTGTAATTGTATGATTAATTTTTAATTAGTTGTTTATTATGGTAAAAAATATTTTATTTAACAATTTTGTCATGGCTTTTATCTTAAATAAGGTATTTATAAATAGGATTAACAGATAGTCATAATAAAAAGGGTTGTGTACTGTGCATTTTCTGTTTTTTTTATAAAAAGGATAAATGATGCAAACAAAAAAACAGGGAGGCAGTCGCTTTCTACGCACGGTGGAATGGCTAGGAAATGCACTACCCCATCCCGTTATTTTATTTATTATTTTAATTGCTATTTTACTTGTCTCTTCGGCAGTTGGTGAATACTTCGGTGTTACGGTACAAGATCCCCGACCAGAAGGCGCAAAAGGACGTGCAGAAGATGGCTATATCCATATTATTAGTTTGTTAGATGCGGATGGTATCCGTCGTATATTGGCAAATATCGTTACAAACTTTACTGGATTTGCACCTTTAGGTACGGTGCTGGTGGCGTTATTAGGTGTCGGTATTGCTGAACGAGCAGGTTTATTATCTGCGGTGATGCGTTTAGTGGTAATGAAAGCACCTCGCAAGATGACCACATTAGCAATTGTGTTTGCTGGTATTATGTCTAATACTGCGGCTGAATTAGGTTATGTGGTACTGATACCGTTATCAGCGATTATCTTCCATTCGTTAGGACGACATCCACTTGCTGGTCTAGCGGCTGCATTTGCAGGGGTTTCAGGCGGTTATTCTGCTAACTTACTCTTAGGAACGATAGATCCGTTATTATCGGGTATTACACAGCAAGCTGCGCGTATTATAGATCCAACCTATATCGTTGGTGCTGAAGCAAACTGGTACTTTATGTTTGTCAGTACATTCCTTATTACTTTCTTAGGTTACTTCATTACGGAAAAAATCGTTGAGCCTCAACTAGGGCCTTATAACGGTAACGAACTTGATGATGAAGAAAATGATTTAAGGAATGCTGCTGAAGTTACGCCACTAGAAAAGAAAGCACTATGGGCTGCAACAGGGACATTTATTGTGATGGGCGTGATTTTGGCGCTAACGGTTGTTCCTGAAAATGGCATATTGAGAAACCAAGAAACAGGGCTTATTGGTAATTCTCCTTTCTTAAAATCTATTGTTGTCTTTATTTTCTTATTCTTTGCAATACCGGGTATTGTCTACGGATGGATTGCTAAGACAATGCGTACAGATAAAGATATCGTTGACGCTATGGCGAATTCGATGAGTACGCTTGGCCTCTATTTAGTGATTATTTTCTTTGCGGCTCAGTTTGTTGCGTTCTTTGGTTGGACAAACATTGGTCAGGTTATTGCTGTTAAGGGTGCTGCGCTACTTAATAGTATTGATATGCCAAGTGGGTTGCTGTTCTTAGGCTTTATCTTAATCTGTGCTTTTATTAATTTAATGATTGGTTCAGCATCGGCACAATGGGCTGTGACAGCACCTATCTTTGTACCAATGCTAATGCTTGCCGGTTATGCACCAGAGACAATTCAAGCGGCATATCGAATAGGCGATTCTGTCACTAATATTATTACACCAATGATGAGTTACTTTGGTTTGATATTAGCAGTCGCAACAAAATATAAGAAAGACACAGGTATTGGCACCATGATCTCTATGATGTTGCCATATTCCGTGATTTTCTTAATTGGTTGGTCATTATTGTTCTACTTATGGGTATTTGTATTCAACTTACCAGTAGGACCTGGCTCACCAACGTATTATTCTCCAACAGCAGGTTAATTCTCTGCGATGACGGAAGCTTATACAGGGATGTATAGGCTTTTTCTATTTTGATATTTCATTATTTTTGTCTGGTTTCTTTTTTATGATTTGCCAATTTTTCTGTTAGTTGTGTGGCATAGTCTGCATGTAAAAATTGGGTATCTAAACCTGCTTGTTGCAATTTTAACTCAAGTAATGTCAAACGCTTTTGCAGTGATCCATCTTCTATTCCCGCTTCATTTAACGTACTTAGGATTTCTGCTAGAGATAAGGCTTCTTTTCTGTCTTGCATTTCAGGTGGCAAAAAACCGGCATTCTTTAATAAGTGATAGCTTGCTCTAAGTGACTCTGGAACATGGCTATTATCATCAAGGATCAGTGGTTTCCCTTCACCTTTTAGTGATGAAAGTTCCCCTTTTTGTAACGCTTTTTCGATATGGCGTTCAGCCCATTCATCTAAAATAGACACTTTAAACCTCTTTTTTGGTAACTATCGCAATAGAAAAGATCACCTCAAATTAAATTGACTTGCTTAGATTATATAATTTGATATTATATTTTTATATTATATAAATAAATATATTATCAAGGGATCAAAAATGAGCAAGTACAAAGAAATAGTAACAGACATTGCCAGCAACATGGGGGCGTTGTCTCAAAATATTCCAGAAGTGATGAAAGCGTTTATGAGCACGACAAAAGCGGGTGGTAAAGAAGGCGCTTTAGATGCAAAAACAAAAGAATTGATCGCCATTGCAATTGCTGTCGCGAATCGTTGTGATGGTTGTATTGGATTTCATACAAAAACACTTGTGGAGCTTGGCACAACAGAACAAGAACTTGCTGAAGCATTAGGTGTTGCTATTTATATGGGCGGTGGCCCTTCAGTTATGTATGCATCCAACACCATGGGCGCTTTTAAAGAGTTTAGTAAATAAGATTTTTATCATCATATAATTAAATAAAGTAATCAAAAACCAGAATAAGTTCCTTCTGGTTTTTTTATTTATAGACTTTGTTTATTTTCTGTTTATGTTTAATTTTTATCCTCTATTTTTTAATATTATCTAGATAATATTTTAATAAAAAGACGCCGGTTATTTAATAAAAGATTAATCTTTCATTATTTTAATTTTCAATGAGAATGCTTCATTGTATTGATTTCTATGGGTAAAATGTTTCTTAAGTATCATTTCGGTTGGTTAAAAATAAAGCAAGTTATTAATTAATTATAATTTAATAAATAATAATTGAATCTTTTATAGGATAGCTATTCTAAGTGAGTAGTTCGTATAAGATGATATTGTTTTATTTTAACGGGGAATATATGCGTGTTGATTTTGTAGAAAGATATAAATGGTTTCTACTTTTTATTTTTATATTTTTAACTTATTTAATTCCTCTTGAAACGCGACTACTCTGGCAACCAGATGAGATCCGCTATGCTGAAATTAGCCGAGAAATGCTGGTATCAGGTAACTGGTCTGTACCTTACATGCTGGATGTTCGCTATTTTGAAAAACCAGTATTGGGGTATTGGTTAAACAGTATTGCACAATGGTTATTTGGTGGCGGTAATTTTTCTGTTCGTATTGTTGTTGTGACTTCAACCTTATTAACTGGCTTATTTGTTTATCGTGCTGCTATGCTCGTTTGGCATAACCGTGCTTTGGCGTTTAATGCGCTAGTTGTCTTTTTATCTTCATTTCTTGTGTTAGCAATTGGTACCTACAATATTCTTGATCCAATAGTGACAATGTTTGTCACTATTGCGATGTATTACTTCTTAAGTGGATTATCTGCACAAAATAGAAAGTCAAAAACCGGTGCTTATATTTTAGTCGGTGTTTTCTGTGGATTAGGTTTTTTAACTAAAGGTTTTATTGCTGTTGTATTACCTGCATTAGTTTTTATTGTAACCGCAATTAGCTTATCTCGTTTTAAAGAAGTCCTTTGTTATGCGCCAATAGCGCTTATCTCTATGCTTGTTATTGCAGGCCCTTGGGTGATTTCCGTTGCACTTCAAGCCCCTGATTATTGGCACTACTTCTTTTGGATTGAACACGTTCAACGCTTTGTTGAAAAGGATTCAGCAAGATCGCAACCTATGTGGTTTTATTTACCTATTGTTATTTTGGGTATTTTGCCGTGGTTAGGGTTTTTATTTGGTGCTCTTAAATCGGCTATTTTCTTGAAAAAGGGAACGCTTTATTTTTCGTTTTGGTTATTCCTATTTTTTGCATTCTTTTCCGCTTCCAGCGGTAAGTTATTAACCTATATGTTACCTTGTTTTGTGCCACTCTCTATCTTGATTGCACATTACATAGAAGAGCTAAAAAATAAACAAAATGAAAAAATTCATAATATTAATGCGACCATAAACACGGTTTTTGGGCTTGTTGGTGTTTCTATTATTGTTTATTCGCTGTTCTCTACACGATTTACGTTATATGAAACAAATGAGCAATATAAAGCGCTGCTGGGTATTGTGGGCTTCTTATTTTGGAGTGTGATGGGAATTGCGTCATTCTTTAAACCCACACGTTTACTGACTCTGTTTTGCTCGATAGGATTAAGTCTAGCAATTGGGTATGCCATTCCTCATAAAATAGAAAGCAAAAGTACCCCTGAAAAAGCAATTAATCACTATTATAGTGAGCTAGCCGATAAGCCTTATATTTTAACCGATGAAATCGGGATCGGAACGTCCTTAGCGTGGGGATTAAAACGCACTGATATTCGTTTAACAGAGACGAAGGGGGAGCTTGCTTACGGTCTGGCATATCCTGATGTGCAAAATAAATATTATGATCTTAACCAGTTAGTTAACTTAATTGAAGAGAATAACTATCAAGGGCTTGCGATTGTTTTAGTTCGACCTGAGCGAAAAGAAATATTATCAGTGATAAGTCAATTAAAGGTAAAACCTATTGTAGAAAAACAGGGTAATTTAACATTCGTTTTCTTTAATTAACTGATTTAAAAGTCTATTTTTATTTTTCAAAAGATGGTTATCAAAGAAAAGTAAATTTAACTTTAGCTTTAAAATGACATAGATTTGATTTTTTGTGTTGTTTTTATGTGATCAAAGCCCAGAAATGGATTTTGTTGAGAAATATATTTTGCTCTTTTTAGTTTTAATGGTAGGTTTAAAACGTGTCCATTAAATCGGAGTTAGCTAAGCACTATATGACAAGTCACTTTACTTTATCAGAACCCCCGCCCAAACAAAATGTACTTATGAATGGGGGTAATTTATGCTGATTTTCCTAGCTGAATGTTTTATCGGTCTAGCATCAATTGCTCTTACTCACCGTGTATTAATGTTGTACGGTACTAAAAAGAAGTGATGATACCCGCTAGCTAAAATAAGTAATCAACAGTTGCTTATAATTAAAAGTCCTATTTCTATCCATGATCTAGGACTTTTATAATTACATTAATATTTCTTATTAAAAAATTTAGCAATTCTATTGAAAATAGCCTTCAATTAATTTTATTTTCTCAATATCTAATGTATTAGTATATTGATGTAATAATGTCCAAGCCTGAATATAATCATATTTAGCTTTAATTAAATCTTGTTGAGCACGATATAATAATTCTTCGGCATTAAGAACATCGACCATTGTTCTTTGTCCGCCAATATAACTTTTTTGAGTTGCATCTAATTGCAATTTAGCAGAAGAAACAGATTGCTCATAGGCATTCAATTTAATATTACTCGTTGTGCATATTTGGTATTGATGACGTAGTTCTTGTCTAATTTGCTGGATAATTGCATCTCTTTCAAAAGCGCTCATTTGATATAGTGCAGTAGATTGGCGCATTGAAGCTGTTGTTTTTCCACCATTAAATAGAGGTAAACTGACATAAAAACCAACGTTCGCTGATTGATATTTCTGATTTACGGTATTATTGCTATCGGAATCGCTATTAGAATAAGAAGCATAGAGTTGTACTGTTGGGAAAAATTCACCTCTATTTTTTTCTACTTCTTGTTTTGCTATTGCCATTTCATAACGAGCCGTTTGGATATTGAGATTGCTTTGCATAGCTTCGTTTTCCCATGACTCGTAATTATTGGGTGTGATAGGTTGTAATATAAAACGATTATTGCTTAATTTTGCTATATGCTCTGCATAAGGTAGTGATGTACCAATCATTGAGCTTAGTTTATTTTTAGCATTATCTAACTCAAGCTGAATATCTGTATATTGAGATTGAGTTAAATATAATCGTGTTTGGATCTCTGAGATATCTGTTTTTGTTCCTTCGCCTAACTCGAATAAACGCTGACTTGATGTTAGTTGTTTTTTATAAATCTCTTGCTGTGAAAGATTCAATAATAATTTATCTTGTGCGTAAGCCAATTCTATATAATTATCCACTAATCTTATAACAAGTTCGGAAAACTTCACTTGATAACGACTGTCAGATAATAATGTTTTTATTACTGATGATTTGTAATCACTAAAAGCGGTGTAATCAAAGAGTGGTTGGCTAATAATGGCACTGACAGAATGGCTTTGATAATTTTGGTATTCAGTGCGTTCCATTTCTCCTTGATTCGTATTAATAGGATAAACTTTTCGTTGCCAATTTCGTGGGTTGTTTTGATAGTTTACATGTACGCTTGGGAGTAATTGAGATAGTCCAATATTTTCATATTCTTTCCCCGCAACCTGTTCTTTAATCGCAGCATTAAAAGTAGGATCATTTTTTACTGCTAAGAAATAGAGATCAGACAAACTGATGGCAAAAGCGTGAAAACTTAGCATCCATATAAATATAATGGCAGAGAGTTTTTTTATTCGCATCATTATTCTTCCGTCAATGAAGTATGGATCCTATCTAAAACAGGTTTAAAGAGATAATTTAGTAATGAGCGATCGCCTGTATTAATAAATACATCAACCGGCATTCCTGCTTTTAATTTATTTTTGTTTTCTGTAAGAAGAGTATTATCTTTAACATTAATAAAAACTTGGTAATAAGGTTCTGTTGTCCTTTCATCAATAAGTCTATCCGCTGAAATTAATGTTACCTCTCCAGGAATTTTAGGTGTTGTATTTTGATTGAATGCACTAAACATTAAATCAACAGGAAGACCAAGGGTGACTTTATCAATAAGGTGAGGGGCTAAACGTGCCTCAATAATTAATTGATGATCTTGAGGAACAACTTCCATTAATGTTTGACCTGTTCTTACAACACCACCTTGGGTAAAAACAGATAAATCCATTACTATTCCCGAAATAGGGGCAGTAATTTGCATCTTTTTTAGTTTATCTATTTCGATGATAAGTTGTTTTTCTGTTTCACTCATTTGTAATTGAACTTGATTAAGCTCAGTACGTGCTGATTGGTAAAAATTAGCATTGCGTTGCAATATTTTTTGCTCATATTCCAACTTTTGTTTTTCTAATGTACTTATTTGTCCAAATGTATCATTAAGATGGTTATTATTTTCAGCGAGTTCACGCTCAATTTCTTGATAACGATGGCGAGGAATATAGCCTTCATTAGCAAGTGTGTATAAATCTTTGATTTGATTTTGTAAACTATTAATTTGATGCTGTTTATTTTGTGTGGATCTTTTTAAATGAACTAAACGATTAGAAACTCCATCAATAATAGCGTTATAGCCATTTATTTCACTATGCAATTCTATATATTTTTCATTAAGTAACTTGTTTTGAAGTAGTGATAATTTATTTAAATTCTCTGAAGGAGAATAATATTTTTCATTAGGATCTAAGGTGAACTCTGTTTTTTCATTTAATTGAGCATATAAGCGTTGTTGAGTAATAAGTAAATTATCATATTGTTCTGATAGGGATTTTACTAAAGCTTTTGATTGAATAGGGCTTAATTGAATAAGTGTTTGACCTTCGGTTACATTATCGCCATTCTTTACTAAAATATCAGTAATAATACCTTCTACTGAAGCTTGAACACTTTTTTTATTACCTGAAATTGAAACATTTCCTTTCGCTGATACCCCTTTATCTAAGGGGGCAAAGGCTGCCCAAAAAATAAAAATAGTAAGACCTAAAAGAATAACTGACCATCCTATTATTAAGAATTTCCTAGGATCATCTGAAATGCCATGAACGATATCGATTTCATTTTTTTTTGTGATCATAATAGTTTTCTCAATATTAAATATTGCTTTGAGTAATAGGTGTGGTTGCTGGCGTTGGCGTACTCTTTATTGCTGATGAGTTATTTAATTCAGCAATAACGGCTGTCGTAGAGCCAAATAATTTAGTGTGACCATCGAAAAGAACTAAGAGTTTATTGGTCACTGAGAGTAATTGTTTTTGATGCGTAATTAATATAACGGTCTTTTTATTTTGTTTAAGCATTTGAATTGCTTGCATTAACGCTTTAATGCCCAAATCATCTAAATTAGAATTTGGCTCATCTAAAACAACCAGTGTAGGGTTGCCATATAATGCGCGTGCTAACGCTATACGTTGTCGTTGCCCACCTGATAATCCTTCACCATGAGCACCAATAACGGTTTCATATCCATCAGGAAAACGTAAAATCATCTCGTGAACATTTGCCATCATTGCAGCTTGAGTGACTTTTTGAGGATCTATCTCAGAAAAACGAGCAATATTTTCGGCAATTGTACCGGGAAAAAGAGCGATTTCTTGGGGAAGGTATCCAATATATTGACCAACTTCACTTTTATTCCATTGATATATATCTGCATTATCAAGGCGTATGGCACCCGTTTTAACTTCCCATATGCCAACAATAAATTTAGCTAAAGAGGATTTTCCTGAAGCACTAGGGCCAATAACACCAAGTACATCACCCGGGCTGAGTGAAAAATGAATATTATTTAATAGAGTACGTTCCGTTTGAGGATATTGAGCTTGATTAATATTGACCGTTAATTCACCTTTAGGGGCAGGTAGGGCCATTTTTTTATTTTCTTCAGGATACGCGTTTAGTAGTGTGGTTAATCTTTTATAAGCTTCTTTACTACTATCCCAGTTTTTCCATACACCAATAACTTGTTCAATCGGGGCTAAAGCACGACCTAATAGTATTGATCCTGCAATCATCATTCCTGGGCTAATTGTATTATCTATTGCTAACCATCCGCCTAATCCTAACATTAAGGACTGCAGTGCCATTCTAGTGACTTTTGTTATTGCATTGACACCGGCTGCATTATCACTTGCATGAGTTTGTGCTTGTAGGTATTTAAAGTGAGCAATTTGCCATTGGTTTCGTAAATAACCTAGCATTCCCATTGCTTCAATAGGCTGTGGATGTTCAAAATGATGACCTTGTATTACTTGTGCTTGATTAGCAAACTCATTGGCCTTTTTTAATGATGATCGAGATAAATACTCATTAAGAATTGCCAATGAAAATAAAACGAGCGCACCGCATAATGCAAATAATCCTAACCATGGATTAAATAATGCAATAACAAGAAGATAAATAGGGAACCAAGGTAAATCAAAAAAAGCAAAAATAGCATGACTTGTAATAAATTGCCTAATAGTCACTAAATCATTAAATGCTAAAGAGGAATTAATACCGGGAGTTTTATTCAATTTTGCTTGATATGCAGCAGTATAAATTCTTGAGTTTAAGGATAAATCAAGTTTGTTACTCATTCTAATGACAATAATGCTTCTTAAATACTCCAATCCGCCCATAAAAATAAATAATGCTAACATAATGAGCGTTAGCATTAATAAAGTCATTTCATTGCCTGACGGTAAGACTCGATCATAAACTTGTAACATATAAATGGAAGGAACTAACATTAAAATATTTATTAAGGCTGTGAATATTCCAATGGAAAGAAATACTTTCTTTCTCTTTTTTATAATATTTGTTATTTCATTATTGTGTTTACTTGCTGGCATAATGTTATTCCTGATTTTATTCCTATCTGTTTATTGCTATTTACTGCATTTCTTCTATCTATACGGAGCGATAAATCTATCTTTTTTTTAATAAAAAAATATAAAAATAGCTCCGTATAGGTAAAAAGGTAGGAGAAATACTTCTCTCCTACCCAATGACAACTTAAACAATAAAGTCAGTTTCGTAATTAACAAATCCTACAATGTCAATTTTGAAATCAGGGCTATTTCCATAACCATAAGCATTAATAGCAAGTTCACTTGAGTTTGTTGATTGATCATATTTAATGGTTGCTTCACCTGAGCGACCTGTAAAATTATCAACAAAATTAAGGAATTTATGGCTAAAGGTATTTTCGATTAATTCTGATAAATCAATCTTATCAATACCCGATTTGAAGTCCATTATTTTGTCAGCGGCAGAGACTAAAGAGTCAGAGATCTCTTTATAAACAAAGGTATTGCTACCTGTACCACCCCATAATGTATCTTGGCCGCCGCCACCATACAGTATGTCGTTACCGCCGCCACCGATGAGAATATTATCAGCATCATTTCCATAGATAATATCATTACCAGAGCCACCGATTGCATTTTCTATTGTAACGCCTTGTGCAATAGAAACGTTTTTCTGTAGTCCGCCAACATCAGAGAAATGACCCTCGCGTAAATCAATAACTTGATCTTGATAATATCCTGAGAAGTCAAAAGTATCGTTACCACCACTATCCCAAACAGAGAATATTAATTTATCGTTACTGCTTGTTGCAGTGTAATAATCAATACCCGTGTTTGAGTTGAAACCATAAACATCATCACCTGTTCTGGTTGTTGTATTTGCACCATAGAGGTATTGCATTGCTGAAATATCATGAAGTAAAGGAGCGCCTGCATAAGCACCTTGGAAATGCGCACCTGTCTCATATTCTTCCCAATAACTCATAACAGTATATTGGCGACTGTCTTCAGCGTAGTCAGATTTTAAATAACCCGGTACATTTTGCCCTGCGTTATAATCTCCAGGGTGCATTAAACCGAGAGCATGACCAATTTCATGGATAATAGTTAAGCGACCATAATTACCTAATTCAGGCGTTGTATTACCTGCATAATAATAATCACTAAACCAAGCTTGGCCTGAAACATCACGCCCATAATAATCATGGGTATTTGGTAATGTTGCATAAGCTTGGAATTTGCCATATGGATCAGTAATATTTCCAAAAGTAATATCTGATTTCACATTTGGTCCTACTTCTGTAAATTTAATATTTGCGATATCAGACCATGCATCTAAAGATTGTCTTGCATGTTCTTTCTGTGTTGAATTAAATCCATAGGGATTTTTATCACCAAAATCATTAAACTTTTTACCTGCCCAAGTTGGGAATGAATACGTTACTTCTGCGGCTTGACCGATAACATATTTCCCATTCCATGTGGAATCTTCACGTGCGATATGTTTTCCTGCGGTATCATAATCAAAAGAAGGTAGAGTCTTAGCTGAGAAATTATAAAAAATTCCACTCTTATCTAATAAATCAGAAACATTAGATAATCCTACTGCTTTTTTTAATAAAGAAGAACCCATAATATCCTCCGGATATCAAGTTTAGGTTAAGTTTATTTTCATGTTGAAAATAGTTTAATTATCTGGCGAGCGCCAGCGATAATAAAGATAGCCACTTATTGATATTAATCTAGAGGGGGAAAATATGTTTTTAAATAATTGTGAAGTGAGGTGTGTTTTAAGTCAGAATAATTTAATTAAGTTAATAAAAATAAAGTTATCTTTCCTAGTGGGATCTTTTTTTCTGTTATTATTTTATTTCGTTATTTTTGTTGGAAAAGATATAACTTAAATATTATATTTAATTGATCTAAGTTATATCATAATCTTGTTTTAATTTTTATTTACTTTATGTGTTAGCTATTAAATATATCATCAAAAGAAAAATAACCAACAAGTTCTATTGTATGAAGATGGTTTATAGATTTAATTTCTTCTGAAATGGATATTTTTGTAGTGTTTTCTACGTTTTCATTGTCATTAAAAACAATGATTTTTTTATTTTTAATTAAATCGATAATATTAAAAATATGATCATCTTCATCAGAGAATAGCAGGAGATCTTCATTTTTATTAAAGTCCATAATTTTATTATGGCTATTATTATGACCAAGACTTAATATAAATATATCCCTTCCTTTTCCTCCACTAAGTTGATTGCATCCATTGTCATCCCAAAGAATATCATTGCCATCAGAGCCATACAGAATGTCATCACCTTCGCCGCCATAAAGCCAATCATTGCCTTTCCCTCCTTGAAGTATATCATTGCCATTATTACCATAAATAATATCGTTACCGTTATTACCATAAAGATGATTATCAACATTATTACCAATAATAATATCATCATTAATACCACCAATAGCATTCTCAATGATGGCACCATATGCGATAGAGAGATTACCTCGTAACCCTCCAGTATCAGAAAAAGCGCCTTCATTGAGATCTATTTTTTGCTTTTTGTTATATTTATAAAAATTTAGAGTATCATTACCATCGGCATCCCAAATACAGGTGATCATGACATCATCTGGTGAAGTTAAGCTATAATGGTCTCTTTGCGTATTAGAATCAAAACCATAGATAGTATCATCCGTTCGAGTCGTTACGTTTACCCCATAGAATTTCTGAATAACATATATATCAATTAATAATGGAGAGATAGGGTAAAGCCCTCCAAAATCAGCTTCTTCTATTTGGGGATATCGATATGTCATCACTGTATATTTAAAAGTATTAGCTTCAACATCAGGATTATTATAGTCATTCCATTTAAAGGTATGAGGTAGACCAAGAGCATGCCCTGTTTCATGTATATAAGTTTGAGTTTCTCCATTTCCTTTGGATAATATTATAGGTTGATTGTTAATATGGCTATTTTCATTACTGTTTTTATATAAGGTGATATGTGAGTTTGTTTCTAAATAATAATATTTTATATTGTCTGACTTTTCTTTAAATAAATTAACTTCATTTTTTTGTTCTAATGTCATTTCTTTTTTATTAAATTTTTTTATACATACAGTCGAGGATATATTGATCCAAACATGTCCGCCATCACTGTAATCGATGACTTTCTCTATTCTTTTACTTGGATTTGTATTGTTATCTGGAAAAGTAGCAACACCGGTGACTAAATGAGAGGTGTCTTTCGTTATCTCATTCACATTGTTATAAACACCAAATTTTATATTGGTGTCGTATTTATTGTTTTTCTTTATAAATTTAATATTTGTAATATCAGACCATTGTTGTAATATTTTCTCAGCTATTTCTTCTTGATACTTATTTAGCGTAGTGATTGTTTTATACTCGTCACCTCTCAAACTACTCCAATCGGGAAAGCTATACGTTATTTCTGTAAATATATCGTCTTTATTTTTCTTATTCCATCGTTTAAAAGGTGAGTAATTTTTTATTACATTGATGACAGTAATAAATTCTGGTGAATGGTTATTTTGTGACATTTCATTTCCTTTTTTAAAGTCCATTTTTCTTTAATATATTATGTGTTAATGGTTTTTTTGCCTTTAAAAAAGGAATTCTTCGAAATATATTAAATTTTAAAATTAATTATAAATAAAAATGATAATAAACCTTTTTATCGATTTATTATCATTAATATAAGATAGTAAGTGATGTATAAAGATTATCAGTGCGCTAGTTTTCTATTTTCCTTGAAAGCAAACACAAAGATAATTGCTAGTATTAATGTATATGATGCAAATATTAACCAAATTGATTGCCAATCTTTCATACCATTGACAGTAAAATGATCAACAACCATACCACTTAAAATAGAGCCCGCATATGCACCAACGCCATTTACCATGGTCATAAAGAGTCCTTGAGCACTGGCTCTTATTTCAGGTTTAACTTCATTTTCAATATAAATAGAGCCTGAAATATTAAAGAAATCAAATGCACAGCCATAAACAATCATCGAAAGCATCAGCAATACAAAACCCCAAGGAGAAGGATCGCCATATGCAAATAATCCAAAACGTAAAGTCCATGCAATCATACTTATTAGCATGACTTTTTTAATGCCAAAACGTTTTAGGAAGAAAGGAATTGCTAGAATGAAGGCAACTTCCGCCATTTGTGATACTGATAGTAAAATTGATGGATATTGAACAATTAAACTATCTGCAAACTCAGGATTTTTAGCAAAATCATGAATAAATGGGCTGCCGAAAGTATTTGTAATTTGAAGTACAGCACCTAATAACATCGCAAATAAAAAGAAGATTGCCATGACTGGTTTTTTAAATAAAACAAAAGCATCTAACCCTAAGCGAGAAGCCCAAGATGTGGATTGTTTATGCTGTGCTGTTGGAATTTTAGGTAAACAGAATGAATAGAGCGCTAAGCAAAGCGATGCAACGGATGCAATATATAATTGAGTATTGCTAAGCTCTAATCTAAATAAGCTGACACACCACATTGCAACAATAAAGCCTATCGTACCAAATACACGAATAGGGGGGAAATGCGCAACTGAATCTAATTTATGCTTATTTAAACAAAAATAGCCAATGGAGTTTGAAAGTGCAATGGTTGGCATAAATGCTAATGCATTAATAAACATAACCCAGAACATAATCGAAGGATCTGTCACTGAAGCGGCAAAGAATAAAGCAACAGCACAAATAAGATGACAAATAATATATAAGCGATTTGCAGGAATAAATTTATCGGCAATGATACCTAATAAACCAGGCATAATTAGAGCCGCAATACCTTTAGAGCCATAAACTAATCCAACTTCAATCCCTGTGAAGTTTAATGTTTGCATCATGTATGCACCTAGGGTAATCAACCAACTTCCCCAGATAAAATATTGCATAAACATCATGCCTTTGAGCTGTATTTTTATACCCATAACAATCTCCACTGTTGGGGATATTGATTTAAGTGGATCATAGGCAGCTATCTATGATCCACTTTTTCTCTTATTGGTAGAAAGTTATAAGCGAGAGATCACTTCACTGATAAGCTTTAAGAAGGTAGATTTTACGCGTTCTGCTGTTTCAATGACTTCATCATGACTAAGAGGTTGTTCTAAAATGCCACAAGCCATATTGGTTAAGCATGAAATACCAATGGTATCAATACCTGAATGGCGAGCTATCAGTGCTTCAGGAACGGTTGACATGCCTACGGCATCTGCACCTAATGTTCTTATCATGCGGATCTCTGCTGGTGTTTCATAAGTTGGACCTGTCCACCATGCATAGACACCTTGACGTAAGGTAATGTCTTGTTCTTTAGCAATATCAAGAACGATTTGGCGCATTGCTTTGTTATAAACTTCACTAACATCCAGAAAACGAACGCCGAGTTCAGGATTATTTGGCCCAATCAGTGGGTTATTTGCAGTCAGGTTAATGTGATCCGTAATTAGCATAAGGTCGCCCGGATTAAATTCAGTGTTTACGGCACCACATGCGTTAGTGATAATCAGTTTTTCAACACCTAATGCTTTCATTACACGAACAGGAAAGGTGACTTCATCAAGTGATACACCTTCGTAGTAATGAAAACGACCTTTCATTGCAACAACTGTTTTTCCTGCAATTTTACCAATCACTAATTCATTAGCATGTCCCACGGCTCCAGATGCTGCAAAGTGTGGAATGGTGTGATACGGGATATGTACTGCATCTTCTAATGTGTCGGCAAAAGGGCCTAAACCTGAGCCTAAAATGATCCCAATCGTTGGTTTTTCTGTGGTTTTAGATTGAACAAATTCTTTTGCTTTATTAATTTCAGAAACCTGATGCATGACTCTCTCCTGTGTAAATCGTCATTACGTTTTAAATAGTGGTTGAGAGTACTTTGCCTGATAAACAAAAATGGACAACTTTCTTTTTCTCATTTTGAGATTAAGATCATGTTGTTTGTTTTGATTAAGGAACTATTGCTTTTTTTACAGTAAGATAGCGATATCCCTCTTTTTGCTTCTCAATAATTTAATAAAGGATATCGTTATGCTATTGAAAAATTTAAAAGAACTTCAGTCTTCTAAGACTTCAAAAGCATTGAAACTAAAAAGCCTTTACAAATTAGTGGCAGAAAATGGACCGATAAAAACAGAAACGTTGACCGAATTAGCACAAATGAAGCCTGCGACTTGTGCTCGTTTATTGGACGAGTTAAATGCGCTTCAATTAATTACAACTGCAGAATTAGGGGAATCAACCGGTGGACGAAAACCTATTTTGTATAATATTAATACAGAAGGGGTGTTTTTGATTGGTATTGAATTAAGCAAAGTCTATTCAACCATTGTGCTAATGGACTTAAAACTTAATATGCTGGATAAAATTAAAATATCGCCAGAGCCTTATTTATCTGCATATGAAATGACAGATAAGCTATTACCTAAAATTGATGCCTTGTTATTAAAAAATAAAATCAGCTATGAAAAAATTTTAGGATTAGGAATTTCTATTGAGCATGTTGTTGAGCATCAATTGACTTCAAAATCCCTTGATGAAGAGTTCAGCGAATTAGAGACGTTATTACGTAAAAAAATTCCTACTTACGTTACTGTAGGAAGCGGAGTACATTTTGCCGCTTTAGCTGAATTTCGTTTATATTACCGCCAAAAAACACAACGATTTTTATTTACTTCTTGTGATACCGAAGTAAGAGGATGTGCCATTATTGGCAATCAGTTTTTAACTGATACTTCAGCGACTATGAATTGTTTTGGTCATATGACGATTGATGTAAAAGGGCCATTATGTGAATGTGGCTCTTACGGTTGTTTAAATACACTCTGTTCTTTAGATGCTATAAAAAATAACGTTATTCATCAAATAAGGCGAGGAAAAACCTCCTTATTAACATCGCTTGTTAGTGTTGATGATGAAATTAATTATCACACTATTTTTCAGGCAATTGAAATGCGTGATCCTTTGTGTATTGATGCATTAGAAGAAGCCGCTTATTACTACGGGCTTGCTATTGCCAATACGATTTTAATGCTCCAACCTGATATTGTGGTTTGTGGTGGAACATTAATACCTAAATATACGTTTTTTGATACGGTTAAAAAAACGATTGAAACTAAACTCGCACTTTTCCCAAATATAAAAACAGAAGTTTATCCAGCAAGCCACGCTTATGAAATCGTATCTCAAGGGGCTGGCGCAATGGTATTAGAGCATTTAGTTAATTAAATAATGAAAAAGGCGCTGTAATATCAATTACAACGCCTTTTAGTTTTTTATTATTGTTTGTTTTTGCTACTTTAACCCTGGTGAGGTTACCTGCTAGGAGACAGGTTTATTGATATAGACTAACTTTTTACTGCAAACTTCTTTTATTTACCTCATTGTGAGGAAGGTGATTCTTTTTATTTTTGGTTTAATTTAAACTATCTGAACTAACGTATTATTGTTGTGCCGTTACTTTACCCTGGTACTTTGTGCATTTGGGAGCCAATTATAAATATGCCTTACATACCTAGAGAAAAAATAGATTACCAATCCATTGGCTATCGCTTGCGTGCTTACCGTATAGCCTCTTCATTAAAAGCTGAAGATGTAGCCGAAAGCTTGGGCATTTCTCGTGCTGCTGTATATCGATTAGAAAAAGGCGAAATCGTTAAAATTGAGACACTAGATAATCTTGCTAGATTATTAAATACCTCGTTAACCAGTTTGTTAGGCATTAATACTGAATATTATTCAAGTGCAAATGGCTTTTTTGAACGAATGCGCCAACTTGAAACTCAATCTTCACATATTTATACCCACTTCGAACCGTTCTCTTACTTATTAACTTCAGATTGTTATGACAAAACATTGGTTGAAATGCTAACAGAGGCATCGCCCTTAAATCTTTTGTCTGAAAAACAACAAGAAGTTTTATCTATTTTAAAAGAGCGTAAGAAACATCAGTCCTTACATTCACCCCATATTTATAACCTTATTAGCCAACAGCAAATTGAAAAATTTCTTTATGTTGGCATGCTAGGTTCGGTTAATTTAACTAAAACACTGCAACAAGAAAGAAAAGAGCGAGCAAAAAATGAAATTCTTCATTTAATTGAAAAGTTAGAACAAAAAAATAGTTATCTTAATATTGCAATTATTTCAGATACTATGCCGTCTCTAACTTTCCAATTATTTTATCAAGATAAAGTACCTCTTTCTTTAGCCGTTAGCCCGTTCCGTTTAGGTGAGTTTCCTAATGTCAGTACGGGCATCGCGACAGTGACTTCTTCAACTGAGGCAATATTTCAGTACCAATCCCTCTTTGATAAGTTATGGTTAAAAGCCACTAAAGGTGATGATGCTATTAATCTTTTAAAACAAATAGTTAGCCATTATTGATTTGCTAGTGTACCTAATGTCTCAGCTAATAAATCCGCTGCAACAGCAATATCGCTAAATTCGGTAAATTCATCAGGATGATGACTAATACCCGCGACAGATGGTGTAAAAATCATTGCTGTTGGATAAAGCGGAGCCATATTCATTGAGTCATGGCCAGCACCACTTAGCATTGTCATATAGTTGATATCGTGTTTTTGACACAAGCTTTCAATAACTTGGCAAATTGAATCATCTAGTTTCACTGGCGATTCAGCAGAAATCGGTTGAACATCAATAGCGACACCAAAATCTTTTTCTGCTTTTTCAACACTATTATTTAAACGCTGTACAACACGTTGAATACTTTCAGTATCAATACCACGAATATCCACTGAGAATTTTACTTGTCCTGGAATAACATTCATGGAGTTTGGTACAACATTGAGCTTACCCACTGTACCAACAGTGCCATAAACAGCTTCAGTACATGCCGCGCGGTTGATGTCTGTAATAATGCCTGCACTTGCAACTAGAGCATCTTGGCGCTGATACATTGGTGTCGCACCAGAGTGATCTGCATGGCCATTAACCGTAACCGAGAAACGAGTTGGCGCAGCTATTCCGTTGACAATACCGATAGTTTTCTTGTCATTCTCAAGACGTTTACCTTGCTCAATATGCAGCTCAACAAAGGCGCTAAAACGATCTTTTTTGATTAAGCAATTATCAAAATTATCATGTTGGTAGCCTAAAGACTTCAGAACTTCAAAGAAGTTATTGCCATCATCATCTCTATTTTGTTCCCAGCGAGCTCTATCTATTTTGCCTGTTAAAACCTTACTGCCAATACATGAAAAACCAAAACGGCTAGATTCTTCTGCACGGAAAACAACCAGCTCAAGGTCTCGTTTAAGTTGTTGTGGTTTATATTGCATTAAGGCATAAAAACCAGCGATAACACCCAAAGCTCCGTCATAAGCGCCACCTTGAGGTACAGTATCAAGGTGAGAACCAGTACCTACTGCGGGTAGTGAGCGATCTTTACCTGGTAAACGTGCGTAAAGTGTACCAATACCATCACGATAAACTTCAAGCCCAGCTTCTTTCATTAAACCAGCAAGATACAGATGCGCGGCT
The DNA here is from genome assembly GCF_040140245.1 of Proteus sp. fly-1013. Classification (NCBI taxonomy): domain Bacteria; kingdom Pseudomonadati; phylum Pseudomonadota; class Gammaproteobacteria; order Enterobacterales; family Morganellaceae; genus Proteus; species Proteus sp. fly-1013. Next base: position 79,936 of record NZ_JBEEWD010000002.1, on the reverse strand, counting down.
TCATCTTCTTCGCCATAGGCAATACGAGTGATCCCTTTGCCACTGTTATCTTTTTTATAAATTTGCATTGTTTCAATTAACGCTTTCATATCATCAATTGAATAATGAGGTGCTGTATCTTGTTGAGTCATAAGAGAATTCTCCCGTGGTTTCTGTAATATCTCTTTGTCTAAAAAATGAGACAATTTAAGGATTAAAAAAGCCATCTTTAAAGATGGTCACTGTTTTTATGATCATTGCTTATTATATTTACTGCTGTAGCTATATTTCGTCAATGACAATTCAGGTGAATTTCATATTCTGTGAGGTAGGTATTAATTAAAAGGAGATATATATCTAGAGTATTTCTTAAATGAACTTAATTTGTGTGATAAATGTTATAAAAGCGATCGCTTTTTTATATTAAGAATATTTAAAATTATATTTTTAATTTAAAAATGAAAATAAGAATTATTATTGGTAGTAAATTTATTGTTTTAAAAATTACTTAAATTGTGATTTATATATTAATAATAAAGATGATTAAAAATATTCCTGACTTTTTTTGTATTAATAAAGATATCAGTTTTTATATTAAATAATATTTATAACATTATCAGGGAAATGTTGGGTTTACCTGTAAGTATCATAAATAACGTGTAAATATATAGAGGTGTTTATATAAATTTAACTTTCCAACTGTTAAGGTGAATAATTACTTATCTTATATATCTAGGCTTATAGTCTATTTATTTTATCTTTTTAGTTGAATGAACTTTTATCTCTATAATAAGTAGAAAACTAAACATTCACTATTGATAAGGGTTGTTAAACATTACACTATAGTAGCCGATAATTCGGATGAGATATCACTTAAGTTTTTATTTTCAATAAGGATGTGAAAGAAATGACTGAGTATGAGCTAGACTATAGTTATAGTGATGTGTATAGAGATACATTAAGAAGAGAATCCAGTTATTTAAGAAAAATAGCAATGAAATTTGCCTATCAATATATTGGTGATTCTTTTGCAAGAATGATGTTCTTAAATGATATAGAACAACTGATTGCTAGAACAGAGTTAGAGGTAAGTAGTTATTGCTTAAGTTTATCAGCAGGATTAGATAATATCTCCGATGAAATTGAAAGATTGGAGTTACAGGATAATTTACTAAGAAATCGAAGTATAATGCAATATGCACTTTTTGAAACAATACGTAAAAAAGAAGAAAATGAGGAAAATAATAAATTAATACTCAAACAAGTAGGTTTTGTCAGCGGAGCAATGCAAATATATGGAGGGGGAGGTTCTTGTGTGGGATCTGTCGGAACATTATGTAGTAGTTTAGGGGTTGGAATGGTATCTCAAGGTGTAAATAGTATGATTGAAAATGGATATTATTTATTATTTAGAGAAGAATATAGTGGACCTGTAAGAAACGGATATAGAGCAGCATCTAAAGCTTTAGGTTATGGCGATAATGAAGCGGATATGTTTTATAATGTGGTTGATTTAAGTTTATCTGGTGCATCATTATTGAAACCAGTTCTTAAAGAAGATTCATGGAAACTATTTCACTATATAAAGAGTGATTTTATAACATCATGGAAAACAATGGATAGAGTGCCTCTTATGTCAGAAATTTTCTTTGACGGTATGGCTATTTATTCTACATACGATTTATATGAAGAGGGAAATAAAAGTGAATGATTTTGATGTATTATCACCTTTTCCTTTTGGCTGGTTGGAGCTTTTTCTATTTTATCTATCTTCATTCTTTTTATTTTTCATTTTATATAAAACTCAACTCTATATTCTTTGTAAAAAAAATAGATTTTTAGATCTTATTTATCTTGCAGTTGTTGGTTTATGTGGAAGTTGTTGTCTTATTATATTCAAATTTGGTGATAAATTTTTTATTGGTGAATTATTTATAAGGTCTGGTAATAAAGATATTATTCGCTATAGCTGTCTCTTTTTTGCACTTTACCTTTGTATCTCACTGACATTTGGCAAAAAAAAATAATTTATCATATTGATGTTTTATGAAAAATAGATTTAATTCATGGTGAATCAAGATATTAAATTCACCATTAAATTTTTACTGATTAACTTAGTTCAGAAATACTATATCCAGACGTTCCTGCCATTATATGGTTACAGGTAATACTTTCATATTGTATAGTGATAATTTCGCTAGGTAATGAATCACTTTGAGTTAAGGTACTTGCATGTATTTGTGAGTAATTGACAATAGAAGCATTTGTTAAAACAACCGTCATATATTTCTCTTGGGCGCCGGTATGAGAAGTTCTATAGTAATCAATTTCACACTTTAAAATTTCGTTATTTGTAATTGCCGTAATTAGTAATGGTGTTGATTTATCAACATGTTTGGTTATAGAAAGAGGAGCATGACTTAAATTTTGTCTTCTTGATATATCAAATGTGGACGCTATAACTAATATTTCATTTAAGTGAGAGCTTTGGTATTTATTGCCAAGTGAATCGTAAGAAGAGCATCCAGCTGAAATATTTCCTTGAACATTTCCATTTATTCTTAAATAAATATTATTAGACATTAATTATTTTCCTTTTTGTATAATTAAACTTCATGTTCACCTAAAGCTAAATTTATTCTAAAGTTAATTACATTAGATTAATTTAAGAATTCATTATATTAAAAAGAGAATAGATTGCTATCTAAATACTGTAGCAATTCACATGAAGTCATTATCAGAAGCATAAAGAAAAAATAATATTTTGAGTGAACAAGTTAAGGATCAAGGTAGACTTTAAGAAAAGGGGATCTAAAAAATTTATAAAGCGCAGAAAGCAAAAAACCAGCCCTAAGGCTGGTTTCTCTAAATAGTGGTGCCCGAACTCGGAATCGAACCAAGGACACGGGGATTTTCAATCCCCTGCTCTACCGACTGAGCTATTCGGGCAACGGGGCGTATTAAACCCGATATCGCCTTGCTCGTCAACGTTATTTATCACAAAACTGTTTGATTGCTGTTTTTTTAAACTTATTGATTAATAAAACGCTATTTGTCGCAGAAAATGAGTAAAAATAAAGCTGAAAGTGTTTTGTGATACTTAAAAAATCCATGACGATAAAGCCATTTATAGAGCCTTAATAACAAAAAAGCTTCCCCAAATTCATTGAGGAAGCTTTATTTTTAGACTAAGTATCAACTATCGATAGTTACGTTGAGCTGTACTGACTTTCTCAAGATAACGACGAGATTGGTCGGCAGGATGCTTATTACGTAATGTGGTATACACCTGCGTTGGCTCTAAATTGTTAATCATAGCCGCGGCTTGTTTCTTATCGTTGTGGAATATCCGCAACACGCTACCTGCACCACCGTTGTAAGCCTGTATAACGGCGTAACGGCGTGAAACAGGATCTTTGATATCTCCAAGGTAGCTGTTTTGCAGTATCGAAATATAAGCTGCACCTGCATCGATATTATTAGCGGGATCAAATAAGTAACTACGACTTGGTTGTCCTGATTTGCCTTGCATTCGGAATACATCTCGTCCTGCCGTTGCTGGCATAATTTGCATTAAACCGAGTGCATCAGAACTGCTCACCGCATATGGGTTGAAACTTGATTCAATTTGCATAATTGCCAAGATCAATGATGGTTCAACACCATATTTAGCCGCAGCTTGTTGTACTAACGGTAAATATTTATGAGCACGTTGATCAAGGTGATTAGGAACAAGATTAAGGGTGACATACCAAATAGTGTTCATACCGGATTGGCGTTTTTTTAATTTATTGGCAATCAGATAATCTGCAAATTTATTGGCACGCCACTCCCAACGTATAGATTGCCCTGTGTTATCAAGTACTTGTCCTAATAAAAAAGGTTCTGTACTGTGAGGAATATTATTAACGTCAGAGTAGAGATCAATTGAGCCTGGATCTTCGCCCATCAATAACGTTGTGACTATCGCCTTATGCAATTGAAATTGAGGTGCATCATCACCTAAAGTTTCTATGGTGATCGTACCGGCTTCAAAATTAATATGGCTACGTGTTTTATAAGCATTGGTATATTTTACGTAGTCTTTAGGGCCTGCGATTAATACTTCCTTCATACCCCAAATCATTTCGATATTATTGGCAAATTGCCCCATAAGAATATCGAACGCATTGGTATCCTTTGCGTAATCGGGTTCAAATGTTTTTGATGGTTGACTACTACATGAAATGAGTAGAGGGGCGATAATCAGCAAGAGAAGGATTTTTTTCATGGTCAATTGCATCGCTATGGTGAATAAAATACCAGAGCCTTAAAGGCTCTGGAAAAGTGAATATTATTTTTCAGGTGGTGTGTAGCCGTCAATATGAATATCATGACCTTCGAATAAAAATCGCACCATTTCTTGTTCTAATAGTTTGCGATCGTCAGGATTCATGGTGTTAAGTTTTTTCTCATTGATAAGCATGGTCTGTTTTGCCATCCATTGAGCCCATGCTTCTTTTGAGATCTCATTGAAAATGCGCTTTCCAATTTCTCCTGGGTACAACTGAAAATCAAGTCCATCAGCTTCTTTGTTAAGGAAAGTACAAAAAATAGTTCTGCTCATAATAAATCCTCAATATCGCAGGTATTAGCTTAGGCTAATTGTCTAAGTAAATTCTCTACAGGTGCTGCTAACCCTACGGTTGCAGGTGTCTGTAAGTTATACCAAAGTCCTTTTTGCTCCTCCATCATAGAGGTAAACGCTGAGAGTTTTACGCAAATTGGCACAATATCTAAATGAAAATGGCTAAAAGTATGTCTAAATGAAATCAGTTGCTCTGATTCATTATTATCGAGCCCATGCTCAGTTAACCACTGCTCTAAAAGCGCTTTTGTTTCAAATTGAGGAAAGGCAAATAACCCACCCCATATTCCTGCTGGTGGTCTTTTATCCAACCAAACAAGATTATCATATTGTAAAATAAGAAAATAAGTTGTTTTTTCTGGGATAACTTTTTTCGGTTTTTTCCCAGGATAATCTGCCCAATTGTTTTGAGCATAAGCAATACAGCCAGTATTTAATGGGCATAACTCACATTTAGGCTTACTTCTTGTGCAAACCATTGCACCTAAATCCATCATCGCCTGATTAAAATACTCTACACCTTCGATTGGGGTGACATTTTCGCTGATCTCCCACAACTTATTTTCAACTTCTTTTTTACCCGGCCAGCCTTCGACTGCATAACAGCGTGCTAAAACACGCTTCACATTACCATCGAGAATTGGATAAGGTTTTTTCAGTGATAACGATAAAATAGCACCAGCAGTTGAACGCCCAATACCAGGTAAGGCACAAACGTCCTCAAAGGTATCAGGAAACTGCCCTTGATGTTTATCTACAATGTGTTGTGCTGCTTTATGTAAGTTTCTGGCTCTTGCGTAATAACCAAGGCCTGTCCAAAGATGAAGTACTTCATCGAGAGGCGCTTTAGCTAATGCGTTGACATCAGGAAAACGTGCAATAAAACGCTCAAAATAAGGAATAACCGTCGCAACTTGAGTTTGTTGCAACATTACCTCAGATAACCATACGTGATAAGGCGTTTTTTCTTGCTGCCAAGGGAGCGTTTTGCGCCCATATTTGTGATACCAATTGAGTACGACTTGCGAAAATTGCAGAGCTTCCATCATGTTTTATTTTATTAACTCATGTTCTGATTAAGGTAAGATTGCACCACAGAGAGAATAAACTGTAAACACTCTTAATATTTATCTTATAGAGTGATGCTTCTATGTGTGACTCTTGCTAAACTTAGTGATCTTTGGATAATGTCGGTTAAGTTGCACTATTGCGACATTATAACGATTTTAAGTAAATAATTGGCCTAACGACTGACAGTATTAGACATGATCAAGAATGTAATTTCTCCGGAATTCAATGAAGAGGGGCGTGCTTTACGACGCGTTCGTAGTTTTGTTCGTAGACAAGGTCGTTTAACACCTCGTCAAGAGCAAGCATTAGAAACACAGTGGCCTGCCTTTGGCATTGAATATCAACCGGAACCCATCGACTTCAGTCAGGTTTTTGGACGCGAAGCGCCTGTAATTTTAGAAATTGGCTTCGGCATGGGCGCATCGCTCGTGACTATGGCAAAAAATACACCAGAAAATAATTATTTCGGTATTGAAGTACATGCACCGGGTGTTGGTGCTTGTCTTGCAAGTGCTGAAGAAGAACAATTAAGCAATCTGAGAGTCATGTGTCACGATGCGATTGAAGTACTCAATCATATGATCCCTGATAATAGCTTAAAAATGGTTCAGTTATTCTTTCCTGATCCATGGCACAAAGCGCGTCATAATAAACGCCGTATTGTTCAAGTGCCTTTTGCAGAATTAATTTTAAAAAAATTAACGTTAGATGGTGTTTTTCATATGGCGACAGATTGGGAACCATATGCAGAACATATGCTTGAAGTAATGACAAGTGTTGAAGGTTATCAGAATTTGTCAGAAACTCAGGATTATGTACCACGACCAGAAACACGCCCTGTGACTAAGTTTGAAAAACGCGGTCATCGTTTAGGGCATGGTGTCTGGGATCTTATGTTTAAGAGGGTAAAATAATGGCTAAACAACGTAGTCGCCGCTTACGCAAAAAAATGCGTATCGATGAATTTCAGGAATTAGGTTTCTCAGTTAAATGGACTTTCCCAGAAAATACCCCAATTGAGGAAGTAGATCGCTTTGTTGATGAACTGATCCTCAAAGTTATTGAGCCAAATGGGCTGGCATTTGATGCAAGTGGTTACCTGAGCTGGGAAGGCTTAATCTGCTTACAACAAATTGGTAAATGTACAGAAGAGCATCGCCAATTAGTCGAAAACTTCCTAAAAGAAAGCAAAATGCAAGATGTACAGACCTCTGAACTATTTGATGTTTGGTGGGATTGATAGAAAGTTATACATTTAGCAAATAATAACAAGGGCATCCAAAAGGATGCCCTTGTCTGTCTGGGGAAGGGACTGTGACTACAACGTTATCTAATGCATTACTGTCAGATATTTTGCAACAAATTCGCCCATTAATCGGGCAAGGAAAAGTCGCGGATTATATCCCCGCATTAGCTCAAGTACCTCCAGAGCAGCTTGCTATGGCTGTTTATACGGTTGATGGTGAACTCTATCAATCAGGCATGGCAGATAAGCGTTTTTCAATCCAATCAATTTCTAAAGTACTTAGCTTAACGCTTGCTTTAACACGTTATGAAGAAAATGAAATTTGGCAACGTGTAGGAAAAGAGCCATCAGGGCTGCCTTTTAATTCCTTAATACAGCTAGAAATGGAAAAAGGAATACCGCGCAATCCCTTTATTAATGCGGGAGCCATTGTTATCACTGATATGTTGCAGTCTCGATTAAGTGCGCCTAAGCAAAGAATGTTAGAAGTGATCCGTTTTCTCACTGATACTCCTGATATTTGTTATAACTCAGTGGTTGCAAAATCAGAGATGGAGCATCTTAGTCGAAATGCCTCTATCGCTTATTTGATGAAATCTTTTGGTAATTTTGAGAACGATGTTATTACGGTACTGGAAACTTATTTTCACTATTGTTCAATAGAGATGAGTTGCACTGAGTTAGTGCAATGTTTTAGCTATTTGGCTAATCAAGGCACATGTGTGGGTAATAAAAATCAGATTATTACGCCAAGACAAACCCGCCAAATAAATGCGTTAATGTTAACTTGTGGCATGTATGATGGTGCCGGTGAATTTGCGTTTCGTATCGGTATTCCCGGAAAATCAGGCGTAGGTGGTGGCATTATTGCTGTTGTTCCAGATGCCTTTACAGTTGCAGTTTGGTCACCAGAGCTGGATAAATCAGGTAACTCATTAGCAGGTTGTGCAGCACTTGAATTATTAGCAAACAAAGTAGGGCGTTCAATTTTTTAGGTGTGTTTTCAGGAGAGTTGTTATGAATTTAAGAAATATTGCTGTCACACTATTTTTTGTTGCGGGTACAGCAAATGCATCACCAAGTTTTGATTGCGCTGTAATGCCAAAAGATGATTTACGCATAACCTCTGAATTTGTTGAAGTCGCAGGTTCACATGGTTTAATGGTGATTTATCCTGATGGTACATTGTTTCAAAATGAAAAAAGTGCCTCATTGACACCACAGCAACAAGAACTAGCAAAGAAATATCAAGCCACAGTAAGACGAGACGTACCTTGGTTAAGAACTGAAACAGGGGTAAAACTGCAAGATTCTCGCAAAGTGCTTGATAAAGTGGTGATTGAAGCTTTTGGTAAAGATAGCAATATCCTTAATAGATTAAGTAGATTAGAGAAAGATCTTAATCAGCAAATGGATAGAGTGGTCAGCATAGAACCGAATAACATTACATTCCATTCTCAAGCCATAAAAGAAGTCGAAGCCAAAGGTCGTGAAATCGTAGAAAGTAGCCTAGGTGGTATGTTGCAAGACAGCATTAATGAATTGAGAAAAAAACAGTTATTAGCAGCAGCTGGTGGTGACAGTAAAAAAGCCTTGGGCGGACTATTAGGAAACTTAGATGGTTTTCAAAAAATTATAGATCAGGAGTGGAAACAGCAAGAAGCTGCATTTACTCAATTTGGTCAGCAAGCTTGTAGCAAAATAACCCAAATGGAGAGTCAACGAGTGGAGCTTGTTAATTCTCTAAAAAAATAATGATACTCGTCATTCTTCAAGCGAGATCTTGAATTATTTAGAGTATATAAATTTCTATCTCACAACAATTGAAAACAATAATGAAAATCATTCTTATTCAATTGACTTATGAGATGAGCTGTTTAGAATGCCCTGTTTGAGTATTCCACTTAAACAGGGCAAAATTAATGAAGAAGATCCTTCCTTTAGTTATCGCATCTATCCTTTCTGTAACCAGTTTCTCTGCGTTAAGCAAAACGCCAATCGAATACCAACCTAACCAAGTTATTAGCCAGCACAATGACAAGATGGTGATTAAACATCTATTAGGTGAAACGTCGGTCACTAAGAACCCTTCAAAAGTGGTTCTATTTGATTTTGGTCTTTATGATTCTTTAATTCAGTTAGGTTTAGCCGATAAAGTAGTTGGGCTACCGTTAGGTAATGCGCCTGCCTATATTAAAGGAAGTATTGCAAGCAACGTTGCTAATGTAGGTGGTATGAAAGCGCCTGACTTAGAAAAATTAGCCGAAATTAAACCTGATTTAATTATTATTACGGGTCGCCAAGGTGCATCATATGAGGCTTTAGCGAAAATTGCACCAACCGTTAATTTAGGTACTAACAGCGCAAACTATCTCAATTCAGTTGAGTCAAATATCAAATTATTAGGTGAATTATTTGATAAACAACAAGTGACTCAAGAGCAAATTGCTAAATTAAATACTGTTATTGAGCAAGCCCAGAAAAAAGCAGCAGGATCTGACAAAAAAGTTTTAGTACTATTACATAACGCTGGCAATTTAATGCCTAATAATCAAAGTGTTGTTTATGATGTTATTAAAGCCAAAAGAGCCGAATTACCGCCTGTTGCTGAAGAAGAGAAAGGCAAACGTCGTGTTGTAACACCTGAAATGATCGCAAAAGCTAATCCTGATGTTATTTTAATTGTGGATCGTAGCGAAGCTATTGGCGCTGATAAATTAGACAAAGCAACATTTGAAAATGAGGTAATCAAAACAACCTCGGCTTATAAAAATAGCGGTATTATTTATCTACAAGCTGATCTTTGGTATCTTTCTGGCGGTGGTTTAGACAGTTTAACTAAACAAATTGAAGCGGTAGAAAACGCACTTTAATTGATTTAACCTTAAGATTTTTATGATGTTTTAAGGTTTGTAATAAAGAAAAATGCCCAACTGTGATTAATCAGTATGGGCATTTTTTTAAGCTAGTTATTTGAAATCAGCAATATTAAAGGAATAACTCAAGCAATGAATTGAGGAAGAGTTTGCCATGAGGTGTAATTTGCCAGTGAGTGTCTGATTCACTGATATAACCTAAGGCCAAAGCTTCATCTATTTGATGGCGAATAACGTCTTCAGAAAGCCCAGTGTAATCGCTGAAATCTTGTCTTGGAAATGCTTCTAATAGACGAAAACGGTTCATAAAAAATTCAAATGGACGGTCATCATTATCAACAAAATTTTGCTGGTGGAGATAACGACCTTCCATAAAACCTTTAGGGTGCTTGGTTTTTACTGTTCGCATGATGCGACCATCTTCAAAGCTTATTTTTCCATGAGCACCACAACCGATACCTAAATAATCCCCGAAACGCCAATAATTTAAGTTGTGCTCACATTGAAAGCCTGGTTTGCAATATGCCGATGTTTCATATTGCTGATAACCTGCGGCTGTCAGTAATTTATCGCCTTCTGAGAAAATATCCCACAGCATATCGTCATCAGGTAATTTCGGTGGACGAGAGCCAAATTGTGTATTGGGTTCAATGGTTAATTGATACCAAGACAAATGCGGTGGAGATAACTCTATTGCTTGCTGTAAATCCGAAAGCGCTTGAGATAATGATTGGTCTGGTAATCCATGCATTAAATCTAAATTAAAGCTATGTAAGCCTAACTCTTTGGCTAAACGAGCTGCATTTTTAGCTTCATCAGCATCATGAATGCGCCCTAAGCGAATAAGCTTATCGTCACCAAAACTTTGCACACCAATAGAAATACGATTTACACCCGCACGTTGGAATCCAGCAAAGCGTTCAGCTTCTACGGTTCCTGGGTTAGCTTCCATGGTAATTTCTGCATTAGGGCTGACCGCAATGCGCTCTTTGACGCCATAGAGTAAATCAGCCATTGACTCAGCACTTAATAAGCTAGGTGTACCACCACCAATAAATATAGTTTGGACTTCACGTGAACCAACGTGAATAAGATCGGCATCTAAGTCATTGAGTAAATGTTGCACATATTCCTGATGTGGAACTTCGCCTTTTAGTGTGTGTGAGTTGAAATCACAATAAGGGCATTTTTGTACACACCAAGGAATATGAATATACAAACTTAGTGGAGGCAACTTAAGCATTCTTAAGGGCATCCAACATTAATTTAAGTGCTTTACCACGATGCGAATGCTGATTTTTTTGCTCTTTAGTCAATTGTGCTGCAGTACAATTTAATTCCGGAACAAAGAAAATAGGATCGTAGCCAAATCCACCTTCACCATGCATTTCTGTGCTTAATACACCGTGCCAAATACCGTGAAAAATCAGCGGAGTTGGATCGTTTTCATGGCGCATATAAACTAATACACAGTTAAATTGTGCTTGGCGTTTTTCAGCAGGTATATCTTTCATTGCATCAAGCAATTTATCCAGATTTTGTTGATCGCTTGCATCAACACCCGCATAGCGTGCTGAGTAAATTCCCGGAGCACCGCCTAAAGCATTTACTGAAATACCTGAGTCATCGGCAATGGCCGGTAAACCGGTTACTTTTGCTGCATGACGTGCTTTAATCAGCGCATTTTCAACAAAAGTTAGGCCTGTTTCTTCAACAGAATCAACACCAAGCTCTGTTTGAGCAACAATATCTAAACCAAAATCAGAAAGCAAAGAGGCTAGCTCTTTGACCTTTCCCGGATTTCCTGTTGCGAGAACTACTTTTTGCATGAGTGTTATCCTTAGTAAAGCGTTACGCTAAGTAGCCATTGTAAAACGTCTACACGCAGATAATTCAGGGCGTAAAGCACAAGAATAACAATCATTGCAGAGAAATCTAAACCGCCCATCGCTGGAATGACACGACGAATTGGAGCCATTAAAGGTTCTGTTAATTGAAATAAAAGGCGATCAATTGGATTACGACCTTGGCTTACCCAGCTAAGAATTGCGCGGATAATGATCAACCAGAAAATCATCTTACCTGCTGCTGTGAGCAGTTCAATAAAGGCAAATGGGAACATTAAAGAGAAAGGAATTGATGTTCCTGATAAGTAAGATGGAATAATAATACCTAGCAGAATTAATATATAGGCTAATAAAACTGAAGCTGTATCAATAGGACCAATAGAAGGAATAATACTTCTCAATGGGCGAACAATTGGCTGTGTGATCTTGACGATAAATTGTGAAAAAGGATTATAAAAATCAGCTCTGACACATTGCATCCAAACACGTAATAGCAGTACGGATGTGTAGAGTTGAAGAAGAGTCAGAATGACGAAATTTAAAAAATTCATTAGTTGGCCCTGATGAAATTAAAATTGTTTTTCCATTTCTTGCGCACGTTTAATCGCAGCTTGCATGGCAGAAGCGACGCTTTCAGGTAGTTTACCTTCATAAAACTGCATAAGTGCAGCTGCGGTCGTCCCACCTTTTGATGTTACTTGCTCGCGTAAAGTTGAGAAAGGTAACATGTGTTGTTTCTCTGCTAAGGCGGTAGAACCACTTGCTGCTTGTTGCACAATAGCTCTTGCCACTTCAGGTGAAAAACCTAAACGTTCTGCTTCTTGTTGCATTGATTCCATAAACAAGAAGAAATAAGCGGGTGCACTACCAGCAACGGCGATAATATCATTGATGGCAGATTCTTGCTCTACCCAAACGGTTGTTCCGACACTTTTCATTAATTCATCGGCAAACTGTTTATCTTGAGATGAAAGTGAATTGTGAGCGAACATACCACTTAAGCCTTTACCTACAAGAGCCGGAGTATTTGGCATAATACGAACAAGCTGTAATTGAGTTGCAAAATAGTCGTTATAACGAGTAGCGGGGATGCCAGCAGCGATAGTGAGGACTAACTTTTTGCTCATATCGATATTTTGTAAGGGCTTACAAACTTCTTCCATCATTTGTGGCTTTACTGCCAACACAATAACATCCGCTTTCTGAACCGCATCAATATTGTTATTAGTACTATGAATACCGAACTCTTTTTCTAGTGGTTCACGGCGAATGGCAGAAGGTGAGCTGACGGTTATTTTATTTGCTGGATATCCACCTTGAACCAATCCTGCAATAATGGCTTGAGCCATATTTCCAGCGCCAATAAATGCGATGTTACGATGTTCCATATAAACCTCTATTTTTACTTAGTCGCGTAATCTCTTGCGCCAAAAATTGCTGTTCCAATACGAACGAGTGTTGAACCACAAGCAATAGCAGCCTCCATATCACTTGTCATTCCCATAGATAAGGTATCTATATCGGGATATTGAGATTGCAATTGTTTAAATGCAAGATGCATTTTTTCTAGTACTTCAACTTGTTTGTCATAATTGCTTTCAGGTGCTGGAATAGCCATCAATCCGCGCAATTTAATGCCTGATAGAATAGAAATTTGTGCCGCTAGCCCATCAAGTTCAGTCAGATTAATACCTGATTTACTGTTCTCATCACTAATATTGATTTGAATAAGGACATTTATTGGTGGCAATGAGTCAGGACGTTGGTCACTTAATCTTTGAGCGATTTTCAATCTATCAATGGTATGGCACCAATCGAAATTCTCAGCAACAAGACGTGTTTTATTTGACTGTAAAGGGCCGATAAAGTGCCAAACTAAGGTGTGGTTATCAGCAAAATAATTGATTTTATCAACACCTTCTTGGACATAGTTTTCACCAAATTCAGTTTGTCCACACGCTATTGCTTTTTCGATGTCACTCGCAGGTTTTGTTTTACTCACTGCAAGTAGTGTTATTTCTTCTGAAGAACGGCCGCATTTCTGCGCTGCTGTGTCAATGTGAGACCTGACATTGACGAGATTCTGTTTAATAGTATTCATGGCAACTCAGGAGATAATAAGATGAAAATGGAAAATTTAATTGCATATAGTGTAAAGCATAACGCCTCGGATCTGCACCTTTGTTGTGGTGATGTACCACGATTGCGGATCAATGGAATACTTTATCAACAAAATCAATGTAAACCTATCACTTCCGATAGTCTATTAGCGTGGTTTTTGCCTTTTTTGAGCAACACTCAAAAGCAAATTTTTGAGAATGAAGGGCAAGTTGATACAGCACTCACGCTGTCTTGTGGGCAGCGACTTCGTGTTAATTTATTTCGCCAACAAAAAGGCATTTCAGCTGTATTAAGAATAATTGAAACACAAATTCCTTCTTTAGATAAACTTCGAGTACCCAAGTCGGTTTCAACACTTTTAGACAACTATTCTCATGGACTTATTTTGGTGACTGGTGCAACAGGAAGTGGGAAATCATCGACATTAGCGGCAATGATCAATCATTTAAACCAATATCAACGTCAGCATATTTTGACATTAGAAGATCCTATTGAGTTTATACACAGCAATAAGCAAAGCATTGTGCAGCAAAGGGAAATAGGGCGAGATGTTCAACATACTGCAAATGCGATAAAGAGCGCTCTGCGCCAAGATCCAGATGTCATTATGTTAGGCGAGTTAAGAGATGCACAAAGTATTAAGTTGGCATTAACGGCAGCAGAAACAGGGCATTTGGTGCTGGCTACATTGCATACTCAAGGGGCGGCACAAACACTTGAGCGCGTGACAAATGTATTTACAGGTAATGAGCGACAATGGATTTCATCACAATTAGCGAGCAGTTTAAGGGCGATAATTTCACAAGAGTTAGTTTCTTCAATTGAAGGCGGACGTGTGGCGTTATTTGAAATAATGCAGGTCACGCAGGGTATTTCACATCTTATTAGAGAAGGAAAATACCACCAAGTGACAACATTAATGCAAACAGGTAGTGAATACGGTATGCAAACCTTCATGTTAAGTCGGCAGCAACGCCAACATGAAGGTTTAATTCAAGCTGAGTGATAACTTATAAGTAAAAATAGGCGACTATGATCCGTTGGAAGCTATTTTTTAGAGTTGCTGTTCAAACCAGCTTTCAAGAATAATAACGGCAGATGCGGCATCTACACTGCCTTTATCTAAGGAGCGGTAACCGCCACGCTCAAAAAGATGAGCGCGAGCTTCTACGGTGCTAAGGCGTTCATCATGCAAGGCAATTTGTACACCAAATCGACCATGAAGGCGATTAGCAAATTTTTTAGCTTGAGTTGTGACTAACTGTTCGGTGCCATCCATATTAAGAGGTAAGCCGACAACCACGAGATCAGGTTGCCACTCTTTTATGATTTTTTCGATTTGAGTCCAATCAGGAATACCATCTTTTGCTTTAAATGAGGCTAAAGGTCTTGCTGTTCCTGTAACTTCTTGACCGATAGCGGCGCCAATGCTTTTTGTGCCGAAATCAAAGCCCATTACCGTTCTGTTTGACATTATGCGTGACCCGCTATCGGTGAAATGGTGTGGATATTAATCCCAATTAATTCAGCGGCTTTATGCCAACGTTCAGCAATAGGGGTATCAAAAATAATTTGAGGTGAAGCTTCAACGGTTAGCCAGCTATTTTCTAAAATTTCTTTCTCTAATTGACCTTGTTCCCAACTAGAATAACCCAAAGAGACTAATGTTTTTTCTGGTTGTCTTGCTGTACCTAAGGTTTCTAATACATCTTTGGAAGTTGTGATCATCGTGCTGTCACTAATTTTGATACTAGAACTAAAGCCTGAAACTGGAGTGTGCAAGATAAAACCATGCTCTTCTGCAACAGGGCCTCCTGACATCACGGGTTTTTGTAAGCTAATTGCTTCATCTCTATCAGTCGAAAAAATTTCCAGTTGATCTAATACACCTTCCACAGAGATATCTTCAATAGGTTTATTAATAATTAAACCCATCGCACCGTTTTCATTATGTTCGCAAACATAGACGACCGAGCGTTCAAATAACGGATCGCTTAATGAAGGCATAGCAATAAGAAAATGGTTAAGTAAATTCATAATAGTAGTACTGTTCCCTGATCATTTTTATTAAAAAACCTAGCCCTTTTATACATTGTATTTCTTAATGTATACCGCTTATTGATTAATATGTGGGGGCTAGGTTCATACTTTTAAACCCTTTAATCTCAGTGTCTAAAAGTTAGTTTTTCTTGTTTAAGCGTACTTCAATTGCATCCATTAACATGCCTGTAATAGAAACATCAGGATAAGCCGCTTCAATTTCACGCGCACATGTTGGACTTGTGACGTTAATTTCAGTCAAGCGATCGCCAATAACATCTAATCCAACAAAAATAAGACCTTTTTGTTTAAGGATAGGTGCAACTTGATGCGCAATAGCCCAATCACTTTCTGTTAATGGGCGAGCTTCACCACGACCACCAGCGGCTAAGTTGCCTCGAGTTTCACCTTTTGCAGGAATTCGCGCTAAGCAATAAGGAACAGGTTCACCATCGACAACTAGAATGCGCTTATCACCATCGACAATTTCAGGTAGGAAATTTTGTGCCATACAGAAACGATGACCGTGATCTGTGAGTGTTTCAATAATAACACCTACGTTAGGATCGTCTTTTTTCAAGCGGAAGATTGATGCTCCACCCATGCCATCTAATGGTTTGAAAATGACATCACCGTGTTTTTCATGAAAAGCACGTAAATGCTTAGCTTCACGAGTCACTAAGGTGTCTGGTGTTAATGTTGGGAACCATGCAGTAAAGAGTTTTTCATTACAGTCACGTAAGCTTTGTGGCTTATTAACTATCAGTGTTCCCATATCTTCAGCGCGTTCTAAAATATAGGTTGCGTAAATAAATTCGGTATCAAAAGGCGGATCTTTACGCATTAAGATGGTATCAAGTTCACCTAAAGCAATATCTTGCTCTTTGCCAAACTCAAACCATTTTTCTGGGTTTTCTTCTACGCTGAGTAAACGAGTGTGAGCGCGTGCTTCACCTTGGTGTAGGTAAAGGTCGTTCATCTCCATATAATGAATTTCCCAGCCACGACGTTGCGCTTCTAATAACATGGCAAAGCTGGTGTCTTTTTTGATTTTGATGGATGAAATTGGGTCCATCACAATACCTAATTTAATCATTACTTCTCCTTTATCCCAGATCGCCGAACCGAACCTGCAAAGCGGTGATTGCGGTGAGCGCTGTTGTTTCAGTTCTTAATACACGAGGACCTAATAAAATATCAGTAAAATGGTGCTCTGCTGTCATGGCGATTTCTTCAGGGGAAAGTCCACCTTCAGGGCCAATCAATAAGCGCACTTTTTTAACAGGTAAGGGTAAGGTATTAATACTTTGGTTAGCCCTAGGATGTAAATTGAGTTTTAAACTACCATCATCTTGAGCACACCATTCGTCTAATGACATCACTGGCATTAATTGTGGGATGCTATTTCTGCCACATTGTTCACATGCCGAGATAATAATTTTTTGCCATTGCTGATGTTTTTTCTCTAAACGGCTAGGGTCAAGTTTAACACCACAGCGTTCTGAGATCAGTGGAGTGATCGTATTAACACCTAACTCAACTGATTTTTGAATAGTAAACTCCATTTTCTCGCCTCGTGAAAGCACTTGTCCTAAATGGAGGTCGAGAGGGGATTCTTTATCATCAACAATGCCTTCATTGATTTGCACAGTGACTGACTTTTTTGTGCTTTCTATGATTTCAGCATCAAATACCTGATTTGAACCATCAAACAGTGCTAGTTTTTGCCCCGTAGACATTCTTAATACACGCCCAACATGATTAGATGCTTCTTCATCTAATGCTGTTTGAGTACCCGCTGTGAGTGGTTCTGGATGATAAATGCGAGGAATACGCATAACGTGAAACCCTTACGTAAAAGATGGTTAACCGTGATAAATAAAATATGTGATATGCATCATACGCATGACATTATGGCATGCAAGTTATCACTTTGCTTTTGTCGTTATTATAGCGTGGATCTTATTGCGTGTTTTGTCGCAAAATTTCATGTTTTCATTGTCATTCTAAAGAAAAATCTCGGCATTAAATGGAGCCTCTTATACAGTTGCTTAACAAGGATAACGATGTATCTAAGGAGTAGATATTTATGCCATTAAGCCGTTCTTGTTTTATAAAAACACCTTTGTTTTCTTTTTTGACTGATTTTTTTGTTTTTATTAAGTTTTGCCTACCTTTTCCATTATTATTTTTGTTACCTAAAACTCGACGGAAACAACTTACACTGAGTTACATTATCGTTTGTTTATACTGGTTTTTTTCAATTAACTCATTTTCTTTATTGATAATACTTTCAGTATTAAGCTTTTATTTATTGATGCTCTCTTTCTTTGATGCTGATTATTTTCTTCTGCCTAATACGTTGACTTATTGGCTAATATTTTTAGGGTTATTGTGTAATTACACAGTATATGGATTAATATCTTTCAATCATGCTTTTTATGGTTTTTTAGGAGGTGTTGGACTTTTTTATAGCATCTATTTATGGGGATATTTTATTTGCCAAAAATGTGTTTTAGGTTTTGGTGATGTGAAATTATTTGGTGCTATTGGGGCATGGTGTGGATTTGAAAAATTACCGTATATTCTTTTGCTGGGCTCTTTTTTAGGGTTAAGTGTGTATTGTGCGGTATTAATAGCAACAAAAGACCATATCAAAAAAGTGGCATTTGGCTCTTGCCTTTCATTTTCAACATTGATGGTATTAGGTTTCAATTTTTTGCCTTACAGTTATTTCAACTAATTGACTTCAATTGTTTGATTTTAAAGAGATTTAAAGTTTCTAGATGTGTATAAAAAAGAAAATAATAAGAACCGAAATAAAGAAAACAGTGTGCGGAAATTAATCAGCACACTGAAAAGAAGATTATAGGTTTTCTTGTATAAATTGCTGCCAACGTTTTGTATCACCTAAATATTTTTCAACTGGTATCAGGTGGTAACCTTGGTTATCTTCAATAAATAAAGTCGGAAAACCGCGACCATTAACTTGGGACATTAATTGTTGTGTCTGGCTTAAATGTTGCTGAATTTGTGTTTCGCTAATTTCAGACAGTAAAGATGCAAACTGCTCAACATCAAAACCAAGTTTTTTCACAATAAATAGCAGAGTGTCTTTATCACTGATATTTAAGCCATCAAGGTAATAGGCTTCTTGCAATGCTTTTAGTAAATAAACATCTCGCTTTCCCATTATTTCAGCAACAAGAACGGCTGAAATAGGTAGCAGTGAGTTTAATACCATTTCAGTGTTACCAAGAGCGTCATGATATGCATGACTAAAAACTTGACCTGATAATTGACTAATACGCTCATCAATTGGCGTAACATGCTCTTTCCATGATTGACCACCCGTTACAGCTCTAGCTGGTGTAAACAATCCACCACCATGTAACTTAATGGAATTTGGAAACGTATTGCTTACCGCTTCAATCAGGGGAGCAATGCCGTAGCACCAACCACAAAGAGGATCATAAACATAGTGCAATATTTTAGTACCTTGGGTATTACCTGTATTGCTTGCTACTGAGGCCACTGCATCTCTCCTTTTAGTACTTTTGCACTAAGTTCTAGGCTTGATTTATCTGCTAAATTCTGATGATTTTTTTCCATTGCTGCAATAAATTCATCTGAATTTTTCGTTTTTTCAAGATTTTTCTCAGCCTCAGTTAGGTAATTCATTGTGAAGTCAACGGCTTGTAGATCATACGTTGCTTTTGGTAAATAGTGACCAGGAATAACGGTTTTTGGGGATAGCGATTTTATTTGCTGTAACGAACTAACCCAATGTTGGCGCTCTTCCACAGTTTGAGTATCGGCTAACCAAACATGAATATTTTCAGAGACTAAAACACCACCCATTACTGCATTAAGTTTTGGAACATAAAGGTATGTTCTATCTGGAGATTGCTCATCTAAGCCTTTGACTGAAATGGTTTCACCTTCTAGAGAAAAACTATCGCCTTTTAATACTTCAGGAATGATGATTTTCTGAGGGGCATTTTCTTTAAGTACAGGTCCCCAGTAGGCAAGTTTTCCTGCTTGAGTTTCGTTAATGGCTTTAATTGTGGGTGCTGTTGCAATCACTTTAGCATTTGGAAATGCATCAGTAATGACATCTAACCCAAAATAAAAGTCAGGATCAGAATGGCTGATATAGATATAAGTCAGATTTTTTCCAGAGGCTTTTATTTTATCAACCAATGCTTGAGCATCATTTTTTTGAAATTGTGCATCAATTAAAACGGCATCTTTATCGCCATAAATAATTTCAGAAGAAACAGGGAAAACACTCGCTTCTCCTGGGTTATATATATCTAATGTTAAATCAGTTGCTAATGCTGATGTTGCGAAGAATGCGGTAGTTGCAAGTGTTAAAGGAAGTAATTTTTTCATCTTTTGTTTTCTCCATAATGTTGTTGCTGACTATAATATGTTGCATAAAACAAGAGAAAAACCCTATTTTAGGCAATTGATTGTTGCGTAAATCGAGTAAATCAAATGGATAAAATAAAAGCATCAGAAGTGTTTGTAACCATTGTGAAGCAGGGGAGCATGATAAAAGCTGCTGATTATCTAGGTATGTCTAGAGCTATGGTGACGCGTTATTTAAATGAGATGGAAGAGTGGGCAGGAGTGCGCTTATTGCATAGAACAACACGCAAACAAAGCCTAACATCAGTAGGCGAAATGGTATATGAACAGAGTGTACAGCTATTAGAAATGGCCGAACGTATACCCGCTAATATTCCTAAAGAGCGTCATCAAATCAGTGGGCTTGTTCGTATTACCAGTTCACAATCATTAGCAAATAGTATTTTGTCAGTGGCAATATGTGAATTTATGCAGCGTTATCCTTTAATTGCGGTTGATTTGCAAATTACTAATCAAACCGTGAATTTGGTGGAAGAACGTATTGATATCGCATTGCGTATTACGAATCACCTTGAGCCTAACTTAATCGCACGCTCGCTCGCGACATGTCTTTCTGTGGTATGTGCTCATAAAGATTACTTAGCAAAAAAAGGTATACCTCAAACGCCAGATGAACTCGCTCAGCATCAATGTTTAACTTACCGATTTTTTGGTCGTAGCTTGTGGGAATTTAATTTAGGTGACGAACGTTATTCAGTACCTGTTGGGGGGAATTTAAGCGCAAATGAATCGGTTGTTTTATTGCAAGCTACGTTAAAAGAAGCTGGTATATCGCTACAACCTTATTACTCAGCCAAACCTTATATTGAAAGTGGTGAATTAGAACAAATTTTGTCTGACTATCAAGCTCAGCCGATGGGAATTTATGCGGTTTTAGCGAGCCGGCAAAATATGCCCGCAGCCGTTAGAGTATTGCTGGATTTCTTAGTAGAGTGGTTTTCATCATCACCTTATTGGCTTGCTTTATCGGGTAAAAGCTTGGGTTAGCCGTTTAGGATAATCTGATAATGTTTCTTTCATCACATCAATAAAATAGGTAACAAGTTGTGATGAAGGGCGATGTGATGGGGTAATTAAGCTGATGGTAAAAGGGATAGTAAAGCTTAAAGGACGAAGGCAAATAGACTTATCTAGGTAATCAAGTGCGGTAATAGGGTTAACAATTGAAATGCCGATATTCTCACTCACCATTGCACAAATAGAGGCGGCACTTTGCGTTTCCATCACTAACTGCCGTGCAATTCTATTTTTAATAAATACGGTATCAATTAATTGTCGGTAGCTATCATTGGCTGACAGGCTAATAAAACGTTCATTTTGAAAATCAGTAGGGTACAACAATGGTTTTTTACACAATGGATGTGACTTGGGTAAAACTGCAACTTCATTGAGTGTAAGCACAGTCTCTTGTTGAGTTCCTGCTGGTGTTTGTGTGTGTTCTACCAATCCTAAATCGTAATGTTGTGCGGATAACCACTCTTCTAATAAAGGGGATTCTTGAGGGACAATAGTTAAATTGACGTCAGGATATTTATCTAGAAATTGTCGGCAGATTGAAGGTAATAATGATTGAGCAAATGCGGGTAAGCAGGTGATATTCAATTCTGCTTGGTTAAAATGGCGAATATTTTCAGCAGCGTTAATTATTCTATCTAAACCATAATAAGAACGCTGTACTTCCTCAAAAAAGCGTAATCCTTCAGTTGTGGGCTGTAAGCGGCCTTTTATTCTATCAAATAATTTAAATGCTAATAGATGTTCAAGACGAGATAGCTCTCTACTGACAGTAGGTTGTGATGTTTTCAGTAACTCTGCGGCTTCAGTAAGGTTTTGAGTAGTCATCACTGCATGAAAAATTTCAATATGTCGCCAATTAAAAGGAGCTTTCATCTTGTATTCCTATATCACAGATGAATAGAGTGTAGCTTATTTGATATTTTTATTCCCTTGTAAGTTCATAAATAATGATTTTATTCACCAGTGACTTCTATGAGTAGATAACATGACAACATCAATAACTATGGCTCAATACCAATTAGCACAAACCTATGGAACGCCATTATGGATTTATCAAGGCGATACAATTTCTCAGCGTATTGCCCAGCTTAAATCTTTTGATGTAGTTCGATTTGCTCAAAAGGCGTGCTCCAATATTCATATTTTACGTTTAATGAAAGCACAGGGTGTCAAAGTTGACTCTGTTTCATTGGGGGAGATTGAACGCGCTTTAGTTGCCGGTTATCAAGGTGGCAGAGAAAAAAGTGAGATTGTCTTTACGGCTGATTTACTTGATGAAAGAACCATTGAACGTGTTGTTGAGTTAGATATTCCTGTTAATGCTGGCTCTATTGATATGCTCCGTCAATTAGGTGAGCGTAACCAAGGTCATGCAGTTTGGATAAGGGTTAACCCCGGATTTGGTCATGGGCATAGTCAAAAAACCAATACAGGTGGTGAAAACAGTAAGCATGGTATTTGGTATGAAGATGTGCCAGAAGCGTTAGCTGTGATCCAGCAATATAATCTAACTCTAGTTGGTTTTCATATGCATATTGGTTCGGGTGTTGACTATCAACATCTTGCTAGTGTCTGCGATGCAATGGTAGAGCAAGTGCTTACCTCTCAAGTTGATATTCAAGCGATTTCGGCAGGAGGCGGATTATCAACGCCTTATCAAGAAGGTGATGCAACGGTCGATTTGGATCACTATTTTTCTTTATGGGATAAAGCACGCCAACGTATTGCACAACACTTAGGGCATTCTGTTGAGTTAGAGATTGAGCCGGGACGTTTTTTAGTGGCTGAATCCGGTGTATTGATTTCACAAGTGAGAGCAGTTAAATCAATGGGAAGCCGTCATTATGTGCTGGTGGACGCTGGGTTTAGTGATTTAATGCGTCCTGCAATGTATGGCAGTTATCATCAGATTTCAGTTTTAGACAGTCATGGTCAAATAAAACCAATGATAGAATTACAAGAGACTATTGTGGCAGGTCCGTTGTGTGAATCGGGTGATGTTTTTACTCAGCAAGAGGGCGGTACGGTTGTTCCTCGTTTATTGCCTCAAGCACAGGTGGGCGATTATTTAGTGATCCATGATACGGGGGCGTATGGTGCGTCAATGTCATCAAATTATAATAGCCGACCACTTATTCCTGAAGTGTTGATAACAGAAGGCGTTCCTCAATTAATTCGTCGTCGCCAAACAATAGAAGAGTTATTAGCATTGGAGTTAGATCTCTAATTAATTTTTTGGTCTTAATAGTTTGTTCTTAATAAAAAAACACCTCATGACTAAAAGTGATGAGGTGTTTGTGTTCTATCAGGGGAAATATTTCCCTTTATCTCGATTGTTAGGCTGCTTTGTCTGTTTTGACTTTGTCAGCTTTCGGCTTTTTTGCTGGCACCGCCAATGCATCAAAGTCAAATTCATCAACATTGATACTCCGTAAGCGACTCTGTTCTGCTTTACGTAAGATATCAGCTTCTTCTTGAGTTACTCGTTTATCAGCCAGTGCTTTGTCCGCTAATTTATCTAATTGAGTAAAGTTAAATTTCTTCTCATAGAGACGACAAATACGGTCGAAAATAGGTTCAGCCGCTAAAATATCCAGCAGTGCTTCTTCCATTAAACCATGTGGATTATGCTCGCTTGGTGTTAAGTATTGACCTCTACCAATGCGATCACGGGTTTCAGACGGTTGTTGGATAAGTTGCGCCACTTTGCTATCTAATTTATCTGATGGTAATTTTTGAGCTTTACCCAGTGGGAAAATAATTGCTCGCATAGTGCCAGCAACAGCACGGCTTGGGAAATTGCGTAGCAGTTCGTCAATCGCATTTTCAGCTTGGTATAAACACTCTTTTACGCTCCAATGTACGAGAGGTAAATCGGCGGTATGGCGACCTTCATCTTCATAACGCTTAAGTGCGGCAGATGCGAGGAAGATATGACTTAATATATCACCCAAGCGTGCTGAAATACGCTCACGACGTTTTAAGCTTCCGCCTAAAACACCCATTGAAACATCAGATAACAGCGCCATATTGGCACTCAGACGGTTAATTTGTTGATAATAACGACGAGTTTCATCATTAGTTGGCGAATTACTTAATCGTCCATTGGTGATACCTAACCATAGACTGCGTAAGGTGTTACTTGCCACGTGACCGATATGACCAAATAAAGCACGGTCAAAATCGTGTAGATTGTTATCTCGTGCCGCTGCAATTTCATCTAATACATAAGGATGGCAACGGATAGCACCTTGACCATAAATGATCATGCTACGAGTTAAAATATTGGCACCTTCAACCGTGATGGCAATTGGAGAACCTTGATAAGAGCGTGCGACAAAGTTTGATGGCCCAAGGCTGATCCCTTTACCACCAACGATATCCATTGCATCAATAACGCCCCGTTGTGCTCGGTGAGTACAATGATATTTTACGATAGCGGATAATACGGCAGGTTTTTCTCCCAGCATAATACCCGTAGTAATTAAGGTTGCCGCCGAATCTAAAAGATAGGCGTTACCAGCCAGACGAGCTAATGGCTCTTCAATGCCTTCCATTTTACCAATTGGAATTTTGAACTGACGACGGACACGAGAATAAGCGCCTGTTGCCATAGCCACACTTTTTAATCCGCCAGTAGAGTTTGAAGGTAGAGTGATGCCTCGACCAACAGAGAGACATTCCACCAGCATTCTCCAGCCCTGACCTGCCATTTTTGGTCCACCAATGATGTAATCGATAGGAACAAAAACATCTTTACCGCGAGTCGGTCCATTCATAAATGGTACGTTCAGTGGGAAATGGCGATGACCGATTTCAACACCTTTGACATCAGTTGGAATTAACGCACAGGTAATGCCTGGGTTTTCGTCATCACTTAATAGATGGTCAGGATCGCGTAATTTAAATGCTAATCCTAATACGGTTGCGATAGGGGCAAGCGTGATATAGCGTTTATTCCATGTTAAACGAAGACCAAGTACTTGCTCGCCTTGCCATTCACCCATACAGACTATGCCACTGTCAGGAATAGCTCCTGCATCGGAGCCCGCTTCAGGGCTTGTTAATGCGAAACAAGGAATTTCATCGCCTTTGGCTAAACCGGGTAAATAGCGTTTTTTCTGTTCATCAGTACCGTAGTGTTGTAGCAGTTCGCCGGGACCTAAAGAATTAGGCACACCCACGGTGATGGCTAAAATACCAGATACTCCCGACAGTTTTTGCAATACGCGTGATTGAGCGTAGGCTGAAAACTCTAATCCGCCGTACTCTTTTTTAATGATCATCGCAAAGAAGCGATTATCTTTAAGGTATTGCCAAATTTCAGGAGGTAAATCAGCTAATTCATGTGTGATCTCAAAGTCGTTTGTCATACGGCAAACTTCTTCGACAGGTCCATCGAGGAAAGCTTGTTCTTCAGCTGTTAACTGTGGTTTAGGGTAATTATGAAGTTGTTTCCAATCGGGAGCACCACGGAAAAGCTCACCTTCCCACCATGTTGTACCTGCATCAATAGCTTCTTGTTCTGTTTTAGACATAGAAGGCATGACTTTTTGAAATGCTTTAAGTGCAGGTACTGAGATATAAGCTCTACGAATAGAAGGAATAGTAAAGGGTAATAAAACCAATGCAACGGGGAGGAGTAACCAGTAACTCCAAATATTGGCGATACCCATTACTAATGTATAAGCAATAAGTGCGAGGCTACTTACCGCAATACCGAATTTGCGATAACTAAGTACGCCAACAAGAACAATAAAAAGTACGATACTGAGTAGTGTCATAATAAACTCCTGTATTTAGCAAGAGATCAGAGGTCAGACCTGTTGTTTGTTATTTAGATCTAATCCAGTCACTAACTTTTATCAATATATTTACATTCTAATTACAATATAGCTCACAAATTATTCGTAAATGAGAGAAGTTAGCATTTGTCGATAATAGGTATCTTCTTTCATGACATTTAATCCGTTACACTGAGAAACAGAAAATTTCGATTACCCTTTCTGGAGTAAAAATCCTATGTACCAAGATCTTATCCGTGGTGAATTAACAGAAGCAGCAGATACACTCTCTCGCTTTCTTCAAGATGATGCAAATATTGAAGCTATCCAAAAAGCTGCGGTGTTATTAGCAGATTCTTTTAAAGCAGGCGGTAAAGTATTATCTTGCGGTAATGGTGGCTCTCATTGTGATGCAATGCATTTTGCAGAAGAGTTAACCGGACGCTATCGTGAAAATCGCCCTGGTTATCCTGCCATTGCTATTTCAGATGTAAGCCATATTTCATGTGTGAGTAATGATTTTGGCTATGAATATATCTTCTCTCGTTATGTTGAAGCAGTGGGTAAAGAAGGTGACGTTCTGCTGGGTATTTCAACCTCAGGCAATTCAGGCAATATCATCAAAGCAATTAGTGCTGCGCGTGAGAAAGGCATGAAAGTCATTACGTTAACGGGGAAAGATGGCGGAAAAATGGACGGTACAGCAGATATTGAAATTCGTGTACCTCATTTCGGTTACGCTGATCGTATTCAAGAAATTCATATCAAAGTTATCCATATTCTGATCCAATTAATTGAAAAAGAAATGGAAAAATAATTTGTTGATATTGCTATAAATTAGCAATAAACATCGACAAGAAGGAGTGAGCGATGTGTGAGTTGTTAGGCATGAGTGCAAATGTACCGACAGATATTAACTTCAGTCTAAGTGGCTTAATTCCTCGAGGTGGAAAGACAGGACCTCATAAAGATGGATGGGGAATTACTTTCTACGAAGGATTGGGATGTCGTACATTTAAAGATCCTCAAGCCAGCGCAATTTCACCAGTCGCTCGCTTTGTTCAAGAGTACCCGATTAAATCAGAGGCTGTGATCGCTCATATTCGCCAAGCGAATCGAGGTAATGTCTCTTTAGAAAATACCCATCCTTTCACCCGTGAATTATGGGGAAAAAACTGGACTTATGCGCATAATGGTCAACTGAAAGGTTATCAATCTCTTGAGACAGGGCGTTTTCGGGCGATAGGGCAGACAGATAGTGAAAAAGCTTTTTGCTGGATCTTAAATCAACTTGAAAATCGCTATAAACGAACTCCTGTGAATTGGCCTGCTGTATTTCGTTTTATCGCTATTTTAGCCTCTCAATTAAAGCAAAAAGGGGTCTTTAATATGCTGTTGTCGGACGGTCGATTTGTAATGGCATATTGTTCAACTAACTTACACTGGATCACGCGTAAGGCACCTTTTGGCAAAGCAAAATTGCTTGATCAAGATGTAGAAATTGATTTCCAGCAACACACACAATCAGATGATGTGGTTTCTGTTATTTCAACATTACCATTGACTGGAAATGAATCTTGGCAGCGTATTCCCGCTGGCGAGTTTGTCTTATTTGATCGTGGTGTGCGTATTCTGTAGCCATTTGCTTTCGCTATTTTGCGATAAGTTAAGGACAGGACTTACGCTATTAGATGAAGCCAACGTACTATTAACGGAATAACGCCCATTTTGAACGGTCACAGATGGAATTTGTTTGCGTTCTTCAACATATTGATAGGCAGGCATAAGCTGTTGCCAGAAATCTATATCTTTTGAGTACTGGTGTTTTTTCATATTTTCAGCGGTCATCTTAAATGGAAAAATATGAATATCAATCGTAGATTGACCTCCTTGTAGCGCTAATTCCGCATACTGATAAATTTCGTCCATCACCGAATCCGTCATTGCATAGCAACCAACCGATTTACATGCTCCGTGGATCATTAAAAAGTCGCCGGTGTATCCTTTTGATTTATCATATTGATTAGGAAATCCTAGGTTAATAGCTCGGTAAAATCGACTGTTCGGATTTAATTGCGAAAAGTTGACCTGATAAAAACCTTCCGGGCTTTTTAAATCACCTTGAAACTTTTTAGGACCAAGACCTCCAGAATAGCTACAAATAGGGTAAGTACGTACTTTTTCTAATTGCCCATCTAATTTTTCCGTATAAAGTTCAAGTAAGCTCTCTTCTTTAAAAATCTGAATATAGATAGGCTGACCTGTACTTTTTGTGACAGGTTTCATTAGAAATTTTGAACTGTTTTCAGCGTTAACTAATAAGGAAGTTAACATTAATGTTAAAAAACTGATTAGTAGTTTTGCGTGACTGGTCATGGTTTTATCAGAAAAATAGCTTAAAATTTGTTGATAAAGTAGATCGTAGATTGCTATGAAGCAATAAATTTGTAAATTAAAATCTGATATGGTTTCTTTTCTTTTACAAAATATTCTGTATGAAATTTAATCGCTCGTCGAAAAAGATGATATTTTAATTCGGTTTATACGAGTTGTTAACGTTTCAGTCAAAATAATATTCCCATTTGCTTGAGCTAAATCACTCGAATAGTCAGACAGGTTTAGGCTGAGATGATAAAATTCAGTTCGGCAGAATAAGAGAAAATAGTAACAATTATCGGAGATAAATAACTTAGGGTTCAAAAACACCTTAAGATGTTTTTATTACAGAGTCGCTACATTTTCGGGGTGAATTTGTAGCTTAGGGTTTAACTGATAAACTTGTGCAAATCTTATGATTAAAATTAAAAAAGGACTCGACCTCCCAATTGCAGGAGCGCCTGCCCAAGTGATAGAAGACGGACCCGCGATTCGACGCGTAGCATTGCTAGGCGAAGAATATGTCGGTATGCGTCCTTCTATGGTGGTTTCGGAAGGTGAGCATGTAAAGAAAGGGCAAATTCTTTTTGAAGATAAAAAGAATGCCGGTGTTGTTTTCACCAGCCCAGCTTGTGGTAAAGTCGTTGCAATTAACCGCGGCGAACGTCGTGTGTTCCAATCTATCGTTATCGAAATTGATGGCGACGAAGAAATTACCTTTAACCGTTATGATAGCTCAACGCTCTCAGACCTGACCCGCGAACAAGTTGAAACTAACCTTGTTAATTCGGGAATGTGGACTGCGTTAAGGACTCGTCCTTATAGCCGTACTCCGCATTTAGGCACAACACCTGTTGCCATTTTCGTCTCTGCAATGGATACAAATCCGCTTGCAGCAGATCCTATGGTTATTATTGAGCAAAATGAGAAGGCATTTAATGATGGCCTTGTTGTTTTAACTCGTTTAACCGAAGGGAAAGTCTATGTTTGTCATGGTGAAAAATCACCGACAAAATTAAATGACGGACAAATTAGCTATAACCAATTTGCAGGCCCACATCCAGCAGGATTAGTCGGTACGCATATCCATTTCTTAGAACCTGTTAGTACTAAGAAAATGGTTTGGCATTTAAATTATCAAGATGTTATTGCTATTGGTTATCTGTTTACAACAGGTTCTTTATATACAGAACGTGTTGTTGCATTAGCTGGCCCTCAAGTAAAAGCACCTCGTTTAGTGCGTACTCGTTTAGGGGCTGATCTCTATGAGTTAACTAAAGATCAATTAGTTGATGGTGAAAACCGCATTATTTCTGGCTCTGTATTATGGGGATGGAAATCTGATGAGGTTCATCACTATTTAGGTCGTTTCCATAACCAAGTTTCTGTATTACGTGAAGGTCGTGATAAAGAGTTATTTGGTTGGGGTATGCCGGGTAGCGATAAATTTTCTATCACTCGTACCACTATCGGTCACTTCTTAAAAAATAAACGCTTTGCATTCACAACCACTATGAATGGTGGCGAACGTTCAATGGTACCAATTGGTAACTATGAGCGTGTGATGCCGTTAGACATTATGGCAACGCATTTATTACGTGATTTAGTTGTAGGTGATACTGACAGTTCTCAAGCATTAGGTTGTTTGGAATTGGATGAAGAAGATTTGGGATTATGTACTTATGTTTGCCCAAGCAAATATGAGTATGGCCCAGCACTGCGCCAAGTATTGACCAAAATTGAGCAGGAAGGGTAACTCATGGGTTTGAAAAATTTATTTGAAAAAGTAGAGCACCATTTTGAGCCCGGTGGCAAATTAGCAAAATGGTACGTACTTTATGAGGCAGTGACCACGGTATTTTATACGCCAGGTACTGTCACGCGTAATGGCGGTCATGTTCGTGACACCATTGACCTAAAACGCATGATGATCTTAGTTTGGTTAGCCGTTTTCCCAGCAATGTTTTGGGGGATGTATAACGTAGGTCATCAAGCGATCCCTGCACTTAATCAGTTATATAGTGGTGCTGAATTACAGCAAATCATTGCTTCAGATTGGCACTATCGCCTTGCTGAATTCCTCGGCGCATCATTAACAACAGATGCGGGTTGGGCAAGTAAGATGCTACTTGGTGCAACTTACTTCTTACCTATTTATCTAGTTGTTTTTGCGGTTGGCGGATTTTGGGAAGTTCTTTTTGCCTTTATTCGTGGTCATGAAATTAACGAAGGCTTCTTTGTTACATCAATCTTATTTGCCTTAATCGTACCGCCAACATTACCACTTTGGCAGGCTGCATTAGGTATTACGTTTGGTGTTGTTATCGCGAAAGAAATCTTTGGTGGGACAGGGCGTAACTTCTTAAACCCAGCATTGGCAGGTCGTGCATTTCTGTTCTTTGCTTATCCGGCTCAAATTTCAGGTGATTTAGTTTGGACTGCGGCTGACGGTTTCTCTGGTGCAACACCATTGTCACAATGGTCTGTATCGGGTGAAAGTGCATTAGTAAATACCGTCACTCAACAACCTATCTCTTGGATGGATGCTTTCCTTGGATATATTCCAGGGTCGATCGGTGAAGTTTCAACACTGATGATTTTAATCGGTGGTGCTGTCATTCTTTTTGCTCGCATTGCTTCATGGCGTATTGTTGCTGGGGTAATGGTGGGCATGATTGCAATGTCATACCTATTTAATTTCATCGGTTCAGATACCAATCCTCTCTTCTCAATGCCTTGGCACTGGCACTTAGTATTAGGTGGTTTTGCTTTCGGTATGATGTTTATGGCAACAGATCCAGTATCCGCATCGTTTACTGATAAAGGTAAATGGGCTTACGGTATTTTGATTGGCGTAATGGCTGTGCTTATTCGTGTCGTCAATCCGGCTTACCCAGAAGGTATGATGCTGGCAATCTTATTCGCAAACTTATTTGCACCACTGTTCGATTACGTGGTTGTTCAGGCGAATATTAAGCGGAGAAAAGCTCGTGGCTAAAGAGAAAAACAAAGATAGCGTCGCAAGAACGTTCCTCGTTGTATTTATTCTATGTCTAGTGTGTTCCGTGGTAGTAGCAGGAGCGGCTGTTGGACTGAAGTCTAAACAAGAAGAGCAAAAACTTCTTGATAAACAACGTAATATTCTTGATGTTGCGGGTCTGCTCGTACCTAAAATGAGTGCTACAGATGTACTGAAAGTGTATGACACTCGTATTAAAGCAAAAATTGTTAATTTCCAGACAGGTGAACTGACTGATAGTAAAGGCAATTTTGATTTAAATACTGCATTACGTAGTGATGATACTTCCATTGCATTATCTCCAGCAGACGATGCAGCAAAAATTCGCCGACGTGCAAATACCGCAGAAGTGTATTTTGTTCTTGATGAACAAGGCAAAACTACAGAAGTCGTTCTACCTGTTTATGGTTCTGGCTTATGGTCTGTGATGTATGCATTTATTGCGGTTGATATTGATGGTGTGACTTCTAAAGGTATTACCTATTATGCTCATGGTGAAACGCCAGGCTTAGGTGGTGAAGTTGATAACCCTCAATGGAAAGCACAGTGGAAAGGTAAGCGCTTAATTAATGAAGAAGGCGTACCTGCAATTAAAATTGTGCGTAGCGGCGCAGCGGCTGGTAATCCTTATGGCATTGATGGACTTTCTGGTGCAACACTGACCTCAAATGGTATCCAGCATATGTTCGATTTCTGGTTAGGTGAAAAAGGTTTCGGCCCATTCCTGAAAAAAGTTCGTGAAGGAGAGATCAATGGCTGATACAAAAGAAATTAAACGAGTTTTACTTGGGCCATTGTTAGATAACAACCCGATTGCCTTACAGGTATTAGGTGTGTGTTCTGCATTGGCGGTAACAACAAAACTTGAAACCGCATTAGTGATGACAATAGCGGTAACTTTGGTTACTGCATTCTCAAGCTTCTTTATTTCACTAATTCGTAATTACATACCAAGTAGTGTTCGTATTATTGTTCAAATGGCGATTATTGCTTCATTAGTTATCGTTGTTGACCAAATACTACAAGCTTATGCGTATGAAATTTCTAAGCAACTATCTGTTTTCGTTGGTCTTATCATTACTAACTGTATTGTAATGGGTCGTGCTGAAGCTTATGCGATGAAAGCACCTCCTGTTGAAAGCTTTATGGATGGTATTGGTAACGGCTTAGGATACGGCGTTATCTTGATCCTTGTTGGTTTTTTACGTGAACTCTTTGGTTCTGGTAAATTATTCGGCATTACAGTAATGGAATCTGTCCAAAATGGTGGCTGGTATCAGCCAAACGGTTTATTCCTGTTAGCACCAAGTGCGTTCTTTATTATTGGCTTGCTAATTTGGGGATTACGTACATTAAAACCTGCACAGGTTGAAGAGGACTAATCGCCATGGAACATTATATAAGCCTGTTTGTTCGTGCTGTTTTTATTGAGAATATGGCGCTCGCATTCTTCTTAGGGATGTGTACATTTCTCGCCGTTTCTAAAAACGTAAAAACAGCTTTTGGATTAGGTATCGCTGTTACTGTTGTTCTGGGTCTTTCTGTACCGTTGAATAACTTGGTTTACAACTATGTGTTACGTGATAATGCATTGATGGAAGGTGTTGATTTAAGTTTCTTAAACTTTATCACTTTCATTGGTGTGATTGCGGCACTGGTACAAATCCTAGAGATGATTTTAGACCGTTATTTCCCTGCGCTGTATAACGCACTAGGGATCTTCTTGCCACTTATTACCGTTAACTGCGCCATTTTCGGTGGTGTGTCATTTATGGCACAACGTGACTATAACTTTAGTGAATCTATTGTTTATGGTTTCGGCTCTGGGATTGGTTGGATGTTAGCCATCGTATTACTGGCTTCTATTCGTGAGAAAATGAAGTACGCGGATGTACCGGCAGGTATGAAAGGGTTAGGCGTTACTTTTGTCACCACAGGGTTGATGGCATTAGGTTTCATGTCCTTCTCTGGTGTTCAGCTATAAAGGGTGAGAAGAACTCATGGATATAATTATTCTAGGTGTCGTGATGTTTACCCTGATTGTATTGGTGTTAACAGCGTTGATTTTGTTCGCAAAATCAAAACTGGTCAATACAGGGGATATTTCAGTTGAGGTCAATGGAGACCCAGAAAAAAGTTTTGATGCACCAGCAGGTGATAAATTACTTAACGTATTATCAAACGAAGGTATTTTTATTTCATCAGCTTGCGGTGGCGGTGGCTCTTGTGGTCAGTGTCGCGTTAAAGTGCTGGAAGGTGGCGGTGATATTTTACCGACAGAACTTTCGCATATTAACAAGCGTGAAGCTAAAGAAGGTTGTCGTTTAGCATGTCAGGTAAACGTAAAAAACAACTTGAAATTAGAATTACCAGAAGAAATCTTTGGTGTTAAAAAGTGGGAATGTGAAGTTATCTCAAATGATAATAAAGCCACTTTCATTAAAGAATTAGTGTTAAAAATCCCTGAAGGTGAGGTTGTACCTTTCCGTGCTGGTGGATTTATTCAAATCGAATGTCCTCCTCATACGGTACGTTATGAAGATTTTGATGTACCAGAAGAGTATCGTGAAGATTGGGATAAATTTAATTTATTCCGTTATGTTTCTGACGTTAAAGAAACCACTGTACGTGCTTATTCAATGGCGAACTACCCTGAAGAGCATGGCATCATCATGTTAAACGTGCGTATTGCAACACCTCCGCCACGTAATCCTGATGTGCCACCAGGAATTATGTCATCGTATATTTGGTCATTAAAACCGGGCGATAAAGTGACAATTTCAGGACCATTTGGTGAATTCTTTGCTAAGAAAACCGATGCTGAGATGATCTTTATTGGTGGTGGTGCAGGTATGGCGCCAATGCGTTCACATATCTTCGACCAATTGAAGCGCTTACATTCTAAACGCAAAATCAGCTTCTGGTATGGTGCACGTTCTGTTCGTGAAATGTTCTACACTGAAGATTTCGATATGCTTGCAAAAGAAAACGAAAACTTCACATGGAATGTCGCACTTTCAGATGCATTACCTGAAGATAATTGGACTGGCTATACTGGATTTATTCACAATGTGTTGTTTGAGAATTACCTCAAAAATCATCCAGCACCAGAAGATTGTGAATTCTATATGTGTGGACCGCCAGTGATGAACGCAGCAGTTATTAAAATGCTCAAAGATTTAGGCGTTGAAGATGAAAACATTATGCTGGATGACTTTGGAGGTTGATCCTAACTTCCGATAAAGCATAAATGAATGAAATGACAAGCGCCCACTTATGTGGGCGCTCATGATCAGAAGAGAGAGTTATGTTAAAAAGAAAGATGATAAATTGGATAGTGATGCTGTCTGCATTAGTTCTATTATCTGCATGTGGTGAAAAACAGCAGGTATTAGAAGGCGAAACCATGGGAACTTATTACTCGATTAAATATGTTCCTGATAGTAATTCACCTCCACAAAACGTCTTACAAACAGAGATTGATCGTATTCTTGAAGAAGTTAACGATCAAATGTCAACATATCGTCCTCATTCTGAACTCAGTCGTTTCAATCAAAGCCGTGAAATTAATACTCCATTTCCTGTTTCACCTGCGACAGCAAAAGTAGTTAGTGAAGCTATTCGCATTAATAAAATGACTGATGGTGCTTTAGATGTGACTGTGGGGCCGTTAGTGAATTTATGGGGATTTGGTCCAGAAGGCCGATTTACGCATCAACCTTCTGAAGATGAATTAGCAAAACGTAAACAGTGGATTGGAATTGATTATCTTGCTGTTGAAGGTAATTCGTTAATTAAGAAGATCCCTGAACTTTATGTTGATCTCTCTTCAATTGCTAAAGGCTATGGTGTTGATGCTGTAGCTGAATATTTAATTTCACAGAATATCACTAACTATATGGTTGATATTGGTGGCGAAGTAAGAACCCAAGGCGTGAATGGAAATGACAAGCTTTGGCGTATAGCGATTGAAAAACCAGCAAATGACGGTACAAAACAGAGTGTTCAGTTAATTATTGAACCGGGTGATAACTCAATTGCCACTTCTGGTGACTATCGTAACTATTTTGAAGAAAATGGTGTTCGTTTTTCTCATACTATTGACCCAACCACAGGTCACCCTATTAAACATAACCTTGTTTCTATTACTGTGATTGTGCCAACTTGCATGAGTGCTGATGGTCTTTCAACAGGGTTGAATGTTTTAGGGCCTGAAAAAGGGTTAGCAGTAGCAAACGAACTAAATATTCCTGTCTTTATGATAGTGAAAACTGAAAATGGGTTTGAAGAGCGTTATAGTAAAGCGTTTGCCCCATTCTTGAAAAAGTAGAATTTAAGGAGAGAAGGTTATGTTAAAAATATTTCTATTTGCCTTCATCTTATTCTTGATTGCCTTCTTTGGTATGGCATTAGGCTATATTGTAAAACGTAAAAGCCTTCAAGGTAGCTGTGGTGGTTTAGGTGCTATGGGCATTGAGAAAGAGTGTGATTGCCCAGAACCTTGTGATGCACGTAAAAAACGTATGGCAAAAGATGCAGCAAGAGAAGAATTGCTTAATAAAAATAGAATTCTTTGAGTAAGATATAAGAATAAGAAAAAGAGTGATGTATATATTTACATCACTCTTTTTTATTTCTTTCTAAGAAAACTAAGATAAAAGTGAGGGCGCTTACTCTTTTCTAAATGCTTTCATATTTGCGGGTGAATCAACCATAACCGCATCAGCACCTAATTCAGTAGCCTGAATATAGTCTTTCTCTGTGTTGATCCCAAAAAGGACAATATGAGCATTGCCACCAGCACGAAAACAAGACATTGCATCTTTATCCCAACTCAGAACTGAAGCGGAACGCGCTTCTCCTAATGTGTACTTCTCAACAACCTCGACTTTGCGGTGAAGCTCAAGTCCGTACCAACGAGTAATATCTAAATTTTCAGGTAACAGGCAAACATGGCTCATTGTGATATTGGCTAAAATATCACGAGTGATATCACGGCTTTCAAAACGTTGTACATTAGTCGGTAAGGCATCAAGAAATGCGGTATTTGTAGAATAAACGCGAGTTCTATCCAGTGCGTTATGATTACGAAGTACGGTTATTAATGCTTCTCCTTGGATTGCTGGATCAGCATCTGGTGATTTTAAATCAAGATAAAATTGTGTTGTGGGGAATAGAGTTAAGATCTCATCCAATGTCGGAATGGTGACACCTTTATTTCGATAAGGAAATTGCTGAGCTTCACCAAATTTATAGCCGGCATCCCATTGCTTCAGTTGTTGTGCAGTAAAGTCAGAAACACTACCTTGCCCATTCGTTAAGCTTTTTAAATCGCTAGGGCGATAAAGGACAGGAATATTATCTTTCGATAATTGAATAGTGATCCAAATTGCATCAGCTTGATTAGAGAGCGCTGTTTTTATAGCAATTTCAGTATTTTCAGGGGCATCAGCTGTGCCACCACGATGTGCGATAATTTTAGGAGATGCCATAAGGATTACAGAATAAAAAAAGAGAGAAATAGCGATGAATAATTTGATCATGAAAAATTATTTCCTTGTTTTATATATAGTTACAAAACAATATTTAAAATTAATGTAATTAATCAACGAGCAAAAACAATCTATCATCACTTTGTGACAATTCTATAAATAAACAGACTAATTCAGATTTTTATGAGAAATACACCTCAATAGAGGGAGATAAGAGCGAATAAAAATTGTAGTTAATATTTATTTACTGTATATTTAAACAGTAAATAAGTGAGGTGATTGTATGCGTAAAATTATTCATGTTGATATGGATTGTTTTTATGCTGCGATTGAAATACGAGATAATCCAGCACTAAAAGAGATCCCAATTGCGGTTGGAGGCAATGCCTCTAGTCGAGGTGTGATCTGCACGGCGAATTATCCCGCTCGTCGTTTTGGTGTTCGTAGTGCTATGTCAACAGCAACAGCGTTGAAGTTATGTCCTCACTTAAAAGTGCTACCCGGTAGGATGGCTCTCTATAAAGAGACATCAGCAAAAATACGTCAAATCTTTTCTCGTTATACTCACCTTATTGAACCTCTTTCACTCGATGAAGCCTATCTTGATGTCTCTGACAGTAAGCATTGTCATGGCTCAGCAACGTTGATGGCTCAAGAAATTCGCCAACAAATTTTTGATGAGTTAAATCTCACGGCATCCGCAGGTATTGCACCGATTAAATTTCTTGCAAAAATTGCCTCTGATATGAATAAACCTAACGGGCAATTTGTTATTACACCAGAACAAGTCGATGATTTTATTTTAAAATTACCACTTAATAAAATACCGGGTGTAGGTAAGGTGACATTTGCTCGTTTGCAAGAAATGGGGTTAGAAACTTGCGCTGATATTCGTCGCACTGATGTCATTTCTTTAGTAAAAACGTTTGGAAAATTTGGTCAAAATTTATGGGAACGCAGTCATGGTATCGATGAACGCGAAATTAACCCAGATAGACTTAGAAAATCAGTCGGAGTTGAGCGTACTTTTGCTTCAGATATTAATTCTTGGGATGATTGCTTGGCATTACTTGACGGATTATATAGTGAATTGGAAAGGCGACTAACAAAAGTTAAACCGGATCTAAGAATAGCAAGGCAGGGCGTTAAGTTAAAATTTGATGATTTTCAATTAACAACACAAGAGCATACTCATCCTATTTTAGAAAAAGCCGATTTAATCAATATTGCCTATCAAGCATGGCATGAGCGTCGAAATGGCAGAGGTGTGCGCTTGATCGGATTTCATGTCACCTTGCAAGATCCACAAATAGAACGACAACTTCTTTTGGCGCTATAAAAACTAAAAAAACCATAGTCGATCAACAGATAGACTATGGTTAACGCAGTTAATGTATGTAGTTAATCTATTTAGTTAATTTATATAGTATTACCAGCGATAATTCATAGTTGCTGTCATTGTCCTGCCAATACCATAAAAACAAGCAGTATCACCAGCACAAGATGCAACATAATGTTTATTCGCAATATTATTCATATTAAGCTGAATTTCAGCACCTTTTAAAGAAGGTGATAGCTCACCTAATGAATAACCAATCATCGCATCGTAAAGAGTCACTGCGGGTACGCTAACTGTATTTTTGGTATCGCCTTGAGATACACCTACATATCTGACACCAACACCCGCTTTAGCGCCATTAAATAGTCCAGATGTTTCATCATATTGACCCCAAAGTGATGCCATATGCTTAGGAACTCTAGGGAGTTCTTTTCCTTGTGTTCCCGCAATAATGGTTTTTCTTACTTCAGTATCGATATAAGCATAACTGCTGATAAATGA
Source organism: Proteus sp. fly-1013 (assembly GCF_040140245.1). NCBI lineage: Bacteria > Pseudomonadati > Pseudomonadota > Gammaproteobacteria > Enterobacterales > Morganellaceae > Proteus > Proteus sp. fly-1013. The sequence goes on along the minus strand of NZ_JBEEWD010000002.1, from coordinate 41,167 downwards.
AATATTTTCAGTTAATTGGCTATTAATTTGAGCTTCAACACCACGACTTCTAATTTCACCCACTGGTTCGAAATACGCTTTTTCAGCATTGTAGTTAGTAACATTACGTTGTTGTAATTGATAAACAGAGAGTGTTGCCAATGTTTGCTCATTTGGTGTGAGGTATTTTATTCCTGCTTCTAATTGACGACCTTCGCTAGGTTCAAAAGGGGCACTTCCTGGTGCTCGGCGAGTTTGTAAATTAGGCTCAAACGAAGTGCTATAACTAATATATGGCGAAATACCATTATCAAAAGCATATAAAAGTCCTGCACGACCCGTTAACTTATTATCATCTTGTTGATCATAGCTTTTCGCTAAGAAATCATGAGTACGAACTTGAGCCCAATCTTGGCGTAAGCCTGCAAGTAAGATCCAATTTTTCCATTGGATCTGATCTTGTAGATATAACCCGATTTGATCACGTTTTTGTAGCTGATCGGTCGCAGGTTTTTGTAAACTCATATCAATTGGATAGTGATAATTAGGATCACGCCAGTCAAGATGGTACTCTGAACCCATTGCTCGGAGCAAATTATCTTGATCTTTGCTCCACTGATAATCAATACCAGCAATCACAGTATGATTAAGTTTTGCAGTGGTAAAATCGGCTTGTAAACGAGTATCTATTCCTAAAGTATCTGTTTCACGCTGCTCTTGTTGCGCTCGGCGTTCAAGAACATAAGGGTTATCTTTTCTTAAAGAGCCAAATACAAGATATTTATATTTCTGATTAATATGGCTATATCGAGCATTTTGTACAATTTTTAGTGAATCACTAAATTCGTGTTCAAATTCATAGCCTATACCATATTGTTGACGCCATGATTTATGGTAATCGGGATTGTTAACATCAAAATCAAAGGGAATAGTACCTGCTGGAGTACTTTTAACCGTTCCATAAGCAGGTAAAAAATTACGATACCCAGCTTCAGGCTCTTGCTGAATAAAGCTTAACAGTGTTAAACGAGTTTGTTCATTAGGTAAGAAAGTAATAGCAGGTGCAAGTGCAAAACGTTCTTCTTTATAGTTTTTTATTTGAGTGTGTTGTGTTTTTGCAACACCGTTTAGGCGATAAAGCACTCGATTGTCATCACTTAATGCACCTGAAAAATCAAAAGCAGTTTCTGCTAATTTATCATTGCCGGCTCGTACTTGAATATGGCGAATAGGGGTTGCGGTTGGTCTTTTACTTGTCATTGCCACGAGGCCACCCGGATTAACTTGGCCATAAAGAACGGATGCTGGCCCTCTAACAACTTCAACGCGCTCTAATAACCAGGGATCAATTGCACCAGTTGATGATGAAGCGCCCATTCCATAACTTAGGCCGTCAAGAAAACGGGGTGCATAACTGTATCCACGAATAAAAACCTCATCATTACGATTAGAACTTCCACGATATTCTGTGAAAACGCCGGGCGTATAACGTAATGCTTGAGAAACTGAACTGACATCTTGAGCATCCATTTGATCACGTGTGATCACACTAATGGATTGTGGTGTTTTTTCAATTTCACTCGGTGTTTTATTTGTTGATAACGTTTTTGTTGCCACAAAACCGGAAACAGGCGCTTGAGGATCTTGCGATGGAGATGCTGTAACAATTATCTTTTCAGGGACATTTTGATTGACTGCCGCATGAATTTGAACAGAGAGTAAACTTAGAGGTAAGGCGAGAAAGACGCTAGCAACGTAATTTTTATTAGACACAATAGAACCCTTTGATTTTTTATTTTTTAACTTTAAATGCGGAAGCCATGAAAATATCACTCCGGAAATATTAATGCTAATGATAATGATTAGCATTCTATATGTTTAATTTATTAAGATTTATTTTTTATTCCATAATGGAATAAGTGATTGTGGAATTGGCTATATGAGGAATAAATTATGATCTTTAAGGGAAATGGCGTGTGATTTGAGGGGATAATTTATTTTTTGGTGATAGCTTTAGGCACAAAAAACCCGCCAATTAAGCGGGTTTCATTATTAACATTAAAGCAAAATTATTTAGCAGGGATCGCTTTTAAAATTGCAGTTAATAATTGCCAGTATTGACCGACGCTCTTAATGTGAACGCGCTCGTCTGGTGAGTGAGCACCACGGATTGTTGGCCCAATAGAAACCATATCCATATCTGGGTAAGGTTTTTTGAACAGACCACACTCAAGACCCGCGTGGATAACCATGATGTTTGGCACTTTATCAAACAGTTGTTGGTAAGTGTCACGAACTAAATGCATAACAGGAGAGTCTGCATCTGGTTTCCAACCTGGGTAACCGCCTTTGGTTTCGATATCCGCTTTAGCCAGTTTTGCTAATGCTGTCAGCATACTAACAACATAGGTTTTACCGCTATCGATCAGAGAACGAATTAAGCATAGGATTTCTACTTTATCGTCAACAATGCTAACAACACCTACGTTTAATGAAGTTTCAACAACACCTTCAACGTCGTCACTCATACGAATAACGCCATTTGGCATAGCATTAAGTAGGTTGATTAAGCGCTCTTGGCAATCTGCGGTGAAAACTTTTTTATCTGTTGTTGTATCAATTAATTCAACTTTCAGATTTTTTTCAGCAATAGCTAATTCAGTTTTTAACAGAGCTTCAAATTTCGCTTTTACTGCGTCTAGTTGGCTTGCTTTATCTGCAGGAATTGCAAAAACAATGTTTGCTTCACGAGGAATAGCATTACGCAGTGTACCACCGTGGAAATCAATTAATTTCAGTGATAATTCTTCTGCATGACCCGCTAAGAAACGCGCTAATAATTTATTTGCGTTACCTAAACCTAAATGGATATCACCACCTGAGTGACCACCATTTAATCCTTTCAGAACCAGTTGCTTAACAATGTGACCTGCTGGGATAGCATCGTAAGAAAGGCTTACTGTGGTTTTAACATCAATACCACCCGCACAACCCATGTAGATTTCACCTTCTTCTTCAGAGTCTGTGTTGATAAGAATATCAGCTTGTAACCAACCTGGTTGTAAACCAAATGCACCGTCCATGCCGGTTTCTTCAGTCATAGTTAACAGGACTTCTAATGGACCGTGTTTAACAGTATCGTCAGCTAAAACAGCTAATGCAGATGCCATACCTACGCCATTATCAGCACCTAATGTAGTGCCTTTAGCTTTGATCCATTCACCATCAATGTAAGGTTGAATCGGATCTTTAGTGAAGTCGTGAACGGTGTCGTTGTTTTTTTGTGGCACCATATCTAAGTGTGCTTGTAAAACAACGGCTTTACGATCTTCCATGCCTTTAGTTGCTGGTTTACGAATTAAAATATTGCCAACTGCATCGCGCTGTGCAAAAAGACCTTTTTCACTTGCCCAAGAAAGAATATGGGAAGCTAAGGCTTCTTCATGATGTGATGGATGTGGAATCGAACAAATTTTTGCAAAAATATCCCATAGTGGTTGTGGGGATAGAGTAGATAGTTCAGACACGATGGATCTCCTCTAACAGCATCTGTGTTATTGATAGCCTACCGCTATTTTAAGGGTTAGCTTTATTATTCTGAGCGTTATACGCCAATATAGTTGAGAATATCACTTTCTTCTGATGAATGCGTCATTCTATTCACATCTCTATCTAAGAAATTAGATCTCTATTTGCATTCATTTTTTATATAGTTCGTTTTTTAATCATAAAAAGACATTACAGAAAAAAATGAGGATAATCTCACCTGTTTTCACGTTTTCTCTGGTTTTTAGGCGCTCAAATCACTATAATCTCGCGCAACCTTTTTTTCCGCAAAAAAGCTTCTCTCGAAATTCAAGTAGCTAGGATCACAATATTATGAGCGAAAAATATGTTGTAACGTGGGATATGTTGCAAATACATGCCCGTCAATTGGCGCAACGTTTATTACCAGTCGAACAGTGGACAGGCATTATTGCTGTCAGCCGTGGGGGATTAGTCCCTGCTGCATTACTTGCTCGTGAATTAGGTATCCGTCATGTGGATACAGTCTGCATTTCTAGCTATGACCACGATCATCAGCGCGACCTCAAAATCTTAAAAAAAGCAGAAGGTGATGGTGAAGGCTTTATCGTTGTTGACGATTTAGTTGATACTGGTGGTACTGCTAAAGTTATTCGTGACATGTATCCAAAAGCGCATTTCGTCACTATCTTTGCAAAACCAGAAGGGCGTCCTTTAGTGGATGATTTTGTGGTTGATATTCCGCAAAATACATGGATTGAACAGCCTTGGGATATGGGTGTTGCCTTTATTCCACCAGTTTGCGATCAAAAATAAGTCGATAGCATTCGTTTTGCTGTTTTAATTGAGATCCTCGCTTAGGCGGGGATTTTTGTTTTGAAGCTTTTTTCTCTTCCTCTTAATGATGTCTTCGTGCGATTGCTTGTCGTGATACACATTGTTCCAGTCAATTTCATGCTATGATAAAGCCAGACTTTTAAGCCCCTTTATACGATATCCACTGATTTGAAGAGTGATATGGCAAACAATACGAATCTTTCTGAAACTTTATTTAAGCCACGAGCAAAACACGCTGAAACCTCAACGCTAATTCAGTATACCCATCCAAAATCGAATATTAATACCTATAGCGTGCTTAATGGTACGAGCCAACAAAATTGGTATCGAACTATTCAACGTTTACTGTGGATTTGGCGTGGAATTTCTCCTATTGAGATAGAAGAGGTGTTAAGCCGAATTGCGGTACAGGATGCCCCTCGTAGTGATGATAAATTTATTGATACTGTTATCGGGTATCGTAAAGGTGGTTGGTCATTTGAGTGGTCGCATCAAGCGATGATCTGGCAACAAAAAGCATTACGTGAAGAGTCTGGTGATGCTGCAGCAGATTGTTGGTTACAAGCCGCTCATCTTTATAGTATTGCCGCATATCCCTTTATTAATGGTGATTTTTTAGCGGATCAAGCCGTTATTTTGTCGATGAAAGCCTTTGAGAATGCGACGAAATTTTCTTCTTTTGAAGTCAAGAAACTGACATTTAAATTAGAAGGAAAAGGGACGACAACAGGTTTTCTACATTTACCCAAAGATTGTAGAGGCCCTTATCCTACCGTGTTATTTTGCGGCGGATTAGACGGCTTACAAAGCGATTATGTTAGCTTCTTCCGTGACTATCTTTCCCCTAAAGGTATTGCAATGTTAACTCTGGATATGCCCGCAATTGGTTATTCAGTAAAACAAAAACTAACGGAAGATACATGCCATTTACAAGGTGAAGTTCTAAAGCAACTTTCTGAAGTACCTTGGATTGATCATACTCGTGTTGGTGTGATGGGGTTTCGCTTTGGCGGTAATATTGCTGTGCGTTTAGCTTATATCTACCCAAAATTGATTAAAGGTGTTGTTGCCTTAGGTCCGTTGATCCACACTTTCTTTACCCAAGCTGAATTACAGAAAAAAATTCCTGTGATGTATCTTGATGTGTTAGCAAGCCGCTTAGGATTATGGAATATTGACGAGAATAATCTTCGATTATCGTTAAGCAGTTATTCTCTGAAAAACCAAGGTTTGATTGGGCGACGTATGCCTGTTCCTATGATGGGGGTTTATTGGAAAGGGGATGAAATGAGCCCTAAAGAGGATTCGCAATTAATTGCACGCTCCTCTATGGATGGTGACATTCTTGCTATTAATGATAAACCGCTTTATGAAGGTTTAGAGCTCGCGTTACAAAAAAGTGCAGATTGGATCTATGATAAATTAATATAATTAATTTTGAACAATAACTTGCTAATTATATTAGATTATATAACAGTAGAGTTTCTAAGGAGACTGAATTTATGACTTCATCTTTGAACCCTACCCGAGGTAAGTTATTAAAGCGTTTTGCTCAAATCGGGCCTTATATCCGAGAGCAACAATGCCAAGAGAGCCAGTTCTTTTTTGACTGTTTAGCAGTTTGTGTAAATAAAAAAGTCGCGCCGGAAAAACGAGAGTTTTGGGGCTGGTGGATGGAATTAGAACGTAATAATGAACAGCTTATTTATCATTATCAAATTGGGCTATTCGATAAAAATGGTGATTGGCTCCATCAGAACATAAGTAAGAATGATGTTGTTGAGTCAATCAATGAAACACTTATTCGTTTTCATGAATTTCTTCAACTTGCGGTGAGTGAATTAGAGATGACACTCATCCCCGATGAAAAAATGAACAAATTTCCTCTTCCCATTCAGCCCTAATTTTGTGTTAGGGCAACTTTTCATAGATTTTGCGTTATGTCAGTTGGCATAACGCTTCTCTCCTGATAAAACTGTGTATTATCTTTTTAAATAATCAACAAGAATGGTAAATGTTATGAGTAGCAGCCAAACGCTGGTTGTTAAATTAGGGACGAGTGTACTTACTGGTGGTTCACGACGTCTGGATCAGTCTCATATTGTTGAGCTGGTTCGCCAATGCGCTAAACAACACGAAAAAGGGCACCGGATTATTATTGTTACTTCTGGTGCAATTGCAGCAGGACGTGAGTATTTGAATTATCCTGATTTGCCCGCAACTATTGCGTCAAAGCAGTTGCTTGCGGCTGTGGGGCAAAGTGCCTTAATTCAAGTATGGAAACAGTTATTTGCTATCTACGGTATTCATATTGGTCAAATGCTATTAACACGTGCTGATATTGAAGATAGAGAACGTTTCCTGAATGCGCGTGATACATTACATGCGCTGTTAGATAACCATATTATTCCCGTTATCAATGAAAATGATGCTGTTGCCACTGCTGAAATTAAAGTGGGTGATAACGATAACTTGTCAGCATTAGCCGCTATTTTAGGTGGTGCTGATAAGCTGTTATTACTAACGGATATTGAAGGGCTTTACACGGCTGATCCTCGTAGTAATCCAGATGCTAAACTGATCCCTGAAGTTTTTGATATCAATGATGAGTTACGCCAAATGGCGGGTGATAGCGTATCTGGTCTAGGCACGGGTGGTATGGCAACAAAATTGCAAGCAGCAACCGTTGCAGGACGCGCGGGTATTGATGTTGTCATCGCCGCCGGCGTACAACCTGAAGTTATTGCCAAAGTGATCAATGATGAACCTGTTGGAACATTATTTCATGGCTTACAAAGTCCATTAGAAGCGCGTAAACGGTGGATCTTTGGTGCGCCAATTGCTGGTGTAATAGTAGTTGATGAAGGGGCTGAAAACGCAATTAAAGAAAAAGGTAGCTCCCTTTTACCAAAAGGTATCAAAGAGATTAAAGGCGATTTCTCTCGTGGATGTGTTATTCGCATTCAAAGTTTACAAGGTAAAGATCTCGCTCATGGTGTTGCGCACTATAATAGTGATGCATTGCGTTTAATTGCAGGGCACCATTCACAAGAAATTAGTCAAATTTTAGGTTACGAGTATGGCAGTGTTGCTGTGCATCGTGATGATATGATTGTTAGCTAAGGAGCCTTCTGATGTTAGAACAAATGGGTAAATCTGCAAGAGAGGCATCTTGGCATTTAGCTCAACTATCAACAGAGCAAAAAAATCAGGCATTATTAGTTATGGCTGATTTATTAGAACAACAAGAAGCGTCAATTCTTGCAGCAAATGAAAAAGATATGCAAGCGGCTCGCGAAGCCAATATCAATGCCGCTATGCTTGATCGTTTATTACTTAATTCAGCACGTTTAAAAGCGATCGCCGATGATGTTCGACAAGTGTGTCGCTTAGAAGATCCTGTGGGTCAAGTTATTGATGGTCGTATGTTAGATAGCGGTTTACGTTTAGAGCGTCGCCGTGTGCCGCTGGGTGTTGTGGGTGTTATTTATGAAGCTCGCCCTAATGTTACGATTGATGTTGCTTCTTTATGTTTGAAAACAGGTAATGCGGCTATTCTTCGTGGCGGAAAAGAAACTCATCACACTAACCAAGCAGTTGTTGCGGTTATTCAACAAGCATTAGAAAAATGTGGTATTCCAGCCGGCGCTATTCAGGCAATTGATAAGCCTGATCGTGAGTTAGTCGCTAAAATGCTAAAAATGGATGAGTATATTGATATGCTTATTCCACGAGGCGGAGCAGGGCTGCATAAACTTTGCCGTGAACAATCAACCATTCCAGTTATTACTGGTGGTATCGGTGTTTGCCATACTTTTGTGGATGAGAGTGCAGATTTAGAAAAAGCATTAACGGTTATCGTAAATGCAAAGGTACAACGTCCAAGCGCGTGTAATTCTTTAGAAACGCTTTTAGTACACGAGAATATTGCAGATCTATTTTTACCACTGTTAAGCGATGCTATGGCAGCTCAAAAAGTGACTTTACATTCAAGTGAAAAGGCACTGGCAGGGCTGAAAAAAGGCGGAGCTACTGTTGTTGATGTGAAAGATGCAGATTATTGCGATGAATGGTTATCACTTGATTTAAATGTAGAAGTGGTAAGTGGTTTAACTGAAGCAATTAGTCATATTCGCCGTTATGGAACTGCACACTCTGACGCTATTTTAACGCAATCTATTGCAAATGCTGATCGCTTTGTTCGCCAAGTTGATTCGGCTGCGGTGTATGTTAATGCAAGTACGCGTTTTACTGATGGTGGACAATTCGGTTTAGGTGCCGAAGTTGCTGTTAGTACACAGAAATTACATGCTAGAGGCCCGATGGGATTAGATGCTCTAACGACCTATAAATGGATTGGCTACGGCGATAATACAATTCGTAGCTAATTGTTAATATGAATAAATAAGCCATACTTTTCTAAAGTGTGGCTTTATTTTTTTGTTACATCAGGTATGATATTTTATACTTTACAGCATGTAAATTTTTAATTACACCCCTAAAAGGGAACACACTATGGAGATAGTGCATTTTATGGATAGTACAATTTACCTTATCGGACCTAGAGGTGCAGGCAAAACAACAGTAGGTAAAGCACTTTCCCTCGCGTTAAATTATAGATTCATTGATACGGATGATTGGATAACTCAAAAATATCAACAAACTATATCGACTATGGTTCAAGAGAAAGGTTGGGATTTTTTTCGACAAACTGAATCAGAAGCGCTCGTCCAAGTTAGCCAACCTAATCAAGTTATCTCAACAGGTGGCGGTATGATTTTGGCAGATCAAAATCGTGCTTATATGAAATCTTCAGGTGTTACTATTTATTTACAGGCATCTCTTGGAACTTTAGTTGAGCGTTTGTCCCAAGATCCGAATGAAGCACAAAGACCAAGTTTGACGGGGAAAACGTTAGTTTCAGAAATGAATGACGTTTTGGTTAAACGTGAACCTTTATATTTGCAATGTGCTGATATTATTGTGGATGCTGGATTACCTATTAATGAGATTATTGAGGCAATTCTCGCAAAACTCACGAAATAATTAAGAAGTCGTCTGATATAAAGGATAAAACAGGGAACATCTATTTTATTTTCATCACATCCTATTTATAGTAAGGCTAATTATAGCAAAATGAGATATGGATATGATGTTGATAGCGTTTTTTAAAACACTATTTAAATTCTTATTTAGAATAAGAATTGAAGGACTTGTTAATCAGTTTTCACAATATGAAAAATGTATAATTACACCAAATCATACTTCTTTTATTGATGGTATATTATTACGCTTATTCCTGCCTATTAATCCTGTGTTTGCTGTTTATACCTCTGTTGCTTCTGCAAAAACGACAAGATGGTTAGGTCGTTATGCTGATATCGTACCTTTAGATCCCGCCAACCCAATGGCTGTTCGTCAGTTAGTTAAAGAAGTGGATAAAGGTCGTCCTGTTGTGATTTTCCCAGAAGGAAGGATCACAGTAACAAATGGTTTGATGAAAATTTATGAAGGTGCTGCTTTTATTGCCGCAAAATCAGGCGCTAAAGTTGTTCCTGTTAGAATTGAAGGAGCTGAATTCAGCTATTTTTCACGAGTACGTAAAAGCTTACGAGTAAAATCTCAATTCTTTCCTAAAATCACCATCAAGGTACTTCCTGCTGTTGATTTACCGATGCCAAAAGCTGAAAAGTCTTCTGAGCGTCGCCGATTAGCGGGTGAAGCCATGCGTGACATCATGATGGAAGCCATCATGCAAACGCGCCCTAATATCACGCTGTATGAAGCATTTTTACAGGCAATGTCTCAATATGGTCGATTTAGTCCGCTAATTTCTGATATCAATCTAAAAGAAGATTCTTATCAAGGGTTACTGAAAAAAACGTTAGGGATCAGCCGATTAATTGAGCGCTATACAGAGCCCAAAGAGCGTATCGGTTTACTGCTTCCAAATACAACCGTCACTGCGGCTGCACTATTAGGTGCAACAATGCGTCAACGTGTTGTGGCAATGCTTAACTATACGGCGGGTAGTTTAGGTGTACAAAATGCGATGAAAGCCGCATCAATCAAAATCATTTTTACATCACGTCAATTTTTAGAAAAAGGGAATTTATTACATATTCCTGAGCAAACCCCAGAAGCGAATTGGATTTATCTTGAGGATCTAAAAGATACTGTTACCAGTGAAGATAAACGCTGGGTCCTCAAACACCTAGTTACGCCTAAAAAAGCGATGTTACCGCAAGACGCACATGATGCAGCCGTTATTCTATTTACATCAGGCTCTGAAGGTACGCCTAAAGGTGTTGTTCATAGTCATTCAAGTTTATTGGCTAATGTTGATCAAATTCGCGCTATTGCTGATTTTTCACCGAAAGACAAATTTATGTCAGCATTGCCGTTATTCCATGCATTTGGTTTAACCGCTTGTTTACTGACTCCAATTTGCTTGGGGGCGCGCGTTTTTCTTTACCCAAGTCCGTTACACTATCGAGTTGTGCCTGAATTGGTCTATGACCAAAACTGTACGGTGTTGTTTGGTACATCAACTTTTTTAGGAAACTACGGAAAATTTGCCCACCCTTATGATTTTGCCAGAGTCAGATATGTGGTTGCTGGAGCTGAAAAGCTTTCTGAATCGACTCGTGTTTTATGGCAAGAGAAATTCGGTATTCGTATTTTAGAAGGTTATGGTGTAACAGAATGCGCACCTGTTGTTTCAATCAACGTGCCTATGAGTGCCAAAGCTCATACAGTGGGGCGTTTGTTACCCGGTATGGAAGGGCGCTTAATTCCAATGAATGGTATTGCCGAAGGCGGTAGACTACAACTACGTGGTCCTAACGTAATGATGGGATATTTACGCGTTGAATCACCTGAAAAACTGGAAGTCCCTGTAGCAACCAATGCTGAAGGTATTGACGAAGAAGGTTGGTACGACACTGGTGATATCGTTGCTATTGATAGTGAAGGTTTTTGTACTATTAAAGGGCGTGTAAAACGCTTTGCAAAAATTGCGGGTGAAATGGTTTCTCTTGAGGGTGTTGAGCAACTTGCACGTAAAGCATCTAAAGGTGAGCACGCTGTTGTGACTATAAGTGATAAGCGCAGAGGTGAATCATTAGTCCTGTTCACAACCGATAAGCAATTAGATCGTAGTACGCTGTCAGCATTGGCAAAATCGGAAGGTGTTGCTGAAATTGCTGTACCAAAGGATATTCGTTTTATCAAAGAAATTCCTGTTTTAGGAAGTGGGAAAACGGATTTTGTCTCATTGAAAAAACTTGCTGAACAGGAAAATAACTAATGTCAGAGAATATTAGCCAGCCTCCTTTAATGAGTAAAGGAATGAAAGCGGTATTGATATCGCAATTTCTTTCTGCTTTTGCTGACAATGCATTATTGTTTGCGATCCTTGCTCAGTTTAAATCGGCGCTTTACCCAGAGTGGAGCCAGCCTGTTTTACAAATGGTCTTTGTGCTGGCTTTTATTCTCTTAGCACCTTTTGTAGGACAGTTTGCTGATCGTAATCCTAAAGGTAGGGTTATGCTCAGTGGCAACCTTTTAAAATTCGTAGGTGCATTTCTTATTTGTGTAGGCTCAGACCCTTTCCTTGGTTATGCCTTAGTCGGCATTGGCGCAGCTGTTTATTCTCCTGCTAAATATGGCATTTTGGGTGAATTAACAGATGGCGAGCGTTTAGTTAAAGCAAATGGCTTAATGGAAGCATCTACCATTGCTGCTATTTTATTGGGATCAGTCATTGGTGGTTTGCTCTCAGATTGGAACATTGTTTTTGCATTAGGTGTTTGCGCGGCAATGTATGCCTTAGCGGTATTTGTTAACTTTGGTATACCTAAATTATCAGCAGCTCAAATTGGTCGTGGTTGGAACATTAAAAAAATGTTTATTCAGTTTCTTGAAGCTACACGTACTTTATGGGCTGATAAAGAAAGTCGCTTTTCTTTAGTGGGAACCAGCATGTTTTGGGGCGCGGGAGTCACATTGCGTTTCTTACTGGTTCAATGGGTACCTATTGCTTTAGGTATGACTGATAATACAACACCTACTGTATTAAATGCGATGGTTGCCATTGGTATTGTGGTCGGTGCTGGATTAGCCGCTAAATTTGTGACACTAAAAACAGTACGCCGCTGCATGCCTGCCGGTATTTTAATTGGTCTTGGTGTTGTTTACTTCTCATTGCAAACTTCAATTATTCCATCCTATCTAATCCTTATCATCATCGGTGTTTTTGGTGGCTTCTTTGTCGTTCCTTTGAATGCGTTATTACAAGACAAAGGAAAGCACAGTGTGGGTGCTGGTAATGCTATCGCTGTACAAAACTTAGGTGAAAATACGGCAATGCTATTAATGCTTGGATTATTCTCACTAGTTACGAGCATTGGTGTCTCTGTCGTTGCTATCGGGATTGGCTTTGGTGCTATCTTTGCCTTAGCAATTGGTGGTTTATGGTTATGGGATTGCACCAGAAAAAAATCTTAAACAGTGAGATTTAGAATAGAGGTTAGATGAACCTTAATGATAAATTACGATGAAATGACCCGCCTAAGTATTGAGGTGGGTAAAGCGTTAATTGAAAAGAAGAGTACGATAACAACGGCTGAATCTTGCACTGGCGGATGGATTGCGAAAATTATCACGGATATCGCAGGAAGTTCTGAATATTATCACCGTGGCTTTGTAACATATAGCAATGAAGCAAAGCATGAAATGATAGGTGTTGATGAACAAACTTTGCTTAAATACGGCGCGGTGAGTGAAGAAGTCGTTCTTCAAATGGCTAAAGGGGCACTAATAACAGCTAATGCAGATTTTGCAGTATCTGTTAGTGGTATTGCCGGACCCGGTGGTGGGAGTGAAGAAAAACCTGTTGGTTTAGTTTGGTTCGGCTTTGCAATGAAAACACCAACAGGTATTCAAACTACGGCAAAACACTGTATATTCAGTGGTTCACGAGAGCAAGTAAGAGCTGAATCTGTTGTTTTTTCTTTAAAATCAATACTTAAAGAAATTATTAATAATTAACTTGATACTGTATGATTATACAGTATAATGAGTTTCAACAAGCAAAATCATATACGTTTTAATGGTAGTGACCCATATTTATGTTTCACTGCCCAGAGGGAGATAACATGGCTATTGATGAAAACAAACAAAAAGCATTGGCCGCAGCACTTGGTCAAATTGAAAAGCAATTTGGTAAAGGGTCTATCATGCGTCTGGGTGAAGATCGTTCCATGAACGTTGAAACCATCTCTACGGGTTCTTTATCATTAGACGTTGCTTTAGGTGCTGGTGGTTTACCACGTGGTCGTATTGTTGAAATCTATGGCCCAGAATCTTCTGGTAAAACTACCTTAACTCTACAAGTTATCGCAGCTGCTCAACGTGAAGGCAAAATTTGTGCATTTATCGATGCTGAGCATGCTTTAGATCCTATCTATGCTAAAAAACTGGGCGTAGATATTGATAACCTGCTGTGTTCTCAGCCTGATACTGGTGAACAAGCCTTAGAAATTTGTGATGCATTATCTCGTTCTGGTGCTGTTGATGTTATCGTTGTTGACTCCGTTGCCGCTTTAACACCAAAAGCAGAAATTGAAGGCGAAATTGGTGATTCACACGTTGGTTTAGCGGCTCGTATGATGAGCCAAGCTATGCGTAAATTAGCGGGTAACCTGAAAAACTCAAATACATTACTTATTTTCATCAACCAAATTCGTATGAAAATCGGTGTTATGTTTGGTAACCCAGAAACCACAACAGGCGGTAATGCACTTAAATTCTACGCTTCTGTACGCTTAGATATTCGTCGTATCGGTTCTGTTAAAAACGGTGATGAAGTTGTTGGTAGTGAAACACGCGTTAAAGTGGTGAAAAATAAAATTGCAGCACCATTTAAACAAGCTGAATTCCAAATTATGTATGGCGAAGGTATCAATACCTTTGGTGAACTGATTGATTTAGGTGTTAAACATAAATTGGTAGAGAAAGCAGGTGCATGGTACAGCTACAATGGTGAGAAAATTGGTCAAGGTAAAGCCAATGCAACAACTTACCTAAAAGAACACCCTGAAATGTACAATGAGTTAAACACCAAATTACGTGAAATGTTATTAAATCATGCTGGCGAATTTACTAGCGCAGCTGATTTTACTAACGATAGCGATAATGCAGCAGATATTGAAGAAACAGAAGAATAATTCTTTTGCCAATACCTAAATACCTAAATACCTAAATTGCTAAATTGAATGCGTATTAAAACATATTACGATTATCGTAGTTGTAAAACACTAGTCAATTAATGTGATTTAACTCACTTAAAAAGGAAGCTCTAAAAAGGCTTCCTTTTTGCTATATGTCGTATTTTTTATTCAAAATAGGGTTAAAATTAGCCTTATTTTGTTTTCTTCCTATAAAAAATAGCCTTTAACACTACTTTATTTAATATAACGATATTTTTTACTAATCTATTTTTTGTAGTTGTATGAAATTTTATATAGTGAAATTTTGGTGATATATTCTTATCAATAATTAATCTAAATAAGAATCATTACGATAATCTGGTTGCACCAGATAGTAAATAATTGACATATAAAGATAAATATCTTCAAGATATTTGGATCTAATTTAAATTGTATTTAAAGGTTTGTTGAGATGTAAGGTGAATTTTATACTGACAAGCGCTTTTATTTTAGTAAGTTATCGTGCTCTTAATATCTTATTTAAGTAATGGTGCTTATGTGTTTATAACTAATTACCATGAGAAAAAGAGATTATTTGTAGAAAAGAAACGTATAGAGAGTAATTCCATAAAAAATCAGTAATAACAAATACTTTTTAATAATTACAAAATGAAAATACTTTCAGTTGTTAACATTTCCCAAGATAATTGCTCTTAAATAGAGAAAAGTCCCATTCTCAGATAACAATCCCACTTTCAGAAAAAAACTAGACGATTTACAATGTCAACACGAATAAGTTTATCGGGGGTTTTACTTCTGACAGAAGAAATTCTATCTTATCCCTACTTATGTATTCGTTGGCTAAGTAGAGGTAACAATAAACCTCCACTAACTAGATTTCTAATTTCTGTTTTTCCAGCTTGATTTCGGGATAATTATGAGCAAAAGCACCGCTGAGATCCGTCAGGCGTTTCTCGACTTTTTTCATACTAAAGGACATCAAATAGTACCTAGCAGTTCTTTGGTTCCAAATAACGATCCAACATTGCTGTTTACAAACGCAGGGATGAACCAATTCAAAGATGTATTTCTTGGATTGGATAATAGACCTTATTCCCGAGCGACAACCGCGCAACGCTGTGTGCGCGCTGGTGGTAAACATAACGATTTAGAAAATGTGGGTTATACCGCTCGTCACCATACCTTTTTTGAAATGCTAGGTAATTTCAGTTTTGGTGACTATTTCAAACATGATGCAATCAATTTTGCTTGGGAATTATTAACAAGCAAAGAGTGGTTCAACTTACCTAAAGAAAGACTTTGGGTAACAGTATATGCCACAGATGATGAAGCTTATGATATTTGGAATAAAGAAATTGGTATTCCAGCAGAAAGAATCATCCGTATTGGTGATAACAAAGGCGCACCATTTGCATCAGATAACTTCTGGCAAATGGGGGATACAGGCCCTTGTGGACCTTGTACAGAAATATTTTATGATCATGGTGACCACATTTGGGGCGGACCTCCAGGATCACCAGAAGAAGACGGCGATCGCTATATTGAGATCTGGAACATCGTCTTCATGCAATTTAACCGTAAGTCAGACGGTACAATGGACCCATTACCAAAGCCTTCTGTAGATACTGGTATGGGATTAGAGCGTATTACAGCTGTTTTACAGCATGTAAACTCTAACTATGACATTGATTTATTCCGCTTGTTAATTGAATCAGTTGCTAAAGTAACTAATGCATCAGATTTAAGTAATAAATCATTACGCGTTATTGCAGATCATATTCGTTCTTGTTCATTCCTTATTTGCGACGGTGTTATTCCTTCTAACGAAGGTCGTGGCTATGTATTGCGTCGTATTATTCGTCGTGCAGTACGTCATGGTTATATGCTTGGCGCAAAAGATACCTTCTTCTATAAGTTAGTAGCTCCATTAATTGAAGTTATGGCAGAAGCTGGTGAAGAGTTAAAACGTCAACAAGCTATCGTTGAAAAAGTATTAAAAACGGAAGAAGAGCAGTTTGCTCGTACATTAGAACGTGGTCTTCAACTATTAGATGAAGAGCTTGCTCAATTAACAGATGACGTTCTTCCTGGTGAGACTGCTTTCCGCCTTTATGATACTTATGGTTTCCCTATCGATTTAACCGCTGATGTTTGTCGTGAAAGAAATATCAAAGTTGATGAAAAAGGCTTTGAAATCGCAATGGAAGAGCAACGTAAACGTGCTCGTGAATCCAGCGGTTTCGGTACTGACTATAATAGTTTAATTAAAGTGGATAGCCGCAGTGAGTTCTCTGGTTATGATCATGATGAACAGCAGGGCACAATTACCGCTATTTTCCATAACGGGCAATCAGTCACTGAATTAAAAGCAGGTGAAGAAGGTATTATCTTCTTAAATAAAACCGCATTTTATGCAGAGTCTGGTGGTCAGGTTGGTGATAAAGGTGTTCTAACAGGTAAAGATAGCCTGTTTGAAGTCACAGATACGCAAAAATACGGTAAAGCTATTGGTCATATTGGTAAAGTTAACGTAGGGTCATTTATTGTTAACCATAAAATCAATGCCACTATCGATATTGCTCGTCGTGATGCTATTCGTTTAAATCACTCTGCTACACACTTATTGCACGCAGCATTGCGCCAAGTTCTGGGTACGCATGTTACTCAAAAAGGTTCTTTAGTTAACGATAAGTATCTGCGTTTTGACTTTTCTCATTTTGAAGCGGTTAAACCAGAACAATTACGACAAATTGAAGATATTGTAAATGCGCAAATCCGTCTTAACTCACCAGTTGTCACTGAGTTAATGGATCTTGAAGATGCAAAAGAAAAAGGTGCGATGGCGCTCTTTGGTGAAAAATACGACGAACGAGTTCGTGTTTTAACCATGGGTGACTTCTCTACTGAGCTTTGCGGCGGTACTCACGCTTCTAGAACGGGTGATATTGGTTTATTCCGCATTGTCAGTGAGTCAGGTACGGCAGCTGGTATTCGTCGTATTGAGGCGATTACTGGTATTGCAGCAATTGAGAGTATTCATGAACAATCAGATCTTATCTCTCTTGTTGCACAAGTTCTAAAAAGCGATGGTACAAACTTGGTCGAAAGAATCAAAACAGTCCAAGAAAAACATCGTTTATTAGAAAAAGAACTTCAACAACTAAAAGATCAGCAAGCTGCTCAAGAGAGTTCCTCTTTAGGTGGTCAAGCTAAAAACGTGAAAGGTATCAAACTTTTAGTTCGTGAGCTTAATGGTGTTGAGCCAAAAATGTTAAGAACAATGGTTGATGATTTAAAAAATCAATTAGGTTCTGCAATTATTGTGCTTTCTACTATTTCTGATGGTAAAGTGAGCTTAATTGTTGGGGTCACTAAAGATTTAACTGCTAAAGTTAAAGCTGGTGAGCTAATTAGTTTTGTAGCACAGCAAATTGGCGGTAAAGGTGGCGGTCGCCCTGATATGGCTCAAGCTGGTGGTACTGACGTTGAAGCCTTACCAGCAGCTTTGGCAAGTGTTGACGAGTGGGTTGAATCGCATCTGTAAGCGATAGCAACCTGAAAAAAGGCGCTATCCCTGTTAGTGTAGGGATAACGCCTTATAGAGATATTGGTAATCCGTTAAATAATCAATCACTAAATTTATATTTTGTTATGAAGTGTGAGTTACTTGTGATAAATAATGATTATACGAATTGACAATGTATGATGGATAATGGCCGGGAAATTCTAGAGACCCGACTCTTGTAAATTTTCAAGGAGCAAAGAATGCTTATTCTAACTCGTCGAGTTGGTGAAACGCTTATGATAGGCGATGATGTGACCGTAACCGTTTTAGGGGTTAAAGGTAATCAGGTACGGATTGGCGTAAACGCACCCAAAGAAGTATCTGTCCATCGTGAAGAGATCTATCAACGAATTCAGGCCGAGAAAACTCAGCCTACTGATAACTACTAAACTAATTCCTATTTTTAGTTAGTTACAATTCATTCGTAAGCGTCCACACTTTTGCCGGGTTTGGGCGCTTTTCTCTTTATAAGACTTTTGATTCCCTTCTTTGTTCCTATCTTTGCTCTCCTTGAGCTGTATTTATTATTACACTATCCGTTTATTCTGATTGACAGAATTGAAAGTCTTTTTACCTCTAATCATTCGCTTCACAATTATTTGCTGTGTGAATAAATTTATTTACTAAGAGAACAAAATACTTGAATGATTTTTCATCAGCGATATCATTGTGTTTAGAACTTTTTTAGCCAATCTTGATGATAAACGCATCAGTTTGTTTGTGAAGTGTTCAAACAAACGTATATTCGTAAAAAGTTGAGAAAAATTGTTTGACTTCTTAGGCTGAGAAAGTAATATGTGCGCCACACAGAGACGAGATGTTCAGTAAGAACTTCTTCGAGTGGTTCTAAATATGGTGAGATGGCCGAGAGGCTGAAGGCGCTCCCCTGCTAAGGGAGTATGCGGTCAAAAGCTGCATCGAGGGTTCGAATCCCTCTCTCACCGCCATTTAGATTTGCATCCTTAGCTCAGCTGGATAGAGTACTCGGCTACGAACCGAGCGGTCGGAGGTTCGAATCCTCCAGGATGCACCA
>NZ_JBEEWD010000002.1:0-21896 GCF_040140245.1 Proteus sp. fly-1013 | reverse complement strand
CATCCTTAGCTCAGCTGGATAGAGTACTCGGCTACGAACCGAGCGGTCGGAGGTTCGAATCCTCCAGGATGCACCATCTTTTATTAGATATCTTAGTTTAATTATTTCTAGCAAAAACGTCAGACCCGCATCCTTAGCTCAGCTGGATAGAGTACTCGGCTACGAACCGAGCGGTCGGAGGTTCGAATCCTCCAGGATGCACCATCTTCAAAGCCTCGCTATTGCGGGGCTTTTTGCTTTTCTGCATTCTCTTATTTCTCATCATATAACGTCTTTGTTTAGCATCAACTAACAATGCTAACATCATCTAATCAGCGACAATTTAGTGACTTTGCGATAAAGTAACTCCTATCTATTTACTAACATCAATCAACGCGGGAGGTCACCTTTGATCCCGGACGTATCAAAAGCGCTTTCTTGGTTGGAAGCACACCCTAAAGTTTTATGTGGAATCCACCGTGGTATAGAGCGTGAAACCTTAAGAGTTACGCCAGAAGGCAATTTAGCATCAACAGAGCATCCTATTTCATTAGGTAAATCATTAACTCATAAATGGATCACGACTGATTTTGCTGAGTCTCTATTAGAGTTTATTACACCTGTTGATGATAACATTGCACATACCTTGCATTTTTTAGGTGATTTACATCGCTACACAGCACGTCACTTAGATAATGAACGTATGTGGCCTATGAGTATGCCTTGCTTTATTGAAGCAGAAGATAAGATTACGCTGGCTCAATTTGGCACCTCTAATGTTGGGCGTTTTAAAACACTCTACCGTGAAGGGCTTAAAAATCGTTATGGCGCGTTAATGCAAACTATTTCAGGTGTGCATTACAACTTCTCACTGCCTATCGAGTTTTGGCAAGCATGGGCAAATGTAAAAGACGAAGAGAGTGGGAAAGAGGCGATTTCTGACGGTTACTTACGTCTTATTCGTAACTACTATCGCTTTGGCTGGATCATTCCATTCTTCTTTGGTGCATCACCGGCAATTTGTGGATCTTTCTTAAAAGGAAGAGAAACAAACTTACCATTTGAAAGTACGCCTAAAGGGGCGAAGTATTTACCTTATGCAACTTCATTACGTTTAAGTGATTTAGGGTATACCAATAAATCTCAAAGCGATTTAGATATCACCTTTAATCATCTTGAAACGTATGTCAAAGGGCTGAAAAAAGCGATCCATAAGCCTTCTGAAGAGTTTGCTAAATTAGGTGTTAAGAAAGACGGTGAGTATATTCAGTTAAACACCAATGTGTTGCAGATTGAAAATGAACTCTATGCACCTATTCGTCCTAAGCGTGTAGTTAAAGGTGATGAATCACCTTCTGATGCGTTATTACGTGGTGGTATTGAATATATCGAAGTCCGCTCACTTGATATCAATCCATTTACGCCAATTGGTGTTGATGAAACTCAAATTCGCTTCCTTGATTTATTCCTGATCTGGTGTGTATTAGCGGATGCCCCAGAGATGAGTGCCTCTGAATTAGCGTGCTGCCGTTCAAATTGGAATAACGTTATTCTAGAAGGGCGTAAGCCAGGTCAAGTTATTGGAATGGGTTGTGGCGAAAGAAAAGAGCCACTAGCGCAAGTTGGTAAAGCCTTATTTGCTGATTTAGAACGTGTTGCTAATGTTCTTGATTGCTGTTCAGGCACTAAATATATGGAAGTTTGCGTTAAGTTAGAGGAAATGTTCGATAATCCTGAATTAACCTTCTCTGGCAGACTTTTAGACAAAATTAAAACACAAGGTATTGGTGGTTTCGGTTTATCTTTAGCTGAAGAATATTACCAAGAATTAATTAAAACACCTTATGAAACGTTAACTGATGAAGCTTTTGATCATGAGAGAATTTCATCCATAAAACGTCAAGAAGAGTTAGAAAAGAGTGATACCATTTCTTTTGATGAGTATTTGAAGATCCATGCGGGGACAAACACCGATAACGTGGCTTCCTAAACTTAGATAGAAAAAAGCCACACTAAGATTTGTGTGGCTAAAAAATTCTATAGAGAAATAGGGATGATAACAATTTGCGCGTATTCATTACTAAGACCGGGCTACTCGTAGAAAGTTTCATTTTTTCTTAAAAATATTTAAATTTTTCTTAGGAGGTTTTTTATGCCTTTATTGGATAGCTTTACTGTTGACCATACACGTATGTCAGCACCTGCTGTACGCGTTGCTAAAACAATGAAAACGCCATCAGGTGATACCATCACGGTATTTGATTTACGTTTTACTGTGCCAAATAAAAAAGCCATGCCTGAGAAAGGAATTCATACATTAGAGCATCTGTTCGCTGGATTTATGCGTAACCATCTTAATGGTAATGGTGTTGAGATAATCGATATTTCTCCAATGGGATGCCGTACAGGCTTCTACATGAGCTTAATTGGACAACCTGAAGAGCAACGTGTAGCTAATGCATGGAAAGCAGCAATGGAAGATGTTTTGAAAGTAAAAGATCAAAACCATATCCCAGAGCTGAACGTGTACCAATGTGGTACCTATGAAATGCATTCACTGACAGAAGCTCAAGATATTGCACGCGATATTTTATCTCATAGCATTGGCATTAATCATAACGATGAATTAGCCCTGCCTGAAGAGACTTTAAAAGAGCTGCATATCTAAGCGATAGCTAATTTATGACGTTAGGGGATAATAGATCAGGAAATTCGCATTCTGATTTATTGTCTCTTTTTTGTTTTTATCTCCTCATTATTTTTCTTTTCTCTCCTCCATTGTTTTATTTTCTTATCTTCTTATATTGTTAGCACAGTAATGGATTAAATTTATGCTTAATACACGGAGTACACTTTTGTTATGGAAAATCACAAATTCTCATCACCTAAATTAGTGTTAGAGTTTTTTGTTCGAGAATTTTATTTTGTAGGTAAAGGCACATTACGTACTCAATTTCCTAAAGATGCCTTTTTCTATCAGGGGCGTTCTAAAGCACTTGAATATCGTTACTTAGAGCGAGTTCACAAAAAGTATGTTAAACGCACTCAGTGCGAAACAGAGCTTATTATCAAGCCTGATTCGTTACTGTTCTCGTCAGAACTCAATCCTGAATTATTTGCTAAGCTCACTAAACCACAAACAAACACCATAATGAAAATATGTGGTGATTATCTTTATAAAGAAAAAGATGAAGAGCAATATCGTTGGTATTTTCAACAAGATGAAATTAAAACAAACAGTTATAGCGGCGAGAATTCGCAGCTAAAATATGAAAATATTCGTAGCTTAGCACCTCATCATTTTAATATTGAAGCGATAAACGATGAGGGGGCACTTATTACTAATTTTCCGCGCAAGTCCCTTTCTCTTACTTTGAATAAAGGAGAGACGGCATGTTTTATTTGTAGGCGTGAAGAGTATGGCGCTGATTATTCTTACCAGCCTGCATTAAACTTAGTTATGTGGGTCAAAAATCATGGTTTTTATTCTGATTATCAACAATTAAAGCCTACAAAACTAATACAAGAGCAAGCAATAGAGCCTTTCTATATGAAACCCGCCAGAGAGTTTGATTTTCGTAATAGTAAATTACGGTTTGAACTAGGGTAAACTGCAAAAAATAAGCGCCTTAAAAGGCGCTTATTTGTATTCACTAATGATGTGGGATTGAAAGGTGGCGAATTAACGCCTTTTTGATGACGTTATCCTGAACTTCAAGGATTTCAAATTCGTAGTCACTCACTTTTATTTTATTACCGACAACAGGTAAATCACCTAGCTCTTCAATAATGACACCATTGATTGTTCGAGCTTCATCTTCAGGTAAATGCCAGCCAAAAGCTTTATTGATATCTCGAATATTTGTTGTGCCATCAACTAACAATGAACCGTCTTTTTGAGGGATGACTTCTTCTGCTAAAGAAGGAGACATCGAAGTAGTAAAGTCACCTACGATCTCTTCAAGAATATCTTCAACGGTTACTAAACCTTGAATTTCACCATATTCATCAACCACAACACCTGCTTTTTCGTTATTACGTTGGAAGTTGACGAGTTGTAGGTTTAACGGTGTGCTTTCTGGGATAAAGTAGATTTTATCGGCAGCTTTCATCAGAATTTGTTTGGTAAACTCTTTTTTCTCAGTCATTAAGCGATAAGCTTCTCGTACACGTAACATGCCAATTGCATCGTCAAGCGTATCACGATAAAGCACAATTCGACCGTGAGGAGAATGAGTTAACTGTCTTACGATAGATTTCCATTCGTCATTGACATCGATACCAAAAATCTCATTTCTTGGCACCATAATATCGCCAATTGTTACTTTTTCTAAATCCAAAATCGACAGCAACATATTCTGATTTCTTTGTGAAAGCTTTGATTTAGATTCATTAACGATAGTTCTTAACTCTTCTTTTGATACCGCATTTCCCTGTATTACTGGGGACTTAATACCCAAAATACGCATCAGTATTAATGTGATTTTATTAAAAAACCAAACAATAGGCAGCATCAATTTTTGCAAAGGAGAGAGAATAACACTACTTGGATAAGCAACGTGCTCTGGATAAAGTGCCGCAATTGATTTTGGAAGCACTTCAGCAAAAATCAGGATAATAAAGGTCAGCACACCAGTGGCTATTGCTACACCTGCATCACCGTATAAACGCATACCAACAATGGTAGCTAGTGCAGACGCAACAATATTAATCAGATTATTGCCAATCAATACTAAACTAATCAATCTGTCAGGACGTTGTAATAATTTTTCTACACGTTTTGCAGAGCGATTTCCTTGTTTTGCAGCATGACGAAGACGATATCGATTAATCGTCATCATACTGGTTTCAGTCCCAGAAAAATAAGCTGAGGCAATAATCATACATACAAGTATGATAATGAGCGTAGTTGTCGACACATGCTCCAAAATTGAGATCCTTTTGCTACCCTAAAATAGAAAATTAATTAAGCACTAACTCTTGTAATAAACGATTACCAAAAAAAGCTAATGTTAAAATAATAGCGCCAATCAAATTAAAGATAATGACTTTCTTTCCTCTCCATCCTTCTCGGAAATGTCCCCATAATAAAATGATGTAAGCAAACCAAGCAATGATAGAGAAAATAGATTTATGGATATTTTCTTTACCAAAAATATTATCCATATACACCAAACCTGTACATAAGGTCAGAGTCAGTAATACCACACCCACTTGTGTGATATGAAACATTTTACGCTCAATTGACATTAATGGTGGCATTTGAGGTGAGAATTTTAGTTTCTTATTTTTTAGTTGATAGTCGAGCCAACTTAGTTGTAACGCATATAAAGCGGCAATTAACAGTGTGGCATAGCTTAATAAAGCCAGCCCAATATGAATAAAGAGTGATGTGCTACTTTCAAGATGTGTAACAAATTCGCCCGGCATAAGTGCTGCAATAACAAGATTGACTATTGCGAAACAATAAACAATAGGCAGTAAGAACCATGCTCGGCCACGAGAAGCCACAATCGTCATAATAACGCAGACCATCAGACTAACAATCGCACCTAGATTGGTGAGTGAAAGATTCTGTCCGCTGTGAGGACGGAAAATTAAAAATTTTAATGAAATGGCATGTGCAACAAGTGCAATTACCGCAAATAGTAGAGCTAATCCGCGGTATCCATTCTGCTCTTTTCGTAACAGACCGGGCAAAAACAGCACCAGACTGAGTAAATAAGCGCAGACAGCGACGATAGAGATTGATATAACGGGCATAGTTTCGCTTACATATATTGTTTGAATAACTTCCTAGTATAGCGCTAGGAGCATACGGCTCCAACTATTGAAGTCATTAAGCTTAAATCTCTATGCAGAGATCCGCGAGTCATCGTGATATAATCGGTGGCATACATGACCGATAAGCCCAACTTTAACACTGAGCTAAGATAATGTTTGAGAATTTAAGTGACAGACTATCGCGCACATTGCGCAATATAAGCGGTCGAGGAAGACTGACCGAAGAAAACATTAAAGAGACACTGCGTGAAGTGCGTATGGCTTTATTAGAAGCCGACGTTGCCTTACCTGTGGTTCGTGATTTTATTGCGCGCGTCAAAGAGAGCGCAGTAGGGCATGAAGTTAACAAAAGCCTGACACCGGGTCAGGAATTTGTAAAAATTGTTCAAAATGAACTCGTCAATGCGATGGGGGAAGTGAATACTGACCTTGATCTATCAGCACAACCGCCAGCTGTTGTGTTAATGGCTGGTTTACAAGGTGCCGGTAAAACGACCAGTGTCGCAAAATTAGGTAAATTCTTAAAAGAGAAAAAGAAGAAAAAAGTTCTTGTTGTTTCTGCTGACGTTTATCGCCCAGCAGCGATTAAACAGCTTGAAACGTTAGCCGAAACGGTTGGCATTGATTTCTTCCCTTCGACTGTTCAAGAAAATCCAGTCACAATTGCAAGTAATGCATTAAAACATGCACAACTTCAATTCTATGATGTATTGCTGGTGGATACAGCCGGTCGTTTACACGTAGATGAAGGCATGATGGAAGAGATCCAACTTCTCCATAAAGCCATTAATCCAGTTGAAACCCTGTTTGTTGTTGACGCCATGACGGGTCAAGATGCGGCAAATACAGCAAAAGCATTTAATGAAGCACTGCCATTAACAGGGGTTGTATTAACCAAGGTTGATGGTGATGCGCGCGGTGGTGCGGCATTATCAATTCGCCATATCACAGGTAAGCCAATTAAATTCCTCGGTGTTGGGGAAAAAACAGAAGCCTTAGAACCTTTCCACCCAGATCGTATTGCCTCTCGTATTTTAGGCATGGGTGATGTTCTGTCTTTGATTGAAGACATTGAAAGCAAAGTTGATAGAGCTCAAGCTGAAAAGCTCGCGACAAAACTTAAAAAAGGTGATGGCTTTGATCTAAATGATTTCTTAGATCAATTAAAGCAAATGAAGAACATGGGCGGCATGGCGAGTATGTTAAGCAAAATGCCGGGTATGTCTCAGGTGCCAGATGCAGTAAAATCACAAATGGATGATTCAATTTTAGTGAAAATGGAAGCGATTATTAATTCCATGACTAAAAAAGAACGCCAAAAACCGGAAATCATCAAAGGTTCCAGAAAACGCCGTATTGCAGCGGGTTCAGGAACACAAGTGCAAGACGTCAACCGTTTGTTAAAACAGTTTGATGATATGCAACGTATGATGAAAAAAATGAAAAAAGGTGGCATGGCTAAGATGATGCGTAGCATGAAAGGTATGATGCCACCTGGATTCCCAGGCCGATAAAATCAAAAAGCCTGAAAAAAAACGTGCTTTGGATTGCTTTTTTCGCCAAAGTGAGTAAACTTTTCGGGCTTTTTATATGACAACCGGACTCCGTTCCTCGATGGCGTCTGGTTGTTTTATTAACTAATGAGGATGTTATGGTAACAATTCGTTTAGCTCGTGGCGGCGCAAAAAAGCGTCCGTTTTACCAAGTAGTAGTAACCGATAGCCGCAATGCGCGTGATGGTCGTTTCATTGAGCGTGTAGGCTTTTATAACCCACTGGCAACCGGTAATGCAGAAGAATTACGTTTAGACGTAGACCGTGTTGAACACTGGGTTGCTCAAGGCGCAACAGTTTCAGAACGTGTTGCTGGCCTGATCAAATCAGCGAAGAAAAGCGCTTAATCTGTCGCGGTGGTAACAATGAGCGAACAAAAAACCTTAAAAGAGCCTGTAGAACCTATTGTTATGGGTAAGTTGGGCTCACCTTACGGGATCCGTGGTTGGCTCAGAGTTTTTTCCTCCACCGAACACGCCGAAAATATTTTTGAATATCAACCGTGGTTTATTCAGCGTCATGGACAGTGGGAAACCATTGAAATTGAAAGTTGGAAACATCACAACCAAGATATTATCGTCAAGCTAAAAGGTATTGATGACAGAGATGCGGCCAATTTCCTGACTAATTTTGAAATTGTCGTGAATACTTCGCAACTTCCAGAACTTGAAGGTGAATATTACTGGAAAGATCTGATGGGTTGCCATGTAGAAACTGATAAAGGCTACGATCTAGGTGTCGTTACAGACATGATGGAAACGGGCTCAAATGATGTCATGGTAATTAAAGCGAATCTGAAAGATGCGTTCGGTATCGGGGAACGGCTAGTTCCGTTTCTTGATGGGCAGGTTATCAAGAAAGTCGATCTCTCAGCGAAAAAAATTATCGTTGATTGGGATCCTGGTTTTTAGATTATCCGGTTAACGGTTCTCAATAGTGGGACACAAAAATGTGGATTGGGGTAATTAGCCTATTTCCAGAAATGTTCCGCTCTATAACCGAGTACGGGGTGACTGGTCGGGCAGTGAAGCATGGTCTGCTCAATGTAGAATGTTGGAATCCCCGAGATTTTACATACGACAGACACAATACCGTTGATGATCGTCCTTATGGCGGTGGTCCCGGTATGTTGATGATGGTTCAACCTTTAAGGGAAGCCATTCATCAAGCGAAAGCTGCGGCAGGTGATGGAGCAAAGGTGATTTATTTATCACCTCAGGGACGCAAACTCGATCAACAAGGAGTTTGTGAACTGGCAACAAATGAGAAGCTAATTCTAGTTTGTGGTCGGTATGAAGGTATAGACGAGCGTGTCATTCAGACTGAAATCGATGAAGAGTGGTCTGTAGGTGATTACGTATTAAGTGGTGGGGAATTACCTGCCATGATAATGATAGATGCAGTAGCGCGCTTTGTACCGGGTGTTCTCGGACACGCAGCCTCTGCGAAAGAAGATTCTTTTGCTGAAGGTTTACTGGATCATCCTCACTATACTCGCCCAGAGGTTTTAGATGGTATGGAAGTTCCGGCAGTTTTACTGTCAGGCAACCATGCTCATATTAATCGCTGGCGCATGAAACAATCACTGGGTCGAACCTGGCTAAGAAGACCTGAGCTTCTGGAAAGCCTAGCTCTGACTGACGAGCAAAGAGTGCTGTTAACAGAGTTCCAACGGGAACATCTGTCAGGAACAGCAGAGTAAGTCTGACACAAGATGTCATTAATATCAGTTTACCTAGGGTAAGAGAGTTATTATGAGCAATATTATTAAACAAATCGAACAAGAACAGATGAAGCAAGATGTTCCTTCATTCCGTCCTGGTGACACTTTAGAAGTTAAAGTATGGGTTGTTGAAGGTTCTAAAAAACGTCTGCAGGCATTCGAGGGCGTGGTTATCGCTATTCGTAACCGCGGTCTGCACTCTGCATTCACTGTTCGTAAAATTTCTAATGGCGAAGGTGTTGAGCGTGTATTCCAAACTCACTCTCCAGTCGTAGATAGCATCACTGTTAAACGTCGTGGTGCGGTTCGTCAAGCTAAACTGTACTACCTGCGTGAGCGTTCAGGTAAGGCTGCTCGTATCAAAGAGCGTCTTAACGCTAAATAATACGCTTTCGCACATCCGAAAGTTATTGTTAAAAGGTCAGCATTTGCTGACCTTTTTTTATATCTCTTATATTGAAAATATTATTTATTAGTTTTTTCTCTCTTTTACTTCTTATATTCCTATTTTATCTATTCTTCTTATGTCGAGATTCATTAAAAGATAAAGTGTAAATATTAATTTACACTATTGTGTTTTAATTTAATCTTCATCACGTTATTTTTATCTTTCTTTATATTTGTAACTGATTGTTATTTATTGTTTATTTATAATAAAAATAATCAGTGTAAAGATTGAATTACAAATATGTCAAATTTATTAAAAATACGGATTGATTTCTTTACATTGCATGTTATCTTATCTTTCAGACACACAAAAAATCACAATGACAGATATAAAAAAGGTAAAGATTATGATCATGCAAAAAGACGCACTCAATAATGTGAATATCAGCGAAGAGCTGGTTTTAATTACTCCAGAAGAGTTAAAACAAAAATACCCATTGAGTCGCAATGATCTGCATGCCATTGCTCAGTCACGTCAAACAATTTCTGAAATTGTCCAACGTCGTGATCCTCGCTTACTCGTGGTATGTGGGCCTTGTTCCATTCATGATGTCGATGTTGCGTTAGATTACGCAAAACGCCTGAAAGTCTTAGCGTCTGAATTAAGTGATAGTCTGTACATTGTGATGCGTGTCTACTTTGAAAAACCTCGTACAACCGTTGGCTGGAAAGGTTTAATTAGCGATCCATTTATGGATGGTAGCTTTGAAATGGAAAAAGGGTTACACATTGCCCGTAAGCTACTGACCGAACTTGTACAATTAGGTCTGCCTCTGGCAACTGAAGCGTTAGATCCTAATAACCCACAATACCTAGGTGATTTGTTTAGTTGGTCAGCAATTGGTGCTAGAACAACTGAATCTCAAACTCACCGTGAAATGGCATCTGGGCTTTCAATGCCAGTTGGATTTAAAAACGGAACAGATGGTAATTTAGATACCGCCATTAATGCGATGAAGGCGGCTTCTATGCCACACCGTTTTATGGGAATTAATCAATCAGGACAGGTCTGCTTATTGCAAACACAAGGTAACCCTGATGGTCATGTGATTTTACGTGGCGGTAAAACACCAAACTACCATGCAGAAGATGTTGCTCAATGCGAAGCTCAAATGGTAAAAGCAGGATTAAAACCATCATTAATGATTGATTGTAGCCACGGTAACTCTAACAAAGATTTCCGTCGTCAAACGGCAGTGGTTGATTCAGTGATTGAGCAAATCACTAAAGGTAATGAATCTATCACGGGTATTATGTTAGAAAGTCATATTAATGAAGGCAACCAATCGTCAGAGCAATCGCGTAGTGAAATGAAATACGGTGTCTCAGTAACAGATGCATGTATTAGTTGGGAAACAACGGAGTCTGTGTTAAGAAATTTACATGCTCAACTTTCCCCGATTTTGGCTCAGCGTGAAGCGCAGTTAAAAAAAGTTAGCTAAGTTAGATAATCATAAAGAAAAAAGAGGCAAGCATAGATGGCTGAAGAATTACGAGGTTTGCGTGAGCAAATTGATCAGGTAGATAAATCACTGCTTTCTTTACTCGCAAAAAGAATGCAACTGGTAGCTGAAGTGGGAGAAGTTAAAAACCGCCATGGCTTACCGATTTATGCACCTGATAGAGAAGCCTCCATGCTTGCTTCTCGTCGTAATGATGCACAAAAGATGGGAATTTCCCCAGATTTAATTGAAGATGTATTACGCCGAGTGATGCGAGAATCCTATACTAAAGAGAATGATAAAGGATTTAAAACTCTCAATCCTCAACTTGGTAAAATCGTTATTGTGGGAGGAAATGGGAAAATGGGTAAACTATTTTCTCGTTTGTTTACACTCTCTGGCTATCACGTTGAAAGCTTAGAAGCGGATGAATGGCAAACTAAATCGCCTGCTATTTTTGATAATGCCGGAATGGTGATTATCAGTGTACCTATTCATTTAACTGTTGAGGTTATTGAAAAACTTCCTGCGTTACCTAAAAACTGTTTACTTGTGGATCTTGCTTCTATTAAAACAGCCCCTTTAGAAGCAATGTTAAAAGCACATAGTGGGCCAGTTTTAGGTCTTCATCCAATGTTTGGCCCTGATGTACCTAGCTTAGCAAAACAAGTTGTGGCGTACTGTGAAGGACGAAACCATACAGAATTTGAATGGTTGCTAGAGCAGTTAATGGTATGGGGTGCAAGAATTGAGGCAATTGCGCCAGAAGAGCATGATAAAAACATGAGTTTTATTCAGGCACTTCGACATTTTACTACTTTTGCTTATGGTCAGCATTTAGCAAAAGAAAAAGTTGATTTAGCTAGTTTACTGAGACTCTCATCACCTATTTATCGCTTAGAATTGGCAATGATAGGGCGCTTATTTGCTCAAGATCCACAACTTTATGCTGATATTATTTTGTCATCGAAAGAGAATATTGAATTAATTCGTAGATATCATCACTCATTAGGTCAAGCTATCGATCTATTAGATATAAATGCAAAGAGTGAGTTTATCCATTCATTTAATAACGTGAGTGATTGGTTTGGTGATTATGCTTCTCAATTTATGAAAGAGAGTGGTGTATTATTACAAAAAGCGAATGATAGCCGAATCTAGTTAAATTATTTGTTATATAAAAGGCCGAGCAATAAATAAATTGTTCGGCCTTTTTATTTTATTAATTATTTTATGTTTAGCTTATCACCACTCATCATCACAAGGTGGCCAAACACAACCACTAGGATCAGACGTATTGCTATTATTTTGAGAATACTCATTTATTGATGCTCTATTTCCTTTTGCTTCTTCATAAAAATGAGCGCTTGCATAACTAGCGAAGAAAAATGAGAGTATTAATATATATTTTTTATTCATAAAAATCCCTATTCAAACAATATGCTATAACTCAATAGTCTTTGGGGTCAGGACAAGGGCTTACTGTGCAACGACTCAAATCCGATTGAGACGTTAACGAATAAGCGTAATAGCTCTCTTGTGATTGAACTTCATCTACGTTATTAGTAAAAAATAGACTTAAAATCAGTATGATAAAAGTATTCATATAATCTCCCTGTCATTTCAAAAATTTAATAATAGATATAAATTACCTATTTTTATTCAGAAAATAAAAATAGAGAAATATAAATATACATTTAAAAACAATGGGATAAATATCTAATTTTATTAAAAGACTAATCTATCTTATATTTATTGTTATTTAATTGTTATTGTTGGGTTTAATTAAAGAATAATTAATGTTCGATATTGTCTTTTTATTAAAAGTTATTTGTTGATGAGATCTTAAAACTGAATGAAATTAAAAGGTATTATAAAAACTATAACAATGATCAAAAAAACGGCTATAACAATTATCGTAAATTATATTTTATAAACTCTTTTTTTTGCAAGAAGTACTAAAAACTCAATTGTATTATTTTTTATTTATATTCCGACGTGTTTTTCAAGGGGTAATTTATGGATTTTTTAATACAACTCGCCATTATATTAGTGTGTCTATTTTATGGGGCTAGGAAAGGGGGAATTGCATTAGGTCTATTAGGTGGTGTCGGTCTGGTTATTTTAGTTTTCATTTTTAAACTTCCTCCGGGAAAACCACCTGTTGATGTAATGCTAGTTATTATTGCCGTTGTCTCTGCATCA
This sequence comes from Proteus sp. fly-1013, assembly GCF_040140245.1. Lineage (NCBI taxonomy): Bacteria > Pseudomonadati > Pseudomonadota > Gammaproteobacteria > Enterobacterales > Morganellaceae > Proteus > Proteus sp. fly-1013. The sequence continues at coordinate 8,763 of NZ_JBEEWD010000002.1, read as the reverse complement.
GCAACATTACAAGCATCTGGTGGGTTAGATGTTATGTTGCAAATAGCAGAAAAGTTATTACGTAAAAATCCCAAATATATTTCTATTGTTGCACCACTCGTAACTTGTACTCTTACAATATTATGTGGTACTGGACACGTTGTTTATACCATATTGCCAATTATCTATGACGTGTCGATTAAAAATAATATTCGCCCTGAAAGACCAATGGCGGCAAGTACAATTGGCTCTCAAATGGGGATTATTGCCAGCCCTGTTTCTGTTGCCGTTGTTACATTAGTCGCAATGCTCGGTGATGTAACTTTTAATGGTAAACACCTTGAGTTTTTAGATTTATTAGCAATTACCATTCCTTCAACTTTTATTGGTATTTTAGCCATTGGTATCTTTAGCTGGTTTAGAGGAAAAGACTTAGATAAAGACCAACGCTTCCAAGAATTTGTTTCAGTACCTGAAAACCATGATTATGTTTATGGTGATACAGCAACACTTCTAGATAAAAAGCTCCCCATGAAAAACTGGGTAGCAATGTGGATATTCTTAGGTGCAATTGCTGTTGTTGCAATATTAGGTGCTTTCTCTGAAATACGTCCTGTATTTAATGGTAAACCATTATCTATGGTGCTCGTTATTCAGATGTTTATGTTATTAGCTGGCGCATCAATTATTATTATCTGTAAAACCAACCCTTCTCTTATTTCTAAAAATGAAGTATTCCGTTCAGGGATGATCGCAATTGTTGCCGTGTATGGTATTGCTTGGATGGCAGAGACCATGTTCTCTGCGCATATGAAAGAAATAGAAGCGGCATTGGGACAATTAGTACGAGAATATCCTTGGGCTTATGCAGTTGTCTTATTATTAGTATCTAAGTTTGTTAACTCTCAAGCGGCGGCTTTGGCTGCAATTGTTCCTTTAGCATTGGGTATTGGTGTTGATCCCGCATATATCATTGCATCGGCACCAGCTTGTTATGGTTATTATATTCTGCCTACTTATCCTAGTGACTTAGCGGCAATTCAATTTGACCGTTCTGGTACAACTCGAATAGGGCGTTTTGTTATTAACCACAGCTTTATTCTACCGGGATTAATTGGTGTAACCGTTTCCTGTGTCTTTGGTTGGATATTTGCTGCGATGTATGGCTTCTTATAATTAACGTTAAATAAGAACGTAAAAGAAAAGCCAGATAGTTATACGCAATCTGGCTTTTATCTTTGTATGAGGTTATTTCACTTCAACAGGAACAACATTTTCTGAAGGGTAACAGCCTAATATTTTTAATGAGCGTGTTGTTTGTGATAAATCGTGTAAGGCTTTTTGCATATTGATATCACGTAAATTTGCTTGAACATCAATATAAAACATCTCTTCCCAAGGCGTGCCATTAATAGGACGCGACTCGAGTTTTGTCATAATAATGTCGTATTTTTTTAAAATCATTAATGCATCAACTAATGCACCCGCTTGTTGCCCTGTTGCCATTAAGAAGGTTGTTTTAGCAGGAACTTGGTCTGAAACATCAATCGCTTTTCGCGCAATAACAATAAAGCGAGTTACGTTTATTTGCTGGTTTGCTAAATTATTGGCTAAGGGTTTTAAACCATAAAGAGATCCACCGGCTTCACTACCAATAGCGGCAACGTATGGCGATTGTGCAAGAGCCACTTTTTCCATCGCCGCTGCTGTACTTTCGCAATATTCAATTTTCCAGTTTGGATACTGATTTAAATAATGGCTGCATTGTTGGAAGGGTTGAGGGTGACTATAAATAGTTTGCAATTCTTCTGGGCTGCTATCAACACTTGTTAAAAGTGCATGATTAATAGGGATGCGAATTTCCCCAACAATAGAGATTGATGTTGTTTGCAGTAAATCGTAAACATCATTAATTGCACCGGAGCTGGTATTTTCAATTGGCAGTAAACCGTAATCTGCTTGACCAGTATCGACAAGTGTAAAAATATCGTCAAATTTCTGACAAGTACAATCAACGAAGGTATCAAAATGGCGAGCTGCATATTGGCGAGCGGCAATATGTGAATAAGAGCCTTTAGGTCCTAAATAAGCAATTCTAGCTGACTCATTCGGTGTTGCATTAAGGTGTTGTTGTAGGATGGCTTGTTGCGTTAAGACAGAGTCTTCGATGATCATTTGAAAAATACGGCTAATATAAAAACCATCTAGCCCAACGTTTTTTCCTTTCTCAATTAATAAATCAAGTAATTCACGCTCACGATTTTTATCTCTAATAGGGCGATGTGTATTCAATTTAAATTGAGCGACATCAGCAGATAATTGGCGTCTGTTTGCTAACAACGTTAGTAATTCTGAATCTAACGTTGTGATTTTATCTCTGATTGCTAATAAATCGAGTTTTTCCATGTTTAAGCCCTATACCGTTATGTCATACCATCATAAATAAAAAAGCCTCCAGTTGGAGGCTATTGTCGTTCTTATTTTTCTTTCTGAAATGACAAAGCCTCTTAATGAAAGAGTAGAAAGAAAAAGAAGAAAGGCAAATGTGAATGTTTGTTCATTATATTGATTGGTAAATTATTTAACATATAGCTATCAAACATGATGACGTGAAAGGAGTCAAGAAAAATACAATAAAAAGCGCATCACGAGGATGCGCAGAGGCGTTTTGAGTCAGTGATTTATTCTAATTTTTAATCTTGCTTTACTATTTACATTTCATCGACAAGTAAATTCTCTTCTTTCAGGCTGTTATCAGCCCGGCGAGATTCATTTTTATGCTGAACTTTGTTTAATTGGCGTTCAAGTTTTGCCAGTAAGTCATTAATTGCAACATACATATCGGCGTGTTGTGCATTAGCGACCAGTTGCCCATTTGGTGTATGAATGCTGGCATCAACACTAAAACCTTTAGGATCTTTCGTAAGAATAATATGAGGATTGATTAAATTCACCTGCCATTTATTGAGTTTAGTTAGACGGCTTTCAATGTGTTCTCGTAGTGCTGGGGTAATTTCCATTTGTTTGCTAGTAATATTTATAATCATATAGTTACCTCTTTATTACTCCGTCTTCGATAACTTCAGAATATCGTGATACACAATTTAAAACATGATCAAAATCACTTTTTGTTAGATGTATGTGTAACTAGTAATAGAAACGTGACAAATGATAAATAGCTGAAAAAGACCGCTTGTTAAGTTGTATTTATTCAGTCATATTAGGAAGGTTGGGCTGATGAAAAGTAAAGACAATTTAGCTAGAAAAGAATAAAAAAACAGCAGCGATAAGCTGCTGTTTTTGATGGTGATGTTTTTAGTTAGGCTGGATTTGCTGCAATCAGTGAAGCTACTTTTTCAGCTTCTAGTGTCAGACCTAATTCTTTATAAGCGTTTTCCATGTAGACAAGCGCATCACGAGTGGCTTGTGTATCAGGATAATCACGCATCATTTGCTCTACTCTATTAATAACCGCGACATAAGCCCCTCGTTTAGTATAGAATTTCGCAACAGAAAGCTCATACTTCGCTAAACGGTTTTTAAGAAAGACTAGGCGTTTGGTTGCATCGGCGACATAAAGGCTGTCTGGATAGTAACGAACTAATTGACTAAAATCTTTAAATGCCACGATTGCATGTTGAGGATCACGGTCTGAACGATCAATACCAAAGAATCCTTGTAATGCACTATCATCTAATGCTTGAGCTGTTAAGCCACGCATATAAAGAACATAGTCGATATTAGGATGGGTTGGATTTAATCGCATAAAACGGTCGATTGCAGAAATCGCCATTGGTAGTTCTGCTGATTTATAATAAGCATAAATCAGATCGAGTTGAACTTGTTGCGAGTAAGGGCCAAAAGGATAGCGATTATCGAGAGACTCTAATTGTTTGATAGCCGCTCCATAATTGCCATCTAGCAATTTTTCCTGACTGGTTGAGTAAAGCTCAGAAGGCGACATATCGGCAGTAGCGTCTTTGTCTGAACTCGAACAGCCAGCAAGTAACAGGCTTACAGTGGCCGCTGCCACCAGGTATTTAATGCGTCTCATCACGTATTGATTATCCTCTGAATAGGTTTGGGGAGTCTCTCCGTGAAGCTCCCCTGAAATCGGTTACACTATAACTCATTTTAAATGAAACGGCTGTGCCGTCAAAACACTAACTTAATTAATAGAAAATTATTTATGTCTCAACAAATACGACTTAATGCTACAGTCGCAGATTCACAGCTGGGTCAACGCTTAGATCAGGCTTTGGCCGAAATGTTCCCTGATTATTCAAGATCTCGTATAAAAGAGTGGATCTTAGACAATAGAGTGCAGGTTAACGATAAAATCATCAATAAGCCAAAAGAAAAAATGCTTGGCGGTGAAAAAATTGAAGTCGATGCCTTAATTGAAGAGGAAGTTCGCTGGGAGCCTCAGAATATTCCGTTAAATATCGTCTATGAAGATGATGATATTTTAGTTATCAATAAACCAAGAGATCTCGTTGTACATCCTGGTGCTGGTAACCCAGATGGCACCGTACTAAACGCATTACTTTATCGTTATCCAGAGATTGCTAATGTACCTCGTGCAGGTATTGTCCACCGATTGGATAAAGATACAACAGGTTTAATGGTTGTTGCAAAAACAGTTCCTGCACAAACGCATTTAGTAGAAGCTTTACAACGTCGTGAAATCACCCGTGAGTATGAAGCGGTTGCAACAGGAAGAATGACGGCAGGTGGATTAGTGAATGAACCTATTTCTCGACATCCAACTAAACGTACTCATATGGCTGTGCACCCAATGGGTAAACCAGCAGTAACACATTATCGTGTTATGGAGCATTTCCGTGCTCATACACGTTTGCGTTTGCGTTTAGAAACTGGTCGTACTCACCAAATTCGTGTTCATATGGCTCATATTCACCATGCGTTAATTGGTGACCAGCTTTATGCAGGAAGACCTCGTCCTTTAAAAGGGGCTTCAGATGAATTACGTGAAACGTTACGTTTATTTGATAGACAAGCTCTACACGCAACGATGCTACGTCTTTATCATCCAATAACAGGTATTGAAATGGAATGGCATGCACCATTACCTGATGATATGGTTAAGCTTATCGATGTGCTAAAAGCTGACGTTGAACAGTTTAAAGATGAAATGGATTGGTAAATGACTTCATTGATTTTTCCAGATTGGCCACAACCTGAAAATATTGGGTCTTGCAGTACCTTGAGAGAAGGGGGGATTAGTCTGCCACCTTATAATAGCCTCAACTTAGGTACTCATGTTGGTGATAAATTGTCTGATGTCGAAGAAAATAGACGCAGACTTTGTCAACAAGCTCAATTGCCTGAAATGCCATTATGGCTTGAGCAAGTTCATGGTACTCATGTTGTTACACTAAATACTGAGAAAAATGATGAATTACAAGGTGATGCCCTTTACACCTCTACTGAGAAAAAAGTTTGCGCAATTATGACGGCAGATTGTTTGCCTGTCCTTTTTACAACGGTTGATGGAACAGAAGTTGGCGCTGCTCATGGTGGATGGCGAGGGCTTTGCCACGGTGTATTACAAAATACGCTTGCGCATTTTAAAGCACCTAAAGATCAAATTATGGCATGGTTAGGACCCGCAATTGGACCAACCGCTTTTGAGGTCGGTGCAGAAGTCCGGTTGGCATTTATCGAAAAAAATATTGCCTTCGAGCCTGCATTTATTCCCCATAATGGTAAATACTTAGCTAATATTTATATGTTAGCGAGAATAATCTTACAGGAAAGTGGAGTAACTCAGATTTATGGTGGTGATTTTTGTACTGTAACTGATCCATCACGCTTTTTCTCTTATAGACGAGAGCATACAACAGGGCGAATGGCATCATTAATCTGGATTAAATAAACTTCCTCTCAGCATTTTTTCTCACTTATCTCAAATATTGATAAATATTTTTGCTCAAAATTTTTATTTTGAGCTTGAATATTGTCAAAATGACCTCATCTATTCTCCAGTTACGAATTTTACTTTAAATTTTACTTGGAGGTGTTATGCGTCTGGATAAATTAACCAATAAATTCCAGCAAGCTCTCGCAGACGCCCAGTCATTGGCACTTGGGAACGATAATCAATTTATAGAACCCATACATTTACTGAGTGCGTTATTTAATCAACAAGGTGGCTCAATTCGCCCTCTATTAACATCCGTAGGTGTTAATGCATCACAATTTAATGAGCGAATTAATGATGCTTTGTCTCGATTACCTAAAGTCGAAGGTGCTGGTGGAGAGGTTCATCCCTCAAATGATTTAATTAAGCACCTTAACTTGTGCGATAAATTGGCACAGAAAAAAGGTGATGAATTTATTTCATCAGAGCTCTTTCTTTTAGCTGCGATGGAAACCGGTGGTCAAGTTGCTGACATGCTAAAAGCAGCCGGAGCGAATAAAGCAAGTCTTGAAATAGCGATTGAGAAAATACGTGGTGGAGAAACAGTGAACGATCAAAATGCAGAAGACCAACGTCAGGCATTGAAAAAATATACTGTGGATTTAACGGAAAGAGCAGAACAAGGCAAACTCGATCCTGTCATTGGTCGTGATGAAGAAATAAGAAGAACTATTCAAGTTTTACAACGCCGTACTAAAAATAACCCCGTACTTATTGGTGAACCGGGTGTAGGTAAAACGGCAATAGTTGAAGGTTTAGCTCAACGTATTGTTAATGGTGAAGTCCCAGAGGGTTTAAAGAATAAACGTGTGCTTTCTTTGGATATGGGCTCGTTATTAGCAGGTGCTAAATATCGTGGTGAATTTGAAGAACGTTTAAAAGCCGTTTTAAATGATTTATCTAAACAGGAAGGTAGCGTCATTCTGTTTATTGATGAATTACACACAATGGTTGGCGCAGGTAAAGCCGACGGTGCTATGGATGCGGGAAATATGTTGAAACCTGCATTAGCTCGTGGTGAATTACACTGTGTAGGTGCAACAACACTTGATGAATATCGTCAATATATTGAAAAAGATGCGGCATTAGAACGTCGTTTCCAAAAAGTGTATGTAGCAGAGCCAACAGTTGAAGACACTATCGCTATTTTGCGTGGTCTGAAAGAACGTTATGAACTTCATCATCATGTTCAAATTACTGATCCTGCGATTGTTGCCGCGGCGACTTTATCTCATCGCTATATTTCTGACCGTATGCTGCCAGATAAAGCGATTGACTTGATTGATGAAGCGGGTGCAAGCCTACGTATGCAAATGGATTCAAAACCAGAGGCATTAGATAGACTTGATAGACGTATTATTCAGCTTAAACTTGAACAACAAGCACTGCAAAAAGAGTCTGATGACGCAAGTAAAAAACGTTTAGAAATGCTAAATGAAGAACTTGCTGAAAAAGAGAAAGAGTATTCTGTTTTAGAAGAAGAGTGGAAAGCAGAAAAAGCAGAGCTTACAGGTACTCAGCATATTAAGTCTGAATTAGAGCAAGCACGTATCGCATTAGAGCAAGCTCGCCGTAGTGGTGATTTGGCGAAAATGTCAGAGATCCAATACGGGCAAATTCCGACGTTAGAGAAACAGCTTGCTGAAGCTAATAAAGCTGAAGATAAGCATATGAAGCTGTTACGTAATAAAGTCACTGATGCTGAAATTGCTGAGATCTTAGCACGTTGGACAGGTATTCCTGTATCTAGAATGCTAGAAGGGGAACGTGAAAAACTGCTAAGAATGGAACAAGAATTACATAGACGTGTTATTGGTCAGGCTGAGGCTGTAAGTGCAGTCTCTAATGCTATCCGCCGTAGCCGTGCTGGATTGTCTGATCCTAATCGCCCAATTGGTTCGTTCTTATTCTTAGGGCCAACTGGGGTTGGTAAAACGGAGTTGTGTAAAGCACTAGCGAACTTCTTGTTTGATAGTGATGATGCAATGGTTCGTATCGATATGTCTGAATTTATGGAAAAACACTCCGTTTCTCGTTTAGTGGGTGCGCCTCCAGGATATGTTGGTTACGAAGAAGGTGGATATTTAACAGAAGCAGTTCGCCGTCGTCCTTATTCAGTTATCTTATTAGATGAAGTTGAAAAAGCGCATCCAGATGTATTCAATATCTTATTACAAGTATTGGATGATGGTCGTTTAACAGATGGACAAGGTAGAACCGTCGATTTTCGCAATACAGTTGTGATTATGACATCAAACTTAGGGTCTGATTTAATTCAAGAACGTTTCGGGACAATTGATTATCCTGAAATGAAGAACATCGTGATGGATGTTGTTGGTCATCATTTCAGACCAGAGTTTATCAACCGTATTGATGAAGTTGTGGTATTCCACCCATTAGGTAAAGAAAACATTGCAGCGATTGCACAAATTCAGTTGCGTCGTTTATACCAGCGTTTAGAAGAGCGTGGTTATCACGTTACAATTACAGGCGCTGCATTAGAGAAATTGAGCGAAGTTGGATTCGATCCAATTTATGGTGCCCGCCCATTGAAACGGGCTATCCAGCAAGAGGTTGAAAACCCATTAGCTCAAGATATCTTGTCTGGCAAATTATTACCGGGTAAAGAGATTATCTTAGATTTAGATGACAATAAGATAATTGCAAAACAGTAATAGAGCCTCTTCTCTATTGATTCTGATAAAGAAGAGATGCCATTAAACTGAAAAAGAGGCTTATATAAGCCTCTTTTTTTATGGTTTATGACCCGTCCTGAATAAGGTTGACACTTTTCCAATCTGAAATTGGAGAGTGTAATGAAACCAATCACTAAACGAACT
>NZ_JBEEWD010000001.1:781117-800621 GCF_040140245.1 Proteus sp. fly-1013 | reverse complement strand
TAAACTATAAAACGCCCGATGAAGTACATCGAGCGTTTTATGCCTGAAAAGTTGTCAACCTATATCAGGACTAGTCACCACTGTTTATCAATGACTATTCTTCTGATTTATCTGCATTTTATCTGGTTTGTTCTATCTTATTTAGCTTCAATTTTGTGTGTTATTTTTATCATTAGTTATACTTGACGCGAAATCAGAAAAAACAAAAACACCCAATGAGTTTACTCATCAGGCGTTTAAAAGTAACAAGTTTGGTATCGTTTAAAAACAGATAGCAATCCACTTCGTTACTTATTTATATTCTCTCTTAAGCAGGTACAGCGATTTCCAACTGACTTAAATCGAGGTAACAAGAGAGATCACGTTCTTCAGGACGTAATAAATACGGGATTTCACCAATCAGCGGTGCAGGAATATGCTGAGACAGCCTTTCCACAATTTTCGCGTAATAAGGTAATCCTGGATTTATTCTGTTCGCAACCCAACCTACTAGTTTTACACCATCGTTGATAATAGATTGTGCTGTTAATATTGAGTGATTAACACAGCCTGGTTGAATACCGACAACCAAAACAACTGGAATTTGTTCTTTTACCACCCAATCAGAATAAAAGGTATTATCATCGAGCAGATAACGCCAACCGCCATTACCCTCAATAACAACACACTCTGCTTTTTTACTTAAATTATCGAGCTCATTTGAAATCTTATTAAAATCAATTTCATTTTCGCTAACATAACAATTATCAAGCAAAATAGGATTAATTTCGTCGTAGCGAACTTCAACTGGCGATGAATTATGAATAATCATAGCGTCACGATTACGCTCACCATCAGCCGTTTCATGTAATTCTGTTGCAATAGGCTTATAACCCACTGCCGTTGACCCGCCACGATTTAATGACTGAAGAAGTGCTCGGGTTACAACAGTTTTACCCACGTTGGTATCTGTCCCCGTAACAAAAAAGCGTGTTAACATATAATTTACTTCCGTTATGACAGATAAATCAGGTTCATAAAAAATGACAGAGATTAGAGTTTAGGGTAACACTGTTTCTGGTGGCTTGAGATAGCTCAATTTTTTAGTTAATTGGTCGAAAATAGAGAATTCGTTAATGATCAATTGACAGATTTACGCTTGAAAAACACTTTCGTTACGATTTTTTCACTTAATCTAGCCTTGCATCAACTCAATTAACAAAGAGCCATTGTAGAGAGCTTCTTTTACAAGCGAAGCCGCAGGCAATGTTCCTTTGTTTCTTAACTCTGTTTCTTCAATAATTAAAGACTGCGCATAACGTGGCATAACGTGATGTTGAACTTGGTTCAAGATCAAAGGAAAAAGAATGGATTTAGCTCGACAAAGCGGTGAGCCAATTAATATTTTTTGCGGATTAAAGATATTAATCATGACAGCCAAAATAAAACCTAATCGCTGAGCAACTAAATTAACAATTTCAAGTGCTGCTTTATCACCAACTAATATCGCATCACACAATGTTTCAACAGTAATAGGATATTTGTTCAGCAACGAAGTGGGATCTTCTTGAGCTAATAATTGGGCTTTCTTAATTAATTGAGGAATAGCAATTTCTGTTTCTAAACATCCTTTTGCCCCACAATAACAGCTATTTTGGGAGTCGATAACTTTAGTATGTCCAATTTCAACGGCGCTATGACTGTTAGAGTGTAATGTTTTTCCATTACTTATCACGCCAGCACCAACAATATCATCGATAACAATTTGCAGAACGTCTGAATTGTTTTTTGCCGCACCATATAAAGATTCTGCCATTGTCCATGCTGTTACGCTATGTTGTAGAAATACAGAAACACCTGTTTTTTCATGGATTTTATCGGCAAGTGGAATATCTTTAATATCATAATAAGGTGAGCTGTAAATAACGCCACTAATGGGATCAACAATGGCATTCATTGTAATGCTAATTGCCGTTAATCTTTCAACATGAGATTGATAACGCTCGAAAAATTTATCAATTGCAACTAAAAAGTGATTAAGAAAATCATCACTGTATTCTTTGGGGAAATCGAACGTATCTTCAGTAACCAGCTTGCTATCTAATTCTCTTAAACTAAAAAGCAAGCTACCTTTATTGACGCGGATACAGAGAAATTGCCAGCCTTGGCTTTCTAATTTTAATCCGACCGCAGGTCTGCCACGAAATCCCACATCTGGGAACTCTGTTTCATGAATAAGGTGTGCTTCAACTAATTCTCGGGTGATCTTAGTAATACTTGCTGGCGCAAGCTCTGCCTTTTTTGACAGTGAAATACGAGAAATGGGACCATGTTCATCAATCAAGCGAAAGACTGTGCCAAGATTAAATTGTTTTACGTGATCGATGTGGCTAGGTTGGTTCCCCATTGAATGCATCCTTAATTAAGGAGCCATAATTAATTCGAGGCTCCAAATAATTCATTACCGATTATGTCGTCAATTTGTGATAATTGTACAATACTTACATAAAAAGCGTGATCAAAAACACAGATAAATCAAGATTTTTGGTGATCTAAGATATTTTTTAATAGTAATTGCGTTAATCGATTCGCCGCCGCCGGAATAGCTCGCTTATTATGAGAAACTAACCAAACTTCAGAGAACGCCTGAGAATTTGCAAAATGCAAATAATGCACCCCATCGACTTTCATTCGCGTAAATGATTTTGTCACAATAGAAATACCAAGCCCTGCTGCAACTAGCCCTAAAATCGTCATAGCTTCGCCCGCTTCTTGTGCAATAGTTGGCGTAATTCCTGACAAACTAAGCAGTTGAATAATCTCATCATAAAGTGCCGTACCGACATCTCTTTCAAAGAAAACAAAAGGATATTGTCCAATATCTTGAATATTGACGCCCGTTTCTTTGTAAGCAAGTAAAGGATGCCCTTCATAAACCGCTAAGATAAAAGGCTCACGAAACAATAGCTGGTGGTGCAAATTTTCGGGTAACATCGTGTTTCGCATGATCCCCAGATCAATACGTCCTGTCAGTAACGGTGATATCTGTTGTTTTGTATTCATTTGATGCATATGAATACCAACTTCAGGATAGTTCTCCCTAAACTGTCGCAAACTCAAGGTGACTAAATGCATAAAAGGTGTCGTTGAGGTAAAACCAATTGAAATTTCACCTAACTCACCTTTTTCCATTCTAGCGGCGCGCGTTGCGGCTGCGTTGACCTGCGCCATAATTTGGTAGGACTCTTTTAAAAACATTTGTCCTGCGGGTGTTAACGAAACTGAACGGTTAGTTCGTTCTAATAGCCTAGCGCCTATTTCACCTTCAAGCGCTTGTATTTGTTGGCTTAAAGGAGGCTGAGAAATATTCAATCTTTCTGCGGCTTTACCAAAATGAAGTTCTTCTGCTACGGCAATAAAGTAACGTAAATGCCTAAGTTCAATATTCATATTTCTCTCATATCGTCATTGATACTTTAAAAGTCTTATTTCTAATGATTAATATATTAGACAAAAAAATCAAATATTTCTAACATTGACATAAATCAAATTTAAGTAATGGAAGTTTAATCAATATGGATACTCACGAAATAGACAGTAAAAGTATGAGCTTAGGCACTGATATTTCAGACAATACATCAAGTATAGAAAAGCCTGCTCATCGCCAATCTAACCCTAAGCACTATATTCAGCGTGATGATGCACTGTATATAAAAGTGACAGTGTCATTTTTTATGGTCGGTTTAGCGACATTTGCCTTACTCTATTTTGTACAACCCATATTGCCGGTGTTATCTAACGAGTTTTCTGTCAGCCCTGCAACCAGTAGTTTAGCGCTCTCGCTTTCAACTGCTTTAATGGCGTGTGGATTATTAATTACAGGCCCTCTGTCAGACGCTTTTGGTCGTAAAAATGTCATGGTTATTGCGCTGTTTTGTGCTGCATTTTTTACATTATTAAGTGCAACTATGAATAGCTGGACAGGTATTCTAATTACACGGGCTTTAGTTGGACTTTCATTAAGTGGCGTAGCCGCAGTGGCAATGACGTATTTAAGTGAAGAAATTCATCCTGCTTACCTTGCGTTATCAATGGGTTTATATATTAGTGGTAACTCTATTGGAGGAATGAGCGGGCGCGTTATTACTGGGGTATTAAGTGATTATTATTCTTGGCGCTTATCCGTTGTTATTCTCGGTATTTTTGCCCTTTTTGCTGCAATTACTTTCTGGAAGATATTACCTGCTTCACAGCACTTTAGACCAACAGCATTAAAACCGCGTAATCTTCTTATTACCACTAAATTGCATTTTAGAGATAAAGGACTGCCTTTGTTATTTATTGAAGGTGGTTTATTGATGGGCGGGTTTGTCACTTTGTTTAACTATATTGGCTATCGTTTATTAGATGCACCCTATTCATTAAGTCAAACTACTGTGGGACTGATTTCTATCGTCTATTTAAGTGGTACTTATAGCGCATCCAAAGCGGGCTTATTAACGACTAAATATGGATTAGGTAAAGTCTTTATTGCTGGAATTTCAATGATGTTAATCGGTATATTGATTACTTTGATTGAATCTTTGCCCGTTATATTTATTGGGATGCTTATCTTAACGACGGGTTTCTTTGCTGCACATGCTGTTGCAAGTAGCTGGGTTGGTCGTCGCGCTAAACGAGGACGTGCTCAAGCCTCTTCACTTTATCTCTTTACTTACTATGCGGGCTCTAGCCTTGCAGGTACAGTGGGTGGTCTGTTCTGGGTAAGTTTTGGCTGGCTTGGTGTAGGACTATTTATTGCCCTTTTAATGTTAGCAGCCTTATTGATAGCCCTGCATTTAAACAAAGTTGCCCAGTAAATTTATTGATAATTGATAAAGTGCAAAAGCGGATTAACACGGTTTAATATTGTCGATTTTGCACTCCTTTCTTAAGGTATAGGCTTATTCTTTAAGAAGGAACAACGATTATGCCTATCATAAAATTATCTATTACCCTGCTGTTTCTCTTTTTTACCTCTCTCTCAAATGCATTCACAGAATCCTGCCCACCAACAAAACCAGATTGTGATGTTATTCATGAACCGTTAATGCAATCGAGTGAAAAACAGACTGTTATTGATTTAAAAACCATCAAATAACTCTCTTTTAGGAAAAACATCATCAAAATATGCCCTTTTTACGGTATACTGTATAAATAAACAGTATGCCGTGTTTTTGGCATTTTTCTCTGTTAAGCGATGTACTTTCCACTGAAGCTAATGTATTGTTTTAAACAAAGGCTAGTTGTATGTTGTAACTAAATAAGGATATTAAGATGAGTCGATATGATTTGATTGAGCAATTCAATCTCTGCTTCCAACAATTAGAAAACGAAATTAAAACGCTAACTGATGTGTTGAGAAATCTAGTTTTATTGCCATCGGCAGTATTTGAATTGCCTGAAGTTAGCAAAGAAGAAGAACATGATGAGGTTGTTCGCGTTACAGTGTCACCCTATTATGATGAGGAAGCCAGAGATCTCGCTTTAAAGCTAATGGCGAATCTCTTTATTTATGACAATGCTCCACACATCAGTAGTAAACGTGCTATTCGCTTACCCGGTGTGCTCTGCTTTAGTACAGATAATCAAATATTTAAGTCTGTAAAAGAACATGTTGAGAAAATTAATTTATTAAAAAAACAGCTTTCCAATATTGTCACTAAAGAGTCTGGCATATCGAAGGAAGAGCGTTTTGATTTTGTCCATAATCAGCTAAAAGGTTTAATTACGCTGAATGCTTATCGTACCCTCACCCTTTTGTCTGATCCGGATACTGTGCGTTTTGGTTGGGCGAATAAGAATATTATTAAGAATTTAACGCGTAACGATGTTTTGGCTCAATTAGAAAAAAGTCGCGAAGCCAATCGCGCAGTGCCACCTTATACTAGTGAACAATGGGCAGAGCGTATTGATAAAGAGATCATTACCCTTTCACAATTACCTGAAAATGCAAAACTAAAAATAAAGCGTCCTGTCAAAGTGCAACCTATTGCTCGTGTTTGGTATTCAGAACTTCAAAAACAAGTGCAATATGCGTGTCCCTTGCCTTTATTAGCTTTCTATATTGATAAAGAGAGCGACTTTAAACCTATTATTGGCGAACTTTCTGATTATGATGCCGATAATATTCAAATTCGTCATCGCCCTAAAGCTAAAAAGCTGCAATTAATTATTCCAAGAATGCATTTATATATTGAAAAATAGATAATGTCTTATTTTTCAATAAGTTTAATTGAGCTTCCTTGAAGGATTTGTAGAAGATAATCATTAAGCTGAACAAAGTGATTGTCTTCAATATCTAAATGGATTGTTATTACCACATTATTTTTTAATGCAAGAACAATATTTTTTCGATCAAGCGTGATTTTTTCGAGCGTATTAATGGCTTCAACATCAGATAAATGAGTCATTAAACCAATCGAGTTATCGATATCTTCATCTTCTTCATCAAATCTTGAAAGAATAATGAAATGATCCGGAGAAACGGCATCATCCCCTATTCCAATAATGGTGACATCATCTTCCACATAGCAATTAACTTCTGTCGCGGTAAAGGTAATTTCTTCAGTCATTATTTTTCCTATAAGATCTAAAAATCCCGCCATTATAGCGGGATTTAATATCAGTTAAATAAGTGTATTTAACACTTATTTTTTCATGCTACCAACCATATCTTCTGGACGCACCCAGCTATCGAACTCTTCCGATGTTAGGTAGTTCAGTTTCAGTGCGGATTCTTTTAGCGTTAAGCCTTCTTTATGCGCTTTTTTCGCGATTTCAGCGGCTTTATCGTAACCGATATGAGTATTTAACGCAGTAACTAGCATTAATGATTCATGCAATAGTTTATTGATACGCTCACGGTTTGGCTCAATACCAATTGCACAATGTTCATTGAAACTACGCATACCATCAGCCAGTAAACGGACTGATTGTAAGAAGTTATCGATGATCATTGGACGATAAACGTTCAGTTCAAAGTTACCTGATGCGCCACCAATATTAATAGCAACATCATTACCCATTACTTGAGCACATAACATCGTTAATGCTTCACATTGTGTTGGGTTAACTTTACCTGGCATGATTGAACTACCTGGTTCGTTTTCTGGAATAGCGATTTCGCCAATACCACAACGAGGGCCAGAAGCTAACCAACGCACATCGTTAGCAATCTTCATTAATGAAGCAGCTAAACCTTTTAATGCACCATGTGAATGAACTAATGCATCACAAGTTGCTAATGCTTCAAATTTATTAGGAGCCGTTACAAAAGGCTGACCTGATAATTCAGCAATACGTTTAGCAACACGAACAGCATATTCTGGATGGGTATTTAACCCCGTACCCACGGCTGTACCACCTAGCGCTAATTCACAAACATGAGGAACTGAATCATCGATATGTTTGATGCTGTGCTCAAGCATAGCAGCCCAACCGGAGATTTCTTGACCTAATGTCAGTGGTGTCGCATCTTGCAGGTGAGTACGACCAATTTTAACGATGTCATGGAAAGCTTCTGCTTTCTCTTTGAATACTTTCAGCAGTGATTTTAATTCTGGCAGTAAATCCTGACGTAATGCAATAACAGCAGCGACATGCATGGCAGTTGGGAACACATCATTTGAACTCTGACTTTTGTTAACATCATCATTCGGATGGATTTTGCGTTCCATGCCACGGATACCACCAAGTATCTCACTACCGCGGTTAGCTAACACTTCATTCATATTCATGTTTGATTGAGTGCCAGAACCGGTCTGCCAGATTGCTAATGGGAATTCAGTTGGGTGTTTACCTGCAAGCACTTCATCTGCAGCTGCGATAATTGCATCAGCGCGCTCTTTTGGTAATAAACCTAAATCCATGTTAACACCAGCGGCTGCTTTCTTCGTGATAGCAAGCGCATGGATAAGTGCAACAGGCATTTTTTCAACTGAAATACGGAAGTGTTCAAGAGAACGCTGCGTTTGAGCTCCCCATAACTGGTCAGCAGGTACTTCGATTTGCCCCATTGAGTCTTTTTCAATGCGAGTGGCTGCCATTTCAATCTCCTTAAGTACACAGAATAATTGATTAATTCCGAATCACTTTCTAGTAAATAACTCGGATACCAGTATCATGCCATAAACAGAATAATAAATATGAGAGCTAAAGCGAGCTTATGAAATTTATAACAGAATGAAATCTGTTGATTTTTTTGGGAAAGTACGGTTAGCAATCTTATTTTATTGCCAATCTTATTATTTAAGCTTTCATATTTATATCCACACTTATTATGAGCCTTTATTATTCATCATAAATAGAATCACATCACAATTAAATATTGTCTAAATCTAAAAATGAGTAAGAAAAAAGACGTTTTTGGTGCTTATTTAATTTATCTTATAAATCATATTCATTTTGCTTTAAACTCATTATGTTAGCGAGTAACTAAGTAAGTTCTGATTGCGATTTTATTCCACTAAATCTATATTTACAGTTAATATAGGTGGCGATGTATATATGTGGATTATCTATATTTAAATTTAGTAAAATTTATCACCAATTTATCGGGTTGTTTAAGGGTTACAAAACAGCCTTTATAACGTACATCGCCAGATGTACACAGAGGATGGACTAGAATTATGAAGAAATCGCTTGTCGCTGTTGGTGTTATCGTCGCATTGGGTGTTGTTTGGACTGGTGCGTCGTGGTACATGGGCAGCAAAATTGAAAGTCGCTTACAGGAAGAAACGAAACTAGCTAATGTCCAGTTAGCACAACTTGCTAAAAATGCACAATTTGGCGCTGATATTAAACTTGAAATTCGTGACTATAAAAAAGGGGTATTCACCTCTAATGCAGACTTTGCTGTCGTGATTTCAAAAGATGCTAGTGAAGTCGTTGAAGACCAGGATAAAAAAGTAGAAGAAATTATCTTTACTACTGATATCGATCACGGTCCATTCCCTCTTTCTGATCTGGCTAAATTTAATTTAGCACCAAAATTAGCAGCGATGAATAATACATTGGTCAACAATGATACAACTAAAGAATTATTCAAGCTGACTAAAGATAAATCTCTTTTTGATATGCATACATCTTTGGCTTTTGATGGCGCAGTATCAGGTGAAGCTAAACTAAATCCTATCGATTTCGCTGAAAACGGTGGCACAGTTAAAACAACACCATTAACAATTGAATTCTCATCAGATAAAACCGCAACCAACTTCACTACCGCTGTAAAAGGTGATCAAGTTGTTGTGACTAAAGATGGTGAAGAAACTTTCACAATTAAAAATATTGCAGGTTCTGTCGCTGGAACTAAAGTTAATAACGATCAATATTTATTTAATGAGCAGTTATTAAGCTTTGCTGAAATTGCACATACTAGCAAAGACAAAGCATCTGATTTCTCACTGAAAGATTTTTCTTTAACAACAAAAAGTGATATCAAAGATAAACTCTTTAATATCTCTCAAACTTATTACTTTAAGTCACTGAATGTTGCGGGACTAGAATTTGGTGCAGGCAAATTTGGCTATTCAATTGATAAAGCTGATCCAGATGCCATGTTGTTATTAACCAAAGTTTATAACAACTCATTATTACCATGGAATAAAAATCATTTCGATAATTCAGAAATGGTTGAACAAGCCGTTCGTGATGTTCTGGAGAAAGGCTTAGTTTTCCGTATTGATGAAGCGTCTTTAACAAATAAAAGTGGTGCAAGTAAATTAACCTTTAACTTAGACTTAAATGCTTTTAACGTTAAAGTATTAGAAAGCCAAGAGAAATCACCAGCAGAATTATTTAACTATCTGTTTAAAAACATTGATTTCAATGTTGATTTATCTCTTCCTATGTTAGCTGAATTCCGTAACACCACTCAATATCTTGATGCGGCTCGTTACCAAGAAACCGCATTAACAGATGCAGAGAAAAAAGAGATCGAAGTAGCAACGGCTGCTGACGTTGAGCAGTTAAAAACTGAATTACAACAAAATATCAACCAAATTTCTCAAGATGAGAAAGATGCATTACCACTGATGTTACTTGCTCAAGATGGTAAAGCATTAAGCATGAAACTGAACTATGCTGCTGATAAATTTACTATGAATGGTAAAACCTATACTTTTGATGAGTTTATGGATGTGACTCAAGCTCCTCAAATGTTAGGTTTAGCAGCAATGTTATTCGGTATGGGCGCATCATCTTACGATTACGATGATTCTGATTATTCAGAAGAAGGTTATCAAGAAGAGATGACTGAAGATCCTGCTATCATCGAAGAACAAGAAATCTTAATTCCTGAGCAGCAACCAGCAGAATAAGTTCATTAATTAAGTTTCTATTAGAAGCGTAAATAAAACACCCCATTGTGAATAGCTCTGGGGTGTTTTTTTATTCTATCTTTAATTAACAATCACAATCTTTAGCGGGAGTATGGTGATTTTTCCATTCATCTTTACAGCAAGAATCAATGGTTTTGTTAATTATTCCAGCAAGTGTATTTACTGTTGAAATAATCGAGGTTAATTGCTCACAGACGTGGCTACAATTGGTATCTTTCTCATGGGGTTTAGGAATATTAGGCGGTGTTAAGCTATCACAGAGGATCTCTTGCAATACTAATGAAAACTTAGCAATACCTGTTGTGTAGATATAAGAACGCCCTCCTGTTTTCTTCGCTAAGCGTACATACTCTTTTGTGATATTGTCTCTATCAGCCACACTTGGGAAGCGATCTAAATTAGTCATTTTATCGTCAGGCGTGCCTTGGTAGGTATACACTTTCACTTTTTCGTGTTGGGCAACGGCAATCGCTTCATCATTTTTTATCTTTGCTGCGTTGGTCAATACACCGCCGCCACCTTCCATACCTTCATCGCCCAACACAAAAATGGCACGACGCGCACCATCACGCCAATCAAAGTACTTACTTAAATCAATCACCGCACGGCATAAATCCTCTTTATTACCCGCATGATCACGACCGTCAGCCTCTTTAAAGGGTTTTCTTGCCTGTAAACGATTTTCAGGAACACCCAATGCTTTTAAATAATCACTGGCTGATTGGTCAAATTTGGTGTCATCCCATGTACCTTCTATACCTAAAAATGTTACCCGAAGTTTTGATGGGCATTTTTCTGATGCCTCTTGTATTGCAGCATCAACTTCTTTGCTTAAATCAGAGGATTCATCAGACATTGAACCACTTGTATCAATAACAACAACCAAATCCAACGCAATTGTCCCATCGCCAGTGACAACTTGTGAACCATAAGTAAGATTATTTTCTGATGAAGGAGGAAGTAAGCTTGAAGCCAGCAAATTTTTAATTTTATTATTTCTTTTTTCAAAATTTAAATCAGAATTCTCATTCATAATTATTAGCCTTAATTTTAAATAATAGGTTTTTATTAAAAAATCATAATTAAATGACTTCATTCAATTAAATAGTTTCATTTAACGAGAAAGTATTATGGCTTTAATTCCATTTTCTTTATCACTCATTTAATAATATGGATATTTTATTATTTATTTTAATTTTATTTAATTAAAGCCAAATAAATTTAAATATAACTAAATTTTAATATTATGTTTTTATGAGAAAACATTTTAAATATTTCAGCTAATAAAAAATATAAAATAGGTAATCTATTGAATAATGAAGCAAAAAAACCGATGTCTTGACTGTTTTTTCTGTTCATCTATCTTTTATAGATCTATCAAAACAATTGATAGGATATTTCAATTATAATGACAATTCTATTTTTAGATTAAAAATCAATGTATCAGTTAGTTTGATAATACACGTCAATTACATTGAATATTGTAGTTAATAAATAGACAGCCCTATTTTTTATTTTTTACTTTTTAACTTAAAACTGAGAAAAATAGTCGTTTTAGCTTCAGAAATAACCAATTTATGTTTATTTGTTAGTGAATAAAATAAAAATCAGTCATAATAACCCGCAACTATTTTATAACTTACCGATTATAAGAAAATCACTATAAACGATAGATTTTCATTATTTCTATTAAAAGGAAAATAACACGTGATTGACACACAGTTGCCTTTAACCGATTTACATCGCCATTTAGATGGTAATATCCGTCCTCAAACCATTTTAGAGTTAGCAAAACAGCATAATATTGCATTGCCGGCTTATGAATTAGAAGCTTTGCGCCCTCATGTGCAAATCACAAAGAATGAGCCAAGTCTTGTTAGCTTTTTACAAAAATTGGATTGGGGCGTGGCGGTTTTAGCAGACTTAGATGCATGTCGTCGTGTTGCTTATGAAAACGTGGTAGATGTGGTTAATGCGGGTATTGATTACGCTGAGCTGCGTTTTTCTCCTTATTATATGGCAATGAAACATCAACTCCCTGTCGAAGGTGTCGTGGAAGCTATTGTTGATGGCGTACAGAGTGCATTGCAATCTCACGATGTAGACATTCGTTTAATCGGTATTTTAAGCCGTACCTTTGGTGAAAATGCCTGCCAACAAGAACTTAATGGCTTGCTAAAACATCAAGATAAAATTACTGCGCTTGATTTAGCGGGTGATGAATTAGGTTTCCCTGGCCATTTATTCCAGCCCCATTTTAATCGTGCTCGTGATACTGGCTGGAATATTACTGTTCACGCAGGTGAAGCTGCGGGTGCAGAAAGCATTTGGCATGCGATTAAAGAATTAGGTGCAAGCCGTATTGGTCATGGTGTTAAAGCAATTGAAGATCCTCGTTTAATGGACTACCTCGCCGAGCATCAAATTGGTATTGAATCTTGCTTAACATCGAATATTCAAACCAGTACTATCAATTCGTTAGCAGAGCATCCTTTAAAAACATTTTTAGAGCATGGCATTATTGCCTCTCTTAATACCGACGATCCTGCGGTTGAAGGCATTGAACTAAAACACGAATATAATGTTGCAGCACCAGCGGCTGGATTAACACCAGAGCAAATTCGCCAGACACAGATTAATGGCTTAAAAATGGCATTTATTAGCCAAGCTGAACGTGATGCATTAATTAAGAAAGTCAGTTCACGTTAATATTTAATAGCTTTATGATTAAAACCATCTGTTAATCAGATGGTTTTTTTATATTTATTGAAAATAGATGGAATTATTAATGACTCTTAGACTAAAATTAATTTTCGAGGGGTTACTTATTATTAAGGAAAAGCTATGTGGAATATTCACCCGACAAGAGGTCAATATAGGTTATTAGCACAATATCTATCTCCACTTGATGCCTCTATTGAGGTTGGTTTTCTTCAGTCAGAAGGCATTGATGCTATTCTTTTAGATGAAAATATTGTTTGGAATAACCAAGTGTATGCTCAAGCTACTGGCGGCGTAAAACTACTGGTTAACTATAAAGAATTTGAACAAGCGCAAGCAATGCTTAATGAGCTTTACCAAGGCAAATATAATATTAACGATCAGCTAGAACCCATCGATTGTGAATTAAAAGTTGATGTGAAAAATAATAAATCCGACTATTTAAATATGGGTTTTGTTTTCTTAATTTATCTTGTGTTCGGCTTACCACTTCCCTTTAAATCTCAACAACCTTCGTTAACAGATAAAAAAGAAAATAGTGACCATAACGAGAATAATGACCTTTATAACAAATAAAAAAGCACCGATAAAAAATTAAATCGATGCTTTTTCTTATTTATCTAATTATCAATGTCTGATTAATATTATTAATTATCCACCAGCTTAAATACGTTATTTCTTTTTAGCTTGATTAGCATAGCGCTGTGCTAACACAGCACAAACCATTAATTGGATCTGATGGAATATCATTAATGGTAATAACATTACTCCAACCGTCGCCGCAGGAAATAACACATTCGCCATAGGTACACCATTTGCTAAGCTCTTTTTAGAACCACAAAAAACAATGGTTATCTCATCTTCTTTATTAAAACCAAGCAGTCTAGCACTGTATACGTTCACAAAAATGACAATTGCTAACAAAATACAGCTCACTACTGCAATCGTTAATAGCGACCAACCGTCAATTTTATGCCAGATCCCTTCAACAACTGCTTCACTAAATGCCACATAAACCACCAGCAAAATAGAGGAACGATCCGTTCTATTAACTAATTTTTTATGTTTATCAACCCAACGACCAATTAAAGGTCGAGATAAATGACCAATAATAAAAGGTACCATCAGTTGCAGTAAGATCGATTGAATAGCCCCTGCCGTGTCGAAATCTTCCGCAGAACCTTGCGTTTGCATTAAAAAACCGACTAATACCGGCGAAAGGAAAACACCAAGAATACTGGATGCAGATGCACTACAAATAGCAGCCGCTACATTTCCCCCAGCCACAGAAGTAAAGGCAATGGCAGATTGAACCGTTGCAGGTAACGCACAAAGATATAAAAAACCCATATAGACAGTTGGTGACATCCATTCAGGCACAATAACTTGTAACCCTAGCCCCAAAATAGGGAAAAGAATAAAGGTACTGGCAAATACTGTAAGATGTAAACGCCAATGCCCAAGTCCGGCAAGTATCGCCTCTCTAGAAAGCTTCGCTCCATGCAAGAAGAACAGCAGTGCTATCGCACCGGTCGTAAGATATTGGAACAGGACTTTAATATCGCCTTGTGCGGGTAGCAGCGTTGCCAGCGTCACCACACAAATCATAATCATGAGAAAAGGATCAAGTTTTAGTTTTTGCCACCAAGACATTAGATTTAGCGCTCCCTTTTACTTATAGCGTAATGGTTTGTTTTAAACGATTAGAAATTTCGCCAGCTTCAATCAAACGCATAATGGCTGTTGCTTGTATTGGCGTAACGGGGTTTTCTTCACCCAATGTAATTGCACGATAAATTTGTTGATAATAAGCAGGATAATCACCAGAAAGTGTAGTGAGTGTGGTTGTTTCTAATTCACCAGACTCTGACAGTGTTGTTAATTCACCATCTTGACTATCCATTCCCCAATTATAAGTTTGATTAGGGAGATAACCGGCTTTTAAGGCATCTTCTTGGGTATCTAAACCATATTTAACATAGCTACCTTTTGTCCCATGAATAGCAAAAATAGGTGTTGGAGACGCAACTAACATAGAAGCATGAAGAACGACTCTAAGATTGTCATATTCTAGTAATGCATGAAAGTAATCGGCATTTTTTGCATTAGGACGTAATTGAGCAATATCCGCAGTAATTGCTTTAGGCTCACCAAATAGGCAAACCGCTTGGTCAAGAACATGAGGCGCGAGATCGTACCAAAGCCCACCGCCAATTCCTGCATCTTCTCGCCAACGTTGACGAACTGTTGGACGGAAACGATCAAAATGCGCTTCATAGGCACTGATATCACCGAGTGTTTTATCAGCTAAAAGTTTTTTAACGGTTAAGAAACCAGAATCCCAACGACGATTATGAAAAACAGAGAGAAGTTTACCGGCATCTGTTGCTTGCTGAGTTAATTTTTCAGCTTCTTCCAGTGTCAATGTAAACGGTTTATCAACAATAACATGTTTACCTTTTTCTAGAGCCTGTGAAGCCAGTGAATAGTGAGTATTATTCGGCGTTGGAATAATGATTAAGTCTATTGAGGGATCATTAATAAGTGCTTGGGGGTCTGCATAAACGGTAATGTGAGGAAAATCTTGTTTAACTTTATTTTCATCAGAGCTTGAAATTGCACTAAGATTTAAACCTTCGGTTGTTGTTATTAGCGGAGCATGAAAGGTTTTACTTGCATAGCCATATCCGATAATCCCAACATTGAGTTTAATTGCCATAACCCTATCCTATTTTTATATGCTTTTTTATTAACAAAAATCACTTTCACTTTTGTAGCTAAATAAATAATAACAAAGTTTGTGATAATATCCCGTTTAGTTCTATACATACGAGTAGGAATAATTAATTAATGAAATTTGATCTCAAAGCAAACACGCAGAATAACCTTTCAGGAAAAGCGCCTATTACAGGGTGGTTGCTTGCGCCATTGGCTTATATGATCTTGTCAGTGATTGGTTCTGGGTTGATGTCTGTTCTGTATATTATTAAATATTTTTCAGACTTTTCGATCCTCCACCAGCTTCCATTTCATTTGATATCAAGTTGGTATCTCTCTGCGTTAACAACGTGGGTGATGTTTAGCTTTACGCTTTATCTACTAAGACAATTTTTTTATCGCGCTAAAAACTTTCCACGTCTGTTCATTTTTTGGTTGCTAATCAATTTACTATTAGCAATTAAGAGCTTTGGTTTTGCACCTGTTGACGACCAAACGGCATTACAATCCCTTCTATGGTCTGTATTCTCGACTGTCTGCTTTGTGCCTTATATCAAGTACTCTAAACGTGTTCGTGAAACTTTCACACAAGTTCGATAACTTCACGCCTTTACCCTTGATATTATATACGCTTGTTTAGCCTCTTTATTTCAGGAGGCTTTTTGTTTCTCTGTTTAACAATTTTGGCATAACAATGACTGATTACTTGCTTCTATTCGTCGGCACCGTATTGGTGAATAACTTTGTACTCGTCAAATTCCTTGGTTTATGCCCATTTATGGGTGTATCAAAAAAATTAGAAACCGCGATTGGTATGGGATTTGCGACAACCTTTGTTATGACTCTCGCCTCGATTAGTTCTTGGCTGATGGATAATTTTATTTTAGTTCCTTTGGACTTACTTTATTTACGCACACTGAGCTTTATTTTAGTTATTGCAGTAGTTGTACAATTCACTGAAATGGTCGTAAGAAAAACAAGCCCGACACTCTATCGTTTATTAGGGATCTTCTTACCTTTAATTACCACAAACTGCGCTGTATTAGGTGTGGCATTATTAAATATCAATCAAGCCCACACATTTATGCAATCTGCCGTTTATGGTTTTGGTGCAGCCGTTGGTTTTTCTCTTGTAATGGTATTATTTGCCGCTATTAGAGAACGCTTAGCCGTCGCCAATGTACCCGCACCATTTAAAGGTGCTTCAATTGGTTTAATTACCGCAGGTTTAATGTCTCTCGCCTTTATGGGTTTTAGTGGTTTGGTGAAACTGTAATGAATTCTTTATGGATAGCAATTGGCGTACTTGGTGCGCTAGGTCTTATCTTTGGGCTAATTTTGGGATATTCCGCACGCCGTTTTAAAGTGGAAGAAGATCCTATTGTCGAAAAAATTGACGCAATATTACCGCAAAGCCAATGCGGACAATGTGGTCATCCTGGGTGTCGTCCTTATGCGGATGCAGTCGCAAACAATGGTGAGATGATTAACCGTTGTGCGCCGGGTGGCGAACAAGTGATGTTAAAAATAGCTGAATTGATGGGCGTTGATCCTCAACCGCTGGATGGTGACGAAGAAGCATTAAATCCAATTAGAAAAGTCGCCTTAATTGATGAAGATAATTGCATAGGATGTACTAAGTGTATTCAAGCGTGCCCTGTTGATGCCATTGTGGGTGCCACACGTGCTATGCACACCGTTATTGAAGACTTATGTACTGGATGTGACTTATGTGTGCCTCCTTGCCCTACTGATTGTATAACCTTGGTTCCTGTCAAAGTCACAACCTCAAATTGGAAATGGGATTTAAATACAATCCCAGTAAAAAATATTCCAGCAGAGCCAGAAGAAACACCTGAAGATGAACCGTCATTAAAGACGGAGGATAACGCTCATGTTTAATCTCTTTTCGTTATTTAAAAAAGATAAAATCTGGGATTTTAAAGGTGGTATTCATCCTCCTGAAATGAAATTACAGTCAAGTCGTACACCAATGCGTATCGCGCAATTACCTGATGAAGTGATTATTCCTATTCATCAGCACTTAGGTGTACCGGGTCAACTTTGTGTCAGCGTAGGTGAGCATGTATTAAAAGGTCAACCATTAACAAAAGGGGTTGGCAGAACATTACCTGTACATGCTTCTATCTCTGGTACAGTTACGGCAATAGAACCATTTCCAAGTGCTCATCCTTCTGGATTACCTGAAATTGCGGTAAGAATTCAATCTGATGGTAAAGATGAATGGCGAGAGAAATCCCCTATCATCAATTACCAATCAGAAAGTAGAGATACATTACTTAACCGTATCCATGAAGCAGGTATTGCAGGATTAGGGGGCGCGGGATTCCCAACTGCGTCAAAATTAAAAGGTGGTGGCGACCTCGTTAAAACGCTCATCATCAATGCAGCAGAATGTGAACCTTATATCACAGCAGACGATCGCTTAATGCAAGAACATGCTGATGAAGTGATTGCTGGGTGTCAGGTCTTAATTCACCTTCTGTCTCCAGATGAAGTGTTAATTGGTATTGAGGATAATAAGCCTGAAGCCATTGAGTCATTAAAAAATGCCTTAAATGCTGTACCTGATGAGAAACGTATTTTTATTCGTGTTATCCCAACCAAATATCCATCAGGTGGTGCTAAACAACTGACCAAGATCTTAACTGGTAAAGAAGTTCCATCAGGAGGACGTTCATCTGATATTGGCGTCTTGATGCAGAACGTAGGTACAGTTGTCGCCATCAAACGTGCCATTATTGATGATGAGCCATTAATTGAACGTGTTGTCACGGTTACCGGTAATGGCGCTAAAACACCGGGTAACTTTTGGGCTCGTTTAGGTACACCCATTTACTCATTGCTAAAACAAGCTGGTTTTGTTGCAGGCTCTGAACAAATGGTGATTATGGGTGGACCATTAATGGGCTTTACCTTACCAGACTTAAATGCCCCTGTTGTTAAGATAACCAACTGCCTACTTATCCCTTCAGTCGAAGAGATGGATACAGATAATCTTGAAGAAGCCTGTATCCGTTGTGGTCATTGTGTTGATGCTTGCCCTAGTGGTTTATTACCTCAACAACTTTACTGGTTTAGTAAAGGTAAAGAGCATGAGAAAGCACAACAGCATAATTTATTTGATTGTATTGAATGCGGTGCATGTGCATTTGTCTGCCCTAGTAATATTCCGCTAGTTCAATACTATCGCCAAGAAAAAGCAGAAATACGTGAAATTGATGCGGAAGCAAAACGTGCGGCTGAGGCAAAAGCACGTTTTGAAGCGAAAAAAATACGTATGGAACGCGAGAAACTTGAGCGTGAAGCTAGACATCAACGTGCCGCAGTTAAACTTGATGATGAAGAGCACGGTGAAGTTCAATCTGCACTTTCTCGCGTAAAAGCGAAACAAAGTATTGGCAAAATTATTTCTGTTAAAGCGGGTGAAGAGCCAGATAACGCAGCCGCGATTGCCGCACGTAAAAAACGCAAAGAGGAAGTCAGAGCAAAACAAGCGGCTAAATTAGCACAGCAAAAAGCACTAGAAACTTCAAGTGAGAATATAGCGAGTGCGAGCGAAGATGTTGATCCACGCAAAGCTGCTGTTGCTGCCGCATTAGCACGTGTTAAAGCTAAGAAAGCACAGCAAGCTTCTGAAGCATCATCAACTGTAGAAGCGCCTGTTCAAAATACTGAAGCAGAAG
>NZ_JBEEWD010000001.1:736561-781017 GCF_040140245.1 Proteus sp. fly-1013 | reverse complement strand
AAGTCGATCCACGCAAAGCTGCCGTTGCAGCTGCATTAGCACGTGTTAAAGCTAAAAAAGCACAGCAAGCTTCTGAAACATCTTCAACTGTAGAAACGCCGGCTCAAAACGCTGAAGCAGAAGAAGTCGATCCACGCAAAGCTGCCGTTGCAGCTGCATTAGCACGTGTTAAAGCTAAAAAAGCACAGCAAGCTTCTGAAGCATCATCAACTGTAGAAACGCCGGCTCAAAATGCTGAAGCAGAAGATGTCGATCCACGCAAAGCTGCCGTTGCCGCCGCATTAGCACGTGTTAAAGCTAAAAAAGCACAGCAAGCTTCTGAAACATCATCAACTGTAGAAGCGCCTGTTCAAAATACTGAAGCGGAAGAAGTCGATCTGCGCAAAGCTGCCGTTGCTGCTGCCATTGCCAGAGTAAAAGCAAAGAAAGAGGCTCAACAAGCTCCAGCAGAAACAACCATCGATGAAGCTCCTACTCAAAACGCTGAAGTGGAAGAAGTCGATCCGCGCAAAGCTGCCGTTGCTGCTGCCATTGCCAGAGTAAAAGCAAAGAAAGAGGCTCAACAAGCTCAAGCAGAAACAACAATCGATGAAGCCCCTACTCAAAATGATGAAGCGGAAGAAGTCGATCCACGCAAGGCTGCTGTCGCTGCTGCTATTGCCAGAGTAAAAGCGAAAAAAGAAGCTCAACAAGCTCAAGCAGAAACAACGACTGATGAAGTGCCTGCTCAAAACGCTGAAGCGGAAGAAGTCGATCCACGCAAAGCTGCCGTTGCAGCTGCCATTGCTAGAGTAAAAGCCAAAAAAGAAGCCGAACAACGTCGAGCTAAAGAAGAAGTTACCTTGGATTAATCACAGATGAAATTCAGACCAATACAAAATAACAATAGTAAATTAAAAATTGCGAGTTCACCTTTTACGCATAATCAACAGTCCACCAGCCAAGTTATGCTATGGGTAACATTAGCAGCACTGCCGGGGATCTTAAGCCAGATCTATTTTTTTGGCCTAGGAACTATTTACCAAATTGTGTTAGCTATTATCGTAGCACTTGTCACTGAAACACTCTGCGTAAAACTCAAAAAAGAAGATCCTTTACTGTATCTGAAAGACAACTCTGCACTGCTGACTGGCGTATTACTCGCTATTAGTATTCCACCTCTAGCGCCGTGGTGGATCATTGTGTTAGGTACTTTTGTAGCCATTGTTATCGCAAAACATATTTATGGCGGCTTAGGACAAAATCCATTTAATCCAGCAATGGTAGGTTATGTGGTTTTACTGATCTCATTCCCAGTACAAATGACATCATGGATGCCCCCTGTTGAATTACAAGCTGTCTCTTACAATGTAATGGATAGTTTAAGTATCTTCTTTACGGGACATACATCATCTGGCTTAACGCTTGAAGATTTAAGACGCTCTGTTGATGGCATTACACAAGCAACACCTCTTGATAGTTTTAAAACGGGCTTACTCACTCACTCTATTGATGAAGTGTTAGCGACACCTATTTTGCAAGGTGAATTTGCAGGTATTGGCTGGCAATGGGTGAATGTAGCTTATTTAGTGGGTGGATTAATTCTGCTTTATAAACGCATTATTAGTTGGCATATTCCTGTTGCGATGATTTCTGTATTAGCACTATGCTCGGTTATTAGCTGGGGCATTGATCCTACACGTTACTCACAACCGCTATTACAAATTTTCTCTGGAGCAACCATGTTAGGGGCATTTTTTATTGCCACTGATCCAGTTAGCGCCTCAACAACGCCTAAAGGTCGTTTAATTTATGCAGGGATGATTGGTTTATTAGTTTGGGTTATCCGTGTTTATGGCGGATATCCAGATGCCGTTGCTTTCTCTGTATTACTTGCCAATATCGCTGTACCTCTTATTGATAGCTATACACGCCCTCGTGTTTACGGACATTAATGCAAAGGAGAAAATGATGATCGAAATCTTAAAACGCCATGGACTCACATTAGCTATCTTTGCTGCTTGTACTACGGGCTTAACCGCCGTGGTCTATCACCTCACAGCAGATACTATTGCAGAGCAAGTTGCCTTAGAGAAACAAAAATTATTGGATCAAGTGATCCCTAAAGCAATGTATAACAATTCGCTTTCTAAAGATTGCTATCTTCTTACCGCACCAGAGTTAGGTAATACCAAGCCTCATAAACTTTATGTTGCCCGTTTAGACGGTAAACCCGTCGCTGCTGCATTGGAATCTACGGCACCCGATGGATATTCAGGTGCCATTGAACTTCTTGTGGGTGCCGACTTTAAAGGAAATGTCCTTGGTGTGCGTGTTACTGCTCATAATGAAACACCGGGGCTGGGTGATAAAATTGAAACACGTATTTCGGATTGGATCACGACACTGAGTAATAGATTCATTTCCAGTGAAAACGATCCGCACTGGGCAGTAAAAAAAGATGGCGGAGATTTTGATCAATTTACGGGTGCGACGATCACCCCTCGTGCTGTCGTCAACTCATCAAAGCGTACTGCATGGTTAATACAATCTTTACCAGAGAAACTGGATACACTCTCTGTCTGTGAGGCAAATTAATATGAACTCAATTAAAGAGCTCTTTTCTCAAGGGTTATGGAAAAACAA
Source organism: Proteus sp. fly-1013 (assembly GCF_040140245.1). Lineage (NCBI taxonomy): Bacteria > Pseudomonadati > Pseudomonadota > Gammaproteobacteria > Enterobacterales > Morganellaceae > Proteus > Proteus sp. fly-1013. The sequence continues at coordinate 778,392 of NZ_JBEEWD010000001.1, read as the reverse complement.
CTCGGCTTTAGTGCAATTACTTGGGTTGTGCCCTTTACTTGCGGTTTCCTCAACCGCAACAAATGCCTTGGGTCTCGGTATTGCGACAACATTAGTCCTATTTTGCACAAATGTTGCCGTTTCTAGCTTACGTCGTTGGGTTCCCTCTGAAATTCGTATCCCAATTTATGTTATGATAATTGCGTCAGTCGTCAGTGCTGTGCAATTACTGATCAACGCATACGCCTATGGCTTATACCAATCTTTAGGGATCTTCATTCCATTGATCGTCACTAACTGTATTGTTATTGGTCGTGCTGAAGCTTTTGCGGCTAAGAATGAAGTTTTTCCTTCTGCTATTGATGGTCTAGCGATGGGATTAGGTGCAACTGCGGCGCTCTTTGTTTTAGGTGCTATACGTGAAGTATTAGGTAACGGTACATTATTTGACGGGGCTGATTTACTATTAGGTGAATGGGCACAAGTATTAAGAGTTGAGATAGTACATTTAGACTCACCCTTCTTACTTGCTATTTTGCCACCGGGTGCTTTTATCGGCTTAGGCTTTATGTTAGCAGCAAAATACCTAATTGATGAAAGACAGAAAAAGCGCAGCGCTTCGACAACTAAAACTTACGAAAAAGAACAAGGCTGTGGTAGTCATATCGTTAAAAATTAATTTGTGAGCATAATGAATCAAGCAAAACGTATTGAAATTCTAACTCGGTTGCGCGATGACAATCCGCAACCAACGACAGAGCTAAAATTTGACTCTCCGTTTGAACTATTGATCTCCGTATTACTCTCTGCACAAGCCACTGATGTGAGTGTTAATAAGGCAACAGCTAAGCTTTACCCTGTTGCCAATACGCCACAGGCGATACTAACTTTAGGTGTCGATGGTCTTAAGAAATACATTAAAACCATTGGTCTATATAATACTAAAGCTGAAAATGTGATTAAGACGTGTCAAATCTTAGTCGATAAACATAACAGCGAAGTTCCTGAAAACAGAGAAGCCCTAGAAGCCTTACCTGGCGTCGGTCGCAAAACAGCAAATGTCGTGTTAAACACCGCATTTGGCTGGCCAACAATCGCTGTCGATACGCATATCTTTAGAGTGAGTAATCGCACAGGTTTCGCCCCAGGTAAAAATGTCAATGAAGTTGAACAGAAACTATTAAAGGTTGTTCCGGCAGAATTTAAAGTTGATTGTCACCATTGGCTTATTCTTCATGGTCGTTATACCTGTATTGCACGAAAACCACGGTGTGGCTCTTGTATTATTGAAGATCTTTGTGAATTTAAAGAAAAAACAGATCCTGAATAATTTTTTGCCGATTTGTCTGTTTTTATGATGCAATATTGCTTGCGTCACTACACACAATCGAATAAAACTATTGCCCACTTTTTATTATTAAAACTGCCGACTTTCCGGAAAAATATGTTTCAAGACAATCCGCTGCTTGCACAGCTAAAACAGCAACTCCATGCCCAGACACCGCGCGTGGAAGGCCTTGTAAAGGGAACAGATAAAGGCTTTGGCTTCCTTGAAGTTGATGGTCAGAAAAGCTATTTTATCCCCCCTCCGCAAATGAAAAAAGTGATGCACGGCGACCGAGTTATTGCTGCCGTTCATACAAACGGCGATAAAGAGTCGGTTGAACCCGAAGAATTAGTCGAACCTTTCTTAACACGTTTTGTCGGGCGTATTCAGAAAAAAGATGGTGATAACCGTCTGTGGATAATTCCAGACCATCCTCTTTTAAAAGACGCTATTCCTTGCCGTCCTGCTCAAGGCTTAACACATAGCTTTGTTGATCAAGATTGGGCTGTTGCTGTAATGCGTCGTCACCCACTTAATAAAGGTGATAAAGGTTTTCAGGCAGAAATAACCGATTATATTACTGATAAAGATGATCACTTTGCGCCTTGGTGGGTGACCTTAATGCGTCATCAGCTTGAGCGTGATGCGCCTGAAATGGGTAACGAAGCGCTGACATTACATGATACTTTGCCTCGTGAAGATCTGACTTCTCTATCCTTTGTCACTATTGATAGTGCATCAACAGAAGATATGGATGACGCGCTCTTTATTCGTAAAGAAGAGAACGGTCAATTGACGCTGTTTATCGCAATCGCCGATCCAACGGCTTATATTCTGCCAAATAGTGAATTAGATAAAATTGCGGCACAACGCGCGCTGACTAATTATCTACCGGGCTTCAATATCCCAATGTTGCCTCGTGAGCTGTCAGATAACATCTGTTCATTACGTCCTAATGAAAAACGCCCTGCATTAGTTTGCCAAGTCAGCATCACTGAAGATGGCGCTCTGCTTGAAGATATTCACTTCTACTCTGCATGGGTAGAATCAAAAGCTAAGCTGGTTTATGACAACATTTCAGATTGGTTAGAAGGTGAAAACTCACAATGGCAACCTGAAAATGAAATGGTTCATGAGCAAGTAATGTTATTAAAAGAGATGAGTGAAAAACGTCATGAATGGCGTGAAAAACATGCTCTGGTCTTTAAAGAACGCCCTGATTATCGTTTTATTCTTGATGAAGGCGGTAATGTTTTAGATATCGTGGCAGAAAAACGCCGTATCGCAAACCGTATTGTTGAAGAAGCGATGATCACTGCCAATATCTGTGCAGCAAAAGTGCTGGCGAAAAACTTAGGTTTTGGCGTTTACAACGTTCATACAGGCTTTGATCCACTTTATATCGATCAAGTTGTACAAACTTTAAAAGATAACGGTATTGAAACAACATCTGAAAGTTTGTTAACCCTTGAAGGTTTCTGCCAATTACGTCGCGAACTTGATAACCAGCCAAATCAATTCCTTGATAGCCGTATTCGTCGCTTCCAGAACTTTGCTGAAATCAAAGCCGAGCCAGGTCCTCACTTTGGCTTAGGGTTAGAAGCTTACGCGACATGGACTTCACCAATTCGTAAATACAGTGATATTTTAAATCACCGTTTGCTAAAAGCGATTATTAGCAAAGAAAGCGCTGAAAAACCGCAAGAAGAAGATGGCATTCGTATTGCTGAGCGTCGCCGTGCTAACCGTATGGCTGAACGTGACGTGGGTGATTGGTTATATGCACGTTTCTTAAAACCTTTTGCTGGTACTGAAACACCATTTAATGCAGAAATTATCGATATTACCCGTGGTGGTGTTCGTGTTCGTCTAGTTGAAAATGGTGCTGTTGCCTTTATTCCTGCACCATTCTTACATGCTGTACGTGACGAAATCCAATGTAGCCAAGAGACAGGCACTGTTATTGTGAAAGGCGAAACCGCGTATAAACTCAATGATGTTATTCCTGTTCGTATTGAAGATGTAAAACTGGAAACTCGTAATATCGTCGCTCGTCCTATCTAATAGGACTTAAATCGGTATACAATAAGGCTGATAGTTCATTTTGAGCTATCAGCTTTTTTTATGTCTTTAATTTCTAGTCAAACTAGTGATAAAAATGAACATTAAAAAGAAAGGAAATGTTTTTATGTTGCATAGGTATTTTCTCTTGCATCATAAATTTAATAATTAATAAATGGATTAAATCAATGAAAGACAAAGTACAAGTTAGTCGTTTTTTAAGTTATATCTTACGTCACGCCCCTGAAAGTATCGGTTTAACGTTAGATGACCAAGGATGGGGAGAAATATCAAAATTGATCCCATTAGCACAGAAAAATGGAACAGTGCTAACTCTTGAATTAATTAAAGACGTTGTAGAAACCAATGATAAAAAGCGTTTTGCTATCTCAGAAGACGGACTTTTTATTCGTGCAGTTCAAGGTCACTCGCTTAAAACCACAATTGATTACCAAGCAATTACTCCCCCTAAAATACTTTTTCACGGTACAGCAACTCGCTTTATCGACAGTATTTTTAAGCAAGGTTTAATTCCTAATGGTCGTCAATATGTTCATCTTTCACAAGATCATAAAACAGCCGTGAATGTCGGTGATCGTCATGGAAAAGCCATTGTTTTAACGGTGGATAGTGAAAAAATGTTTAGTGAAGGCTTTGAGTTTTATCAGGCTGATAATGGTGTTTGGCTAACACTTTCAGTACCAGTGAAATATCTAAAAATAGATGAGAAAGAATAGAATGAAATGCAAAAAAATAGGTGACATTGTCACCTATCATCTTACTTATGAACTTCGCTGTTTTACTAACAATTAATCGGGATGTCCCGTGATCGTGATTTTAGTGCCTTTCTTATCTTCTTCTAATAAAAATTCCGTAAAGCCACCTGAAAACTGTTGTTCTATCATCAATTTCTTTGGACTTTCCCATTTATAATCAACAGAAACATCATCTTTCGTATACTCTTTTTGGATGTTATTGTTCACCTTAATGGTTTTTACAAGATAATCTTCATCATGTTCACTGACATATTTTTTATAAGCATCTGCAATTGAAAGACCTGAATAAACACAATAGGTTAGTGCCCCACTTTCAAAGACCTCATCCATTGTTTGCTCTGGCGAAGAGCAGTATTTATCATGAACAACCATGTTCTCAGTCTTATTTTCTGCCTTAGTTTCTGCAAAAAGCGCAGAAGAATATAACAGTGCAACAACCATCCAATACGCTTTCATAAAATACCTTTAAAAAGACATCTCTTATGTGAAAATAAAAAATGTGACAATAAAAAATGCGCTAATCTCAATGGAAAATCAGCGCACTATGATTAATTTTGTTGCTATCTAGCTAAATAAATCAGCCACCAGCGAGTTTAACTTTCATTCCTTTGGCTTCTAACAGCGATTTAATTAAATCACGTTTATCACCTTGGATCTCAATTAAGCCGTCTTTTACACTACCACCACAACCACATTTTTTCTTCAATTCAGCCGCCAGTTTGGCTAACTCTGCATCATCCAGATCGATACCTGAAACAACGCAAACACCTTTGCCTTTGCGTCCACTAGTTTGGCGCTGAATACGCACAATACCATCACCGGCAGGACGCACAGGCTTTTGTTCTTCTTCTTTAATGCGACCCGCATCTGTGGAATAAACCAAGCGAGAGTTATTATCCATGTTAAATTACATACCTTGTATAGAACGATTAATTTGTTGCAGTGTTTCTAGAGGATTATCACTACGTGTGATAGGACGACCAATCACCATATAATCAACACCTGCGGTAATGGCTTGCTCTGGTGTCATTACGCGACGCTGATCGCCAACATCACTTCCTGCCGGGCGAATACCCGGAGTGACTAATAGGAAATCATCACCACAAACTTGTTTAAAACGCGTTGCTTCATGTGCAGAGCAGACAACACCATCAAGACCACAAGATTTTGTCAGTAACGCTAAACGTTCAGCTTGTTCTGCTGGTGTCAATGTTATTCCCAATTCAATTAAATCGGATTGATCCATACTGGTAAGTACAGTCACTGCCGTTAAAAGTGGCGCATCTTTACCAAAGGCTGTAAGGCTCTCTTTGGCAGCACGCATCATGCGACTTCCGCCACTTGCATGTACATTAACCATCCATACACCTAAATCAGCGGCAGCGGCAACAGCTCTTGCAACAGTATTGGGAATATCATGGAATTTCAAATCTAAGAAAATATCAAACCCTTCTTTTTGTAACTGAGTGACAAATTGAGGTCCAAAACGGGTAAACATCTCTTTACCAATTTTTAAACGACAAGATGAGGGATCGATACGCTGTGCAAAATCTAATGCACTTTTTTGGTCTTCATAGTCTAGTGCCACAATAACGGGCGCGCAGGTAAGCTCGGGCGATTTTTTATCACAATGAAATGACATTTTAGGGCCTTTATTTATAAAGAGACTATTAAAAAAGTGACATCGTCACTGACCATCTAAACCGCGAATAGGTTTAACGGTATCCCATGAACGACAGGATGGACAATGCCAATATAATGCATGAGAGGTAAAACCACATTTATGGCAACGATAATCTGGTTTTGTGCGAATTTGTTCACCAACCATATAGCGCAATAAGATAAGGCTCTCTTTGGCACGTCCTTCTTCCGCTTCTGCTAAATGGTAACGCATTAAACGATAGAACAAACGCATGGTTGGATGACGCTCTAATTGACGATTAATGTATAACTGCGCCGCTTCAATACCTTCTTTCGTTTCAATAATGTCAGCAAGGTAAAGCTCAGCAATTGCACCACAATTACTATCCACACATTGACGTAAATAAGTTTCCCAACGAGAAGTATCACCTTGAGATTGGAAACACTCAAAAAGCATAGGTAAGGTTTCACTGACCATCTCTTTATCTTGCTCAATCACTTTCATTAAAACATCAATGGCTTTTTGTTTATCATCACGAGCAATATAAATACGACCATACATAATTGAAACACGGGCACAGAGAGGGTCCATTTGCCCTGCTTTTTGTAACAAATTCAGCGCACTATCAAGGTTATCACTGCTCATTTCTTGGAGAGCTAATTCACAATAAAAATGTGAAATTTGTTCTTTTAATTCATGCTGACCTAATTTCACCAATTTTTCAGCCGTTTCTATGGCTTTTCCCCAATCACTGGTTAACTGGTAAATAGCAAGCAAAGATTGTAGCGCACTTTGGCGAAATTCTTGTTCATCAATAAGTTGCTGAAACATATTTTCAGCACGATCGTAAACACCTGCCGCCACATAGTCACGACCTAGCTGTTGAACAGCAAGTAGGCGTTGATCAAAAGAAAGTGCAGCACTCTCCATTAACGATTGGTGGATACGAATAGCTCGTTCGACTTCGCCACGAGAGCGGAAAAGATTACCTAAAGTAAGATGGGCTTCAAAAGCAGAGCTATCTTCTTTAAGCATTTCGAGGAAAAGATCAACCGCTTTATCTTGTTGATCAGAAAGTAAGAAGTTAACACCCGCCACATACTCACGTGACAGGCGATCGGCGTTCTGCTGTTTGTCCTGTTGAGCGCCACGACGCCCCATATACCAGCCGTAAGCCGCAGCGACAGGTAATAACAGAAACAGCAATTCTAGCATCAGCTATCGTCCTTATTTCGTAGCAGAAGCAACCGTTGGGCGACTTTCTTGGTTTTCTTGTTTTGTTTGGGCGCTTTCAAGACGTTTAATCTTACGTTTTGCTCGACCTAGTGATAAGCGTGCACGTAGATAAAAAACACCACTTACAATCCAGCCAAGTACAAAGCCCACACCAAACAGAGCCGCTAACAAGGTAGAAATACGATATTCACCTTGAGCAATAAGGTAATTAAATGTGACTACCTGATCGTTATTTGTGCCTAAAGTCATGGCTATCACCACGATGGCAAGAACAAGAATAACCAAAATAAAAAGTAGGACTTTTTTCACATTATTTCCTTTTTTATTCTCTTTTCTTTAGTAGACAGATAAAGGTAGCATTTTCACTGCGCACAAAGAAAGTCATTTCTTAGAATCATCTGATTTTCGTATATTTTTTCACATAAATATCGAAAAAGACATTCTGTATCTCAAAAATAAGGGCTATCGTCAGGATTTGAGCAATAAACGTCGCTCAATCACCTTAAATGCACACCAAACCAGCACTGTGCTGATAAGAATACCGACAATCACATCAGATGCCCAGTGCATTCCTAATACAATACGCCCTACCGTGACATCAATTCCCCATAATAACCCGAATGACGCTAAAAAATAATGACGACGCAACATAAAAAGGACAAAAACAAATAATGCGAGTGTGGCAGAGAATAAGCTATGACCCGATGGAAAAGCATAACCCGTTTCTGCTTTCCAATGTTTAAGTTGCCATTCAGGGATCACTGGTGAGTTGGCTAATCCATTTTGAAGTAATTGTTCTCGCTCTGGTCTTGAAACTTGATAAAAAGCTTCAGAGCTAATGTGCAGATTTTTACTAACCCAAACAACATAAGGACGAGGCTCTTTTACTGTGTTTTTAACCGCGACCTTAATTAATTGCCCAATAGATAATGTAGCAATAATTATCACTGCTAATTGAATAAAATGGTTACGCTTCAATTTTAAAACCATAAAGAGCAATGCTAACAAAACAATAATCGTCACAGCGCCCCAAGGTTTTGCTGCACTATCTGCTATCCATAATGTACTTATACCGCCTAAAGGGTGGTCGGTAGGTTGCCATTTCCAACCCAATATCAACACAACACTCGGTATGATTAAGAGCAACACACAGCCCAATAGAATCAACTTTGTTATTTGCTTATTCAATATATTGCCTCTTCTTTAATACGAATGTTGTCTTTCGTTCATGCTTAAAGGTAATTAGTATAATCGATGATAGTTTAGCAATAAATCATTATGCAATAAGGCTTAAAATCTGATAATTTGTAGTGGTGTGAATTTATAAGTGTGTGTTACCCAATTTCCTTGCCTATCAGACATGGAAATATTTCAGTGTTTTATTTCTCTTTGTTCTCGTTATAAAGTGTATAATCTTGAACGAGAGTTTCACCTGAAATTATGAGTCAAAAATAATGAAATTAAGACGTATCGCAGAAGCAAAACTACCAACTCCTTTTGGTGAGTTTTTAATGGTTGGTTTTGAAGAAATCGCAACAGGAAAAGATCATGTCGCCCTTGTCTATGGCGATATTTCAGGCTCAGAGCCCGTATTATCTCGTATTCATTCAGAATGCTTAACGGGTGATGCTTTATTTAGTTTGCGTTGTGATTGTGGTTTCCAACTTGAAGCTGCGCTTTCACAAATCAGCAAAGCCGGTCGTGGCGTATTACTTTATCATCGCCAAGAAGGCCGCAATATTGGATTACTAAATAAAATACGCGCTTATGCATTACAAGATAAAGGATTAGATACCGTTGAAGCGAACCTCGAGTTAGGTTTTAAAGCAGACGAACGTGATTTTACCCTTTGTGCTGATATGTATAACTTATTAGGTGTTCATGAAGTTCGATTATTAACCAATAATCCGAAAAAAATTGAAATCATGAAAGCCGCAGGCATTAATGTTCTCGAGCGAGTGCCATTGATCGTCGGACGTAATCCAAGCAATGCGCATTATCTTGATACTAAAGCCGATAAAATGGGCCATCTTTTATTTAAGAAAGCGCAATAATAAGTAACAGCACAGCATTAATTATTTTCAAATCCGAGCCTAAGTTGCTCGGATTTTTTATTTATGGTTTTTACTCTATTACCTTGTAAATTCATTCTTTATCTATTTTCTTTGTTTATATCTTGTTCTTTTTTATCGCTCTTTCATCATTCAATTATATCATGTGAAAATTTGTCATATGCGATTTCATTGACTATCCATCTGATTCTAAGTTATTTATTAATAAATAAATTTTGATAGGAATGCATTATGCCATTACATTTTTCTGGTAGGATTTTCAGCGCGCTATTATTAGCAGGAACGTTATTAACTGGCTGTGATAATAGCGATAAAAACAGCTATTCAATCAAGGTTGGTGTGATTAATGGTGCTGAACAAGATGTGGCTGAAGTTGCCAAAAAAGTCGCCAAAGAAAAATATGGCTTAGAGGTTGAATTGGTAAGTTTCAGTGGTTCTTTATTACCTAACGATCCCACTGCAAATAAAGAACTTGATGCCAATGTTTTTCAACATCGCCCTTTTCTCGCCCAAGATAATCAATCTCGTGGTTACAATTTAGTGGCTGTTGGTAATACCTTTGTTTTTCCTATGGCGGGCTATTCAACAAAAATTAAGCATCCTTCGGAGTTAAAATTAGGCGATACCATCGCAGTTCCTAACGATCCCACCAATTTAGGTCGAGCATTACTGTTATTAGATAAAGAAAAGCTGATTACGTTAAAACCAAACAGTGGTTTATTGCCTACAGCTATCGACATTATTGATAATCCACTTAAGCTTAAAATTATGGAGCTAGAAGGCGCACAATTACCACGGGTTTTAAACGATCCTAAAGTGACTGTCGCTATTATCAGTACAACTTATATCCAGCAAATTAATTTATCTCCTACCAAGGACAGTATTTTTATTGAAGATAAAAACTCTCCTTACACCAATATTATTGTGACAAGAGAAGATAACAAAAACGCTGATAATGTGCAGGATTTTATTAAGGCTTACCAATCACCAGAAGTTGCAACAGCCGCCGAAACCATTTTTAATGGTGGTGCAATTCAGGGCTGGTGATAGAAGTTCTAATTTTTAAAGAGGGGTGTTTTTAATAACCTCTCTTTTTTAATACTTAACTTACTATTATTAATTAAAAAATAATTTTTTGTAGAAAATACATTTATAAAATAATAAGTTACACCTTTATCTTAAATTGTTATAATACTTAAAATTTACGTTTTTATGAGTTTCAAATGTCTATTCCATTGAGAGAACAAGAAGTTAAGATAGCCCTCATTAATTGGTTATATATAAATGGGCACCTAAACGATGCAACCATTATCAATGAGATGGTTGTTGCTAACTGGACAAGACGCGCTGATTTAGCCGTCGCCAATGGAAATTTACATGCCTTTGAAATAAAGAGTGACTTTGACTCATTAAAAAGACTTGAAGGACAGTTATCAACTTTTTCTTCCCGCTTTGAAAAAGTCACGGTGGTATGTTCACCTCGTTTCACAATAGAAATCCAAGAAATGGAAAACTCTGATATTGAAATCATAGAGTTTATATCTACTGAACAACATATTGATTTTAAAATTATTCAAAAAGGTAACCAACGAATAATTCAAGATAAATTAGTCTATTGTGATTTCTTATTAAAAGAAGAAATAAAAAATTTATTAAAAGAACACGATATTGCTATTCCACCAGCATGTTCTCGTCAACAATTAGAAATTATTATTGAAACACTTCCACTTAATATTATTAGAAGTCATGCTATCAATTCCGTAAAAAAACGTTATTTATCAACATCAAATAAATATTTAGCTTTACTCAATAAAGACAAAAAAATAACAACAAAACATTTAGATTTATTAAGTAGAAAAAAACAAAATCAACCTAAAAAAAACAAACTCGCTTTAAAGCAAGTTGATACGGAACCAACCATTGATTTTCATTTTATAGATACAAAAAAAATATCAGAAAAATTTGGCTGTTCGAAAAAAGATATTCCATCTAAGGTAATAAAAAGATATGTTATAAAGGAGGACTAGTCCTCCTTTCTTTAAATTATATCAAGATCATAAGCATCATAATTATCCATTTCACAACGCTCTATCTGTTTAGATAAATGTAGATTTACTCTTACCGCAATCCATTTAGCAGGACTTCCCATTCCAGTTACATTACCACTTGCAGCATTTCGTATCATTTCAGCACCCCAAGATGGATCACTTTCATACGAAGGGTACTCTTTTAATATAGATTTTGCAGCATCTATATAGCCATTCGCATCTTTAGCATCAGGTCTTCTTTCAAAATACCAAGCATCATCTAAAGCGATATCTATACGAGGAATATAGCGCCCCATTACATCATCATAAACAACAGAATGAATCGAGCCATGATCACCATAAATAGCAACAGACTGTCCTCCAATGGATTGATGAAAGTCGCGTTCCATTACATCTATAAAACCACTTTGCTTATTTTCATGACAAAAACGTATAACTGAACTTGGAAAACTAGTTGTCAAAATACTAATAATCGCCTCAGGTATTTCAGTTCTAATTTGATTAATCGCATTGATAGTCGCTATAACAGCCGCAGGAAAACTTTCTCTGATATAGCCTAAATCAATAAATATTATTGCATTTTGAGGCTTATCTAATGCGACAAGCGAACTAATCACACGGTTAACATCCATATGTATATTCTTGATCCTAAAAGCGATATAACCATATTGTGATTCTAGGATCTTTGCTTGCATTACAATATCACGAAGTTTGGCTAACTCGGTTATTTGAACTGTTGGAATGATTTTTTCATATTGAGAACAAAAATCTATCCATTTCTTAAAGTTTTGCTGATGAGATAATAAATCTAGACTTGATTCACAATGATGTTTTACTTCTTGTGTTACATCAACAATAAATTGATTACCATTAACTGATTCTATTGTTTTATTCATTGATGTTTTAATATCATCAGAACGAGGCCATTTCCCTAATGTTATTATTGGTAATATTTTCTTCTTATTTTCATCACTTAACTTTTCCAAACCTAATATTTCGGCTCCTCTTGTTCTTAGTGTAGGGTAATAATTGTAGTTTTCGAATTGTATTTTAGACAAGATTGACTCCTAAATTTATTATTAATTATCTCGAGGTATTGCTGTGGTTCGCATAGGATTATTTTGTGATGCTAAATATGTAGCAATACTTTCTATATTTTTCCTTTGATACTCAACATTAGTTAATTCATTTGATATTGTATTATTTTTTTCAATAAGATTAGTGAGTTGTAAGCTTAACCTTTTAAAAAAAATATAATTAAAATATCCAACAAACAATGCAGCCAACCATCCAGAACAAACAAAAATCCATTGAGCAAGCTCTTTGTCTTGCATAAAGCTTGTTATTAATGCAACTAAAGTACCACAAATACCGACAATTCCATATATATGATTAAACATAGTTAAATATTCCATTTCTAATTATTCTATATTTAAAGTTAAGTTCAAAATAAATAATAACAATAAAATAAAAGCAAAGTCATTTTATTTAAAATTTATTTTCAATTAGCTATAAATTAAATAATAGAAATATTAAATTATTTTCACATTGAATTATAAAAATAAATTCATTCAACCTGATAAATAATATTCCATAAAAACAAAAACGCCCCATTTTTATAATGAGGCGTTTGATTACAGCTAAACCTAATTAAAGCATATTACGAATAACATAATGCAATATGCCACCGTGTTGAAAATAGGCTAATTCAGTTTGAGTATCAATACGACAACGCGCCATAATAGTTTCAGTGTGATTATCTGCGAAAGTAATATTAACTGCGACATCTTGGCTCGGTGTTAATGCATTAAGCCCTGTGATCTCAATTTTCTCATCACCTTTTAAGCCTAATGTTTGACGAGTTACTCCTTTAGGAAACTCTAAAGGTAAAACCCCCATACCAATCAAATTAGAACGGTGAATACGCTCAAAAGAGCCTGCAATAACGACTCGCACACCTAATAAACGTGTTCCTTTTGCCGCCCAATCTCGGCTAGAGCCTGAACCATATTCACTACCAGCAATAATCGCCAATGGCGTATTTTCTTGTTGGTAACGCATTGAGGCATCGTAAATAGCCAGTGTTTCTCCCGTTGGAATATGCTTGGTAAAACCACCTTCTACTCCCTGCACCATTTCGTTACGAATACGAATATTGGCAAATGTGCCTCGCATCATAACTTCATGATTACCGCGTCTTGAGCCATAAGAGTTAAAATCTTTCGGCTCAACACCGTGCTCACGCAAATAACGCCCCGCTGGACTATCCGCCTTAATATTACCCGCAGGCGAGATATGATCAGTTGTCACTGAATCACCTAAAATAGCCAAAATGCTGGCTTGATGAATATCTTTAATTGGAGCAGGCGTTTTTGACATTCCTTCAAAGAAAGGCGGATGTCGAATATAGGTAGAATCTGGTTGCCAATCATAGACAGGTGTATCTTGTGTTTTCAGTGATTTCCATGTCGCATCACCTTCAAACACAGCGGAGTACTCTTTATGGAACATTTCTGTTTTAACTTTCTCAACAGCATCAGCAATCGCTTTACTATCAGGCCAAATATCTTTTAAATAGACGGGATTGCCCTGTTTATCTTTACCTAATGGCTCTTTAGTGAGATCGATATTCATATTGCCTGATAAAGCATAAGCAACCACTAAAGGCGGTGATGCTAACCAGTTGGTTTTCACTAAGGGGTGTATTCGACCTTCAAAGTTACGGTTACCGGATAACACAGCCGCAATAGTTAAGTCATTATCCTTAATTGCACTTTCAATCGGTGCTAATAAAGGCCCAGAGTTACCAATACATGTTGTGCAACCATATCCCACAAGATTAAACCCTAACTCATCAAGATAAGGGGTTAATCCTGCTAGATTAAGATAATCTGTGACCACTTTAGAGCCCGGAGCCAAAGAAGACTTAACCCAAGGTTTACGTTGTAATCCTTTTTCTACCGCATTTTTAGCCAATAATCCGGCTGCCATTAAAACATTAGGGTTTGATGTGTTGGTACATGATGTGATCGCCGCAATAACGACAGCACCATCAGTTAATTCAAACGCAGGATAATCATCAATTTTTACTTGAGGGAAGTGTGACAGTGGTTTCTTATTAGTTTCAAGCTCTACTGCTGCTTTAAATGCTTTTGGTACACTCGGTAGATTAACTCTATCTTGAGGACGTTTAGGCCCAGCGAGGCTTGCTTCAACGGTTCCCATATCTAACGATAAAGTTGACGTAAAGATAGGCTCATCACCTGTATGTCGCCATAAACCTTGCTCTTTGCTGTAAGCTTCAACTAGTGCTATTTCCTGCTCTTCACGTCCTGTTAAACGCAAATAATCAAGAGTGATATCATCTATTGGGAAGAATCCACAGGTCGCACCATACTCTGGTGACATATTGGCTATTGTTGCACGATCAGCTAAAGGTAATGACGCTAAACCATCTCCGTAGAATTCTACAAATTTACCCACCACACCGTGAGCGCGTAACATCTGTGTGACGGTTAAAACTAGATCAGTTGCGGTGATCCCTTCGCGTAATTTTCCTGTCAGTTTAAAGCCAACAACATCAGGAATTAACATGGAGATAGGTTGACCTAACATTGCGGCTTCTGCTTCAATGCCTCCTACACCCCAACCTAGAACACCAAGACCGTTAATCATTGTGGTATGAGAATCTGTGCCAACTAAAGTGTCAGGATAAGCCACATGACGCCCATTTTGCACTTCAGACCAAATAGCTTTGCCTAAGTACTCAAGGTTTACCTGATGGCAAATTCCGGTACCCGGCGGCACGACACGAAAGCGTTCAAAGGATTGCTGCCCCCAGCGTAAGAAAAGGTAGCGTTCATAGTTACGCTCCATTTCAATTTCCACGTTTTCAGCAAACGCATTTTTACTGGCATATTCATCAACCATAACAGAGTGGTCAATAACTAAATCAACAGGTGATAGTGGATTGACTTTATCCACCTTCCCACCCAAAGATTTCACTGCTTCACGCATAGCGGCTAAATCAACGACCGCAGGCACACCGGTAAAATCTTGCATAAGCACCCTTGCAGGTCGATAAGCAATTTCACGTGATGCATGTGCTGTTTTTTGCCACTCAACTAACGCCTTAATATCCTCTTCAACAACAGTTTCATTGTCGAGATAACGCACTAAGTTTTCTAGTAACACCTTCAGGGACTTAGGAAGACGGGTAATATCGCCTAATTGGCGGGCAATTTCTGAAAGACGGTAGTACTCATATTCTTGAGATCCGACTAAGAGCGTGGAATGGCTCTCTTTTTTCAAACGTAACGACATAGCTTCTCCTTCTTATTTTTATACTGACAGCATGTTTAAACTATCAAAATAGGTAAGGTTATTTATTAAACATATCATATAACGTTGAATTTCGCTTAAAGACCACACAATTTGTTAACACAATGTTATGGTTGTCATGATGTTAATAAATTTTAGTCTCTGAATTTTCACTTAATTAGACTTTAATGGGAGAGGTATAACTGTGTAAGGATAATATTTATGAATAACAAACAATCTGATTTACTAAAAAATATTATGAATGCTGATCGCTATTTTGCGGAGCCTGTTACACCGCCTTTTCCGCAAACCTTATCGATGAATGCATTACATTCTCAAAATATAAAAGATGCCGAAGGTTTAGTACAATTTATCATCGCATCACCAAAACCTTTTGAGCCTTCCGAAATAGAAAGAATGTCACAACTTAAAAATATTCAAATTGGACTTATTTCTATTATGGCAAACCATCTTGCTGCATTAAAAAAAGAGGATAATGAAGCCTATTATCGCCCCGAACATTGGTTAGATACCCTCAACCATTTACCCCTTCTAGGGCACAATAAAATCGAAACAAAAAAGCTTCATAAGCAAACCTTTGATTTTTCCGTTGCTCAAGCATTTATTCAGTTATTACTAGGCGCTGCAATCAATGCCACATCCCCCGCACTTGGAGAATTTATTGATTTTTTACGTACCCAAGGACAAAAAATAGAAGTCGGTTTACGAAAATCATTAGATAGCTATCAAACGATAACTATTGCGGGGATCACGGAGATACTCAATCATAATAATCATCTTATTTTTGTTCCAAAGCTGAAAATTTTGAGTCTACGTTTTTCTTATCAATCAGCGAAAATGCTACTCGCTAGTTGTATAGGTCGTAAATTTACCCTCTCTTTAGAGTACACCACTATTACCTCTGTATTTGATGCTAGCGCACTTGATGATCCGCTAATTAATCAGCAATTTTATGATTTTTTAAATAAGTATCGTCAGTTAAGTATTGCCAAATCAGATGCTTTTTTTAGTGGAGATTTTTATTTGAAATGAGTAATAGCAGAAATTAGGTTTATGAACACGCTTGAAGGCGGGGATCACCCGCCTTTCAGTATTACACTAAAGGTAATTCGATATCTTTAAATAACTCTTCAATTTCTTCGTTAGTTCGCAATGCAACCGCTTGTTCAATCAAATTACGTGTAAGATGAGGAGCAAAACGCCACATAAAATCATACATATAACCACGTAAGAAACCACTACGACGGAATGCAATTTTAGTGGTGCTATAACTAAATTTATCACGCATATCAATCGCGACTAAATCGCTATCAAGTACAGGATCAAATGCCATACTGGCAATCACACCAATACCTAAATGCAGCCTCACATAAGTTTTAATGACATCCGCATCGGTTGCAGTGAAAACAATTTTAGGTTTTAGCCCTACTTTACCGAAAGCATCATCAAGATCAGAACGCCCAGTAAAACCTTGGGTATAGGTGACGATATCGTAGCCCGCAAGCTCTTTTAACGTTACTTCTCGTTTTTGTGCCAGTGGATGATCTTTTGAAACCACTACAATACGGTTCCAACGATAGCAAGGTAACATCACTAAATCGTTATAGAGATGCAGTGATTCTGTCGCGATAGCAAAATCACTTTTACCTCTGCATACATCTTCAGCAATTTGTGTTGGCGATCCTTGGTTCATATGCAGTGAAACATCAGGATAGCGCTCAATAAAACCTTTTATTACTGGGGGTAATACATAACGAGCTTGCGTATGAGTTGTTGCAATCGATAATGAGCCTCTATCTGGATAAGTGTGTTCACCGGCAGCAGATCGAATAGCTTCTGTTTTTGATAAGATTTCTCTAGACAGCCTTACAATTTCTTCACCCGCAGGTGTCACATGCGTTAGATGCTTACCACTGCGAGAAAATATTTGTATACCTAGCTCATCTTCTAACATGCGAATTTGTTTACTTATTCCCGGTTGAGATGTATACAAACGCTCTGCCGTGGTTGAAACATTTAAATCGTTATTCACCACTTCAACGATATAACGCAACTGTTGTAATTTCATGGAGAGGCTATCCCTTCAACAAAAGACTTATTATTCCGTTATTCTATTTATATTCATATAACTAAAAAGAATAATAAAGATGTAATATATAACCACTATATCACTTATTTCATTTCGGTCTAACGTAATTAATAGCGTTATTTAGATTTTGTTATATCGAATAGTTATAAGCTATAAACAAGCATAAAAAAAGCCGACGTTATTTGTCAGCTTTTATTTCATAATATTGGCACTAAATTATTTAATCACACCACATGCCATTCTTGCACCACCACCGCCAAGAGCAGCAGGATCATCAGAATAGTTGTCGCCACCCACATGCACCATAATTGCTTTGTCTTTCACTTGCTCAAGCTTAGTGAGTTTTGGCGCTAATACTGCGTAATCAGCAACACCTTTATCATTGACAACTAATCCTGGTAAATCACCTAAATGCCCATCTTTATTATAAGGCCCCAAGTGAACACCAACTTTTTCAGGATCTAAATGACCACCTGCTTTTAAAGCAGGTACAGGTTTGCCATCTTTCATATCCGGCTCACAAGAACCATTAGCATGAATATGAAAACCATGAATACCCGGAGTTAATCCAGTGAGTTTTGGCGTAAATAACAGCCCATAATCAGTTTCAGTGATAGTGACAACACCAATATCGTTGCCATCACCTGTCGGTAAAGCTTCTTTTAACGTGACATCTAACGTTGCAGCACTTGCCACAGAAGTAAAGAGTAAGCCAGATAGTAACAAAGGCATCAGTTTCATAGTATCTCCGTCTTATTATTAGCAAGGTAAAATATCAGACAAATAGAAATTAACCATTAATACTGTTTCAGTGTATTTAATTAGCATACCTTCTTAATACAAAAAAGCGACTAACTCTCATTAGTCGCTTTTTTATGTATCACGCAATGCCAATGTTATTTGGTTTTTTCAACCCACTTTCCATCGACATAAAACGCAGACCAACCTGTTGCCTTACCGTCTTTCTCTGAAGAAACATATTGCTGTTTTGTTTTACGACTAAAACGCACAATCGTTGGGTTTCCTTCAGGATCAGCCACCGGAGCTTCTGCTAAATAGCGCATTTTCTCTGCTAAACGGTCTTTAAAGCGAACTAGCTCTTCTACTTTTGGTGCCCGCGTTTCTCTTGATTTAGGGAACGTGTTTGCAGCCAAGAAGACACCCGCAGCACCGTCTCGTAAGACAAAGTAAGCGTCTGATTTTTCACATAGCAATTCAGGAAGTGGAACGGGATCTTCCTTCGGTGGTGCAATTTCACCGCTTTTTAAGATCTTACGGGTGTTTTTACAATCATCATTTGTACAACCCATGTATTTACCAAAACGCCCCATTTTCAGGTGCATTTCAGATCCACATTTATCGCACTCAATAACTGGACCTTCATAACCTTTTAAGCGGAATTCACCTTCTTCAACTTCATAACCATCACATGCAGGGTTATTACCACAAACATGTAATTTGCGATGAGTATCAATCAGGTAACTGTCCATTGCAGTACCACATTTCGGGCAACGACGACGAGCACGTAATGCGTTAGTTTCTGCATCTTCCCCTTCAAGAATATTTAATAATTCATCTTCAGGGATAAGGTTAATGGTTTGCTTACAACGCTCTTTAGGCGGTAATGCATAGCCTGAACATCCTAAGAATACGCCTGTTGTCGCCGTTCTAATTCCCATATGTCGAGAACAAGTTGGACACTCAATTGACGTAATAACCATTGGATTTGGTCGCATTCCGCCCTCTTCAGGATCTTTTTCAGCAACATCTAATTGCTGACTAAAATCGGTGAAGAATGCATCTAATACCGCTTTCCAATTTTCTTCATTATTAGCAACATGGTCGAGGTGATCTTCCATTTGCGCAGTAAAATCGTAATTCATTAAATCGCTAAAATTCTCTTCTAAGCGATCAGTTACAATTTCACCCATTTTTTCTGCATAAAAACGACGGTTTTCAACTTTCACATAACCACGATCTTGAATAGTGGAGATGATAGATGCATATGTTGAAGGACGACCGATACCGCGTTTTTCTAATTCTTTAACTAAAGTCGCTTCGCTAAAACGTGCTGGTGGCTTAGTAAAGTGTTGAGTGGGTTCTAACTCAGCTAAAGCCAGTTTTGCCCCTACATCAACGGCTGGTAAGGTTTTATCTTCATCTTTATTACGCATCGCTGGCATGACTTTCGTCCAACCTGCAAAACGTAAAGTACGACCTTTAGCACGTAGTTTATAATCACCTGATTCGACTGTTAATGTGGTCGAATCGTATTTTGCTGGTGTCATTTGACAAGCAACAAATTGATTCCAAATCAGTTGATATAAACGTTTGGCATCGTTATCCATATCTTTTAAAGATTCTGCGATAACGTTGATGTCAGAAGGACGGATAGCTTCGTGCGCTTCTTGAGAGTTTTCTTTGCTCGAATAAACGTTTGGCTCTTTCGGCAAATACTTAGCACCAAAATTCTCATTGATATAATCACGCGCCATTTGAATTGCATCCTGACTTAAGTTAGTCGAGTCAGTACGCATATAGGTTATATAACCTGCTTCATAAAGGCGTTGAGCTAGCATCATTGTCTTTTTCACACCAAAGCTTAAACGCGTACTTGCCGCTTGCTGTAAGGTTGATGTGATAAGCGGTGCGCTTGGCTTGCTGGATGTTGGTCTATCTTCACGATCTTTTACCGTGAAGGTCGCATTCTGTAATGCTTTAACCGCAACCTGAGTCTCATCAGATGAAACAGGGTTGAAGGCTTTGTCATTATAATGCGTGACTTCCATACGCAATGGCTGTTCATCAGGCGTTAACAGCGATGCGTGTAATTGCCAATATTCTTCAGGAACAAAGGCTTTAATTTCACGCTCACGTTCAACTAAAAGACGCACAGCAACTGATTGCACTCGACCCGCAGATAATCCGCGAGCAACTTTTTTCCAAAGTAAAGGCGAAACCATATAGCCCACAACACGATCCATAAAGCGACGTGCTTGTTGCGCGTTAACGCGATCTATATTTAACTCACCCGGAGTTTGGAAAGCTTGTGTAATGGCATTTTTAGTGATTTCGTTAAAAACCACTCGACTAAACCGTTCATCATCACCGCCGATAACTTCGCGTAAATGCCACGCGATAGCTTCTCCTTCGCGGTCAAGGTCCGTTGCGAGATAGACATGATCAGCTTTCTCAGCCAATGCTTTTAGTTCAGCCACGACTTTTTCTTTGCCGGGTAGAATTTGATAATTCGCATTCCATCCATTATAGGGATCAACTCCCATACGGCTGACTAAGGCTGATTTCTCATCCTTTTTAACTTTTTTCACGCCTTTCGTGGCGGATGAGTTTTCGCTCTTCTGGCTGCCAGAACCACTCTTTGGCAAATCACGAATGTGACCCACGCTAGATTTAACTACGTAGTCATTGCCAAGATATTTATTGATCGTTTTGGCTTTAGCCGGGGACTCCACGATAACAAGAGCTTTACCCATAATTACCTTTACCTAATTAAACTTTGTTATGACGGTATCGTTTAATACCCTCAACTAAAAAAATGTTTAAAATCTCTTTTTTATATTGCGTTAGTTTTGCAATATATCAACCTGTTTTTATTCAAAGCTTTTGTTCGAGCTCAAAACTCGTGACTTTTTTTGAGGTATTTTAATCACCTCATCGCTTTGATCGGGTACAGGCAAATCATTGTTTGCTACATATAGAGTAGCTAAGCTTTTAAAAATGCCACACTCTACCTGATAAAAAGTGAGGCGCAACAAATTATTTTTCTAAGGAGCACATATTATGTCAACACAAACTACACCGATTACAACAGAGATGCTACTTGAAAAAGCGAATAAAATCATATGTGAACATGAAGATTATATACATGGTATGCGTGCTGATTCGGTTGAACAGAAAGGTAATGTCCTCGTATTTAAAGGCGAATTTTTTTTAGATGAACAAGGCTTACCTACTGCAAAAAGCACAGCGGCATTCAATATGTTTAAGCATTTAGCTCATGTGTTATCTGACAAATACCATTTAGAATAAATCATATTCGTGATTATTTTTGTTTAATCACTAAAGTAAATTGATTTACTCTTTAATCGATAACAAAAAAGAGACTTTACTTGCCAGTTATTGCATTCATTCAGATGCCAATAACTGGCATAATTAAACAAAAATAAAGAATAAAAATTCAACTTGAACGTAATGCGTATTTTCTATCACATCTCAACTCACAATTACACTTACCTATCAATACAATCAGTAATATCAATTATTTTTATTTTCTATTTACGGCTATATTGAAGTCTCCTAGAAAGAGGAAATATTTACCCTGTTGTTGTTATAAGCAATATCAATTATTTCTTTGATTGCCAGTGAATTTTTCACTGGCTTTTTTTTTCTTATCGAAATAAAAGCTTTTAAAATAAAAGATTAGAATATTTATTGGAAAGAGTTGGGAATAGTGATAGGTCAGGAAAGATGATATCAGCAATAATCCTATTGCTGATATCATTTATGGCGTACTTATTGGATTATAGTAGCGGTTTTTTACTTCTCTGTACCCAACGCATCATTAGTTTATCAATGCTTTCCATTGCACCGCCTGTAACACGTTCAACCATTTTCTTCTTGGTAACATATTGGACTGAGAGGACTTCAAAGTCATTAATATGATTGATTAACCAATCATCACTCACACCAACTTCATCAATTAAGCTTCTGTTTAGTGCTTCTGAGCCGTACCAATACTCACCAGTTGCAACACTATCAATATCAAGTTGAGGGCGATATTTATGCACAAATGATTTAAATAACAGATGTGTTTCATTTAAATCTTGCTTAAATTTCTCACGTCCTTCTTCGGTATTTTCGCCTAATAAGGTCAATGTGCGTTTATATTCGCCAGCAGTATGTAACTCAACATCAATATCATTTTTCTTGAGTAAACGGTGAATATTAGGGATTTGAGCCACAACACCAATCGAGCCAATAATCGCAAATGGTGCAGCAACAATTTTATCTGCTACACATGCCATCATATATCCTCCGCTGGCAGCCACTTTATCGACAACCGCAGTCAGTTTAATGCCCTTTTCTTTTAAACGTGTTAACTGAGCTGCTGCTAATCCATAACCATGAACCATGCCACCCGGACTTTCTAAACGCAGTAATACTTCATCACCCGATTGTGCAACAGAAAGAATGGCACTGATTTCTTCACGTAATGCCCCCACTTCGTGGGCATCCATACTACCGTTAAAATCAAGCACATATAAACAAGGTTTCACAACGCCTTTTTTACCTTCTTTTGCATTGTTTTTACTCTGTTTATTCTCTTTTTTCTGCTGTTTCTTAAACGCTTTATACCAGACTTTTAATTCAGCATCGTCCATTTTCGCTTGTTGCATAACGCGCTGTTTTTCTTCATAGGCTTCAGCAAGATCAGTAACTTTTAATGTTCCTTTACGATTTTGCTTTTTATTTCCAATCACGACGAAAAACAACACGATAGCGATAATCGCCACAACAACAGTGACAATTTCTGCTAAAAACAGCCCATATTGCAAAATATACTCCACAAAGACCTCTTTTTAAGGTTAATAACACTGACTCAAACCAATACGCCTAGTTTAACGAAATTCTGCTTTAGCGCCAGCAACAAAGGCGTGATTATGTTTAATACCATAAAGAAAACAGCCATAAATTGTAAACAAAAAGTCAGACTAAACTGGTCGCTAGACAAATAAGACGTTACACTTTATTTACTTTTTACTAGACAGGATATCAATATGTTGCAATATCAACCCGATCATAGCGTGCTAAAAGATAAAATTATTCTAGTAACGGGTGCCGGTGATGGCATAGGAAAAGAAGCCGCACTAACTTATGCGCAATACGGCGCAACACTTATCTTATTAGGCCGTACTCTATCAAAACTTGAGGATGTTCAAGAAGAGATCATCACTTCAGGTGGTCAACAACCTATGTTATATCCACTTGATCTACTTACAGCGACAGAGAACGATTTTCAGCAATTTGCGGATACTCTCGTTAAACGCTTCCCTCATCTTGATGGCGTACTACAAAATGCCGGCTTATTAGGTGTTGTTGAGCCTATCATTAATCAACCAAGCAACCTTTGGCATGACGTTATGCAAGTCAACGTTAATGCGACATTTATGCTCACAAAAGCTCTGTTGCCATTGATGCTTAAAGCGCCTCATGCGAGTCTTATCCTCACGACATCCAGTGTGGGTCGCCAAGGTCGTTATGGTTGGGGAGCTTACTCTGTATCTAAATTCGCAACAGAAGGCTTTATGCAGGTACTGAATGAAGAATATAACGAAAGTACTTTACGTATTAACTGCATCAATCCTGGTGGTACTCGTACAGCAATGAGAGCGAGTGCATTCCCTGATGAAAATTCACAAAAACTAAAAACACCTAAAGATTTGATGCCGTTATATCTCTATTTGATGAGTGATGACAGCATTGATGTGAAAGGACAATCTTTAGATGCACAACCTGGTCGCAAAGCAGGTCCTGCTGAATAACATAATCTAAGTTCGAGGTAGTCCAATGAATGATGCACAACACCAAAAACGTCAACAACGTTTAAAAGAAAAAGTAGATACCCGAATTGAGCAAGCTCAACGAGAACAAGGTATTGTGATGATTTTTACTGGTAATGGTAAAGGAAAAACAACCGCAGCTATGGGTACAGCGACCCGTGCGGTGGGTCATCAAAAAAAGGTCGGTGTTGTGCAATTTATTAAAGGAACTTGGGAAAACGGTGAACGAAACCTACTGGAACAATTTGGCGTACCTTTCTATGTGATGGAAACGGGATTCACTTGGGAAACGCAAGATAAAAGTGCAGATACAGCCGCTTGTTTAAATACTTGGCAATATGCACTCAAACTGCTTAATAATCCAGAATATGACCTCGTTATTCTCGATGAGATTACCTATATGATTAGCTTTAACTATTTGCCATTAGATGAGGTTATTTCAGCTATTAGCTCTCGCCCTTCTCATCAAAATGTCATTATCACTGGAAGAGGCTGCCATAGAAAATTAATCGAGTTAGCAGATACTGTGACAGAAATGCGTCCTATTAAACATGCTTTTGATAGCGGAATAAAAGCACAAAAAGGCATAGATTGGTAATAATCCCTTATCACCTTTTCAATTATATAAAAATGAATAATTATTTATATTAAAGCGGGCTCGCTTAATATACCAGCACCAAATATACGCCCTGTTTCATTTATCAGTTTAAAGTAAGCGTCTTTATCATCGAATATATCATTCTGTATTTGCTGGCTATAAACTACAGCCATTGCCATTATATGGAAATGATATTCATTATAGTAATTTTGCTTTTCATTCGGATCACGTGAAGCTAAATAGGAATTGGTTACTTTATAAATACTTTTAGCTTCTTTCAGCATTTCACCATTATTAAACTCAATATGACTCAATGTCGGAATAAAATCATCTGTTCGCGTATTTTCATCATTTATCCAATTGTATTTATCTTTTTCTTTATGAGCTTCTAATAAATTACGTCCTGAATAAACATGAATACCATATGGCTTTCTTGATATAAAATCTTGAAATTCAGATTGGGAAAAACACTTAGTTAATACATTTACCACGCCCTTATTACTCCAATCAGGTAAATAAGTTGGGATAGGTTCATTTAATGGGATTTCACAGCGGAAAACATTATTATCAATAAACATAGCATCAGAGCTATTAATAGCACCATGTACAAGCTGGCCATCAATCCAAACGGAACGCATTGTTAAGTACAAATGCTCACTGTCTTCTTTAGGAGAAAAAATAGAAGTAAAACTATAGTAGATTTCCCTAGATGGATTAATTATCCCGCCATGATTACCGGGATAAATCATAAAGGTTTTCTTCTCTCCATCAGCATCAACTAATACATGCTTCCCATTCTCTAATTTTATTTCTTTCACTTCACCGGTATTAAGCCAAAAAGAGTTATTATCAATTTGAAAGACTAACGGTGTTGTTTTATTGTTACTAATATAAAACACGCCAGACTGTGAGTTTGAATTAATCGTTGGCTCACAACCCGTAGTAAGAGTAGTCGCACATAACATTGTTGTTAAATAAAAAGAACGATGCATATATCGCGTATACCTTATCGTAAAATATACAAATAAAATATTATTTTAATAAAAATGACTTCTCATCTCATTAATCTGTGCATCATAGTTTCATTTATAGAAAAAAGAAAGCTATCAAAAAAAGAAGCACCCTATTCAATGGGTGCTTCTTTATGAAAAATGATATTTTAATTTAAAATAATAAATAATTATTCGCTAATTACTTTTTGTTTCCTGCCGACTGGCGACGACTTGACGCTCTTTTAGCAGGTGATGTTGAAGTACGTGCTGAAACCTTAGTATGACGCTTAACAGCACGACGGATCTGATTCGCCTTGATGCGACGCTGATCTTTTTCTACTGCAACTTTTGTTACTGTTTCGTCGTTTAATTCAACTAACTGACGTAAATAGTTGATTTGATCTAATCCAAGTTCAACCCAACCACCACGTGGTAAGCCTTTTGGTAAATCAATATCACCATAACGAACACGAATAAGGCGGCTAACTTGTACACCAACCGCTTCCCACATACGACGAACTTCACGGTTACGTCCTTCGGTAAGAGAAACGTTATACCATTGGTTAATCCCTTCACCACCACGATAAGAAACAGAGCGGAATGAAGCAGGACCATCTTCTAATTGTACACCACGTGTTAACTGACGAATTTTGGCATCATCAATTTCACCAAAAACACGTACTGCGTATTCACGCTCAACTTCACGGCTAGGGTGCATTAAACGGTTAGCTAATTCACCATCTGTTGTAAATAACAGTAATCCACTGGTATTTACATCAAGACGACCCACTGCAATCCAGCGAGCACTGTTAAGGCGAGGAAGGCGTTGGAAAACAGTCGGGCGGCCTTGTGGATCACTACGAGTACACAGTTCACCTTCAGGCTTGTAATAAGCAAGCACACGACAAACATCTTTTTGTGCTTCACGAATATTTAGAATGCGGCCATCTAAGCGGATTTTTGCTGTAGTGGTGACATCAATACGATCACCTAATTTCGCTTTTGTACCATCAATGCTGATACGTCCTTCTTGAAGATAACCTTCAATTTCACGGCGAGAACCGTGACCAGAACGAGCAAGGATTTTTTGTAATTTTTCAGTGCGTTGCGATTTATCGCTCATGAAACAACCTCATGTGTCGCCTTCACAGGCGTCATAAAAATAGAATTATTTTTTAAAAATCAATTAAATAAAAATAACCCATGTTTATTAAAATAAGAAATAAACACAGGCTTATTGATTCAATAGTGAACAATGTTGATGATTTTTCACATCAACATTGTGATAAATAGTGCCGATAAAACGATGTTAGCAAAACTATAATGACAGCTTAACCATTTGTCTGCTTATCAAGTTACTGTGCTTAGCGCTTAAAATGCGCGTTGGTATAACCGATTTCAAAAACAGACACCGTGATTTTTATCGCAATGTATAAATTTAACACAAGCGATAGATCCCTTCACCTTTTATCTCTTTATCTCGTGATAAATTTCTTCACTATCGAGTCATTTACTCTCAATTTAGTTTAATCAACCAAATCACTTACTGAAATGGCGTAATATCACCCGTACCTTCACGCACGATAACTGGGGTATCTTCCGTTAAATCAATGACCGTTGTCGGTTTTTGCCCTAAGTAACCACCGTGGATCACCAAATCAACTTGTTTACTTAATAAATCTTCGATTTCTTCCGGATCAGATTCTGCAAAATCATTGCCTGGTAAAATTAGGCTTGTTGACATTAATGGCTCACCAATATTTTCTAACAATGCCAGCGCAATTGGGTTAGAAGGAACACGCAAACCTATAGTTTTACGTTTATCATTCATCAAGCGCTTTGGTACATCTTTAGTTGCTTTTAAGATAAAGGTGTAATTACCTGGGGTATTATTTTTTATTAAGCGAAATACCACATTATCAACATAAGCGTAGTTAGCGATTTCGGACAAATCACGGCACATCAGTGTGAAATTGTGGTTTTTATCTAATTGGCGAATACGACAAATTCGCGTCATTGCATCTTTATTTTCTAAACAACAGCCAATAGCATAGCCAGAGTCTGTTGGATAAATCACCACACCGCCTTTGCGTAAAATATCAGCACTTTGTTCAATTAAACGAGCCTGCGGATTATCAGGGTGAATATAAAAAAGTTGGCTCATACATCCCTCAACGAATTTCTAATGTTACTCTTGCCATAGCGACCAAACGGGTTCGACGCCACTGGGTAACCATAAATTACGCCCCAATTCTATCCACGAGCAAGGGCGATGAAAATCAGAACCTAACGAAGCTTTTAACCCATAAAGTTGCGCTAATGCCGCGTGTTGTTCCCGTTCTTGTGGTGGTTGTTGGCATTGTGCCACTTCGATTGCGTCACCACCGAGTTGTTTAAAATAAAGCGTTAATCGTTTTAACCATTTAGAGGATAGACCATATCGTCCCGGATGCGCTAATACTGCGACCCCACCAGCTTCATGAATTGCCGTGACAGCGTCACCTATTGAACACCACTGTGGTGGTACATAGCCAGTTTTACCTTTCGCTAAATAACGTTTAAACACTTTATTAACCGAGGCTACATGCCCTTCATTCACGAGAAAACGGGCAAAATGACCTCGTGTCACTTGTCCACCATGCGCTAAGGCTTTTGCCCCTTCAAATGCATTTGCAATACCTGCTTTTTCTAATCGCTCACCTATCATTATCGCACGTGTTTCACGACATTGGCTTTGTGACGAAAGGAGCACTTTCATTGCGTTATGGTTGATATCAATATTCAATCCAACAATATGGATTTCTATATTCTCCCACAAAGTCGATATTTCGACACCTGATATCAGGGTAAGAGGCAGATTTTTTTCTGCAATATAATCATTAGCAGGAGTAATCGCCGCCGTTGTATCGTGATCGGTAATCGCTAAGACATTAATCTGACGCTCTATCGCTCTATCAACCAATTCTTCTGGTGAAAGCTCGCCATCTGACGCGGTAGTGTGGCTGTGCAAATCATAAATCACTCTTAAATCAGATAGCACTTCGGTCATCGCTTCTCCCTTTTCATCTTAGCAAGATAATAATTTTTAAAGAGTATGCCATAAAGTACTTGACGAACCTAACGCAATCCAGTTTACTAGTACACAGCACGAGCTAGTCTATTAACTTATTATCTGTCGTTAGCTGTAAGGAGATCTTATGAATATCAATCAACATCTTATCGCTCTTTGGTGGCGCAATACTCTTTTATGGGCGGTTTGATCTCCGGCTTTACGTCAGTGATATCTAAAACCCGCCTACGCGGGTTTTTTTATGCATTAAAAACGGTTAGTAAAAAATAATATAGAGCGATAATAATGAATACATCACTTGCATTCTCATTTAACACCAAGGCAACGCCACTGCCTTACCACAGCGAACCCGCTTTACTTTTCAATACATTATGTGAAAACAAGCATCACACATTATTGTTAGAATCTGCACAAGTTGACACCAAAGCAAACTTAAAAAGCTTGTTAATTGTTGATAGCGCATTGCGTATCAGTGCAGTAAAAAATCAAGTCACTATTGATGCATTAAGCGTTAATGGACAAGCTTTATTACCTGCATTAAAAATCGCACTAAAAGAAAAAGCTTTCTTAACACAAGAGAGCGATAAACAGTGTGTTTTTACTTTTTCATCACCTGCACAAGATATTGATGAAGAAAGTAAATTAAAATCAGCCAGCGTATTTGATGCGTTACGTTTCTTTCTTGCTAATAAAGACACTAAAGATGCTAATGCTATTTTTGTTGGCGGTTTATTTGCTTACGATTTAGTCAGTGGATTTGAACCTATTCCTGAGTTAGACACTGTTTTTTCATGTCCTGACTACTGCTTTTATTTGGCAGAACAATTAATCGTGATCGACCACCAAAATAAAGATAGTCAGTTAATTTCCATTGCGTTTACTGACGATAAAGCTGAGTGCCACCGCCTCACTTCGCGACAAGCCGAGTTAATCTCGCTGGCAAAACAACCATTAAAACACCCTATTCGCCGCGCTTTAACAGCAGCAGAATCAACAATACAAGGCAATATGGATGATAAAGGTTATGGCGATATTGTTGAGGCAATGAAAACCTATATTCGTCGTGGTGATATTTTCCAAGTTGTTCCATCCCGTCGCTTTCAAGTTGCTTGCCCTTCACCACTTGCCGCTTATCAAGTGTTGAAAGAGAAAAATCCAAGCCCTTATTTGTTCTATATGCAAGATGCCTTATTCACAGTATTTGGTGCATCACCAGAAAGCGCATTGAAATATCAAACAAGCGATCGACAAATTGAAATCTACCCAATTGCAGGAACTCGCCCAAGAGGACGTAATGCAGATGGTTCGATTAATGCAGATTTAGACAGTCGAATTGAACTTGAAATGCGCACTGATACGAAAGAACTTTCTGAACATTTAATGTTAGTCGATCTGGCGCGTAATGATTTGGCACGTATTTGCCAAGCAGGCAGCCGTTATGTTGCAGAATTAACAAAAGTTGACCGTTACGCTTTTGTAATGCACTTAGTTTCAAGAGTCGTAGGCAAACTACGTGATGACTTAGATATTTTCCATGCTTATCAAGCCTGTATGAATATGGGAACGTTATCGGGCGCACCTAAAGTCAGTGCAATGCAACTAATTGCTCGTTATGAAAAAACAAAACGAGGTAGTTACGGTGGTGCCATCGGCTATTTTACTGGTGCCGGTGATTTTGATACTTGCATAGTTATTCGCTCTGCTTATGTTGAAAATAATATTGCCACTATTCAAGTCGGTGCTGGGATTGTGCTTGATTCAGATCCTCAAATGGAAGCTGAAGAAACACGCAATAAATCACAAGCAGTAATCAACGCTATTTTACAAGCTCATACAGATACACAACTGCAGGAGGCTTGCTAATGGCGACTATCTTACTGCTCGATAATATCGACTCATTTACTTATAACCTTGTTGATCAACTGCGTAGCCTTGGCAATAACGTTGTGATTTATCGCAATAGCGTCACTGCCGATTTTATTGAACAAAAACTACGAGAACTCGATAACCCGATTTTACTGTTATCTCCGGGACCAGGGGCACCTTCGCAAGCAGGTTGTATGCCTGAATTGCTAAAACGTGTATTAGGCACATTACCTGTGATTGGTATTTGCTTAGGTCATCAAGCCATTATTGAGGCCTACGGCGGCAAAGTTTCTTCATGTGGAGAGATCTTACACGGCAAAGCGACATTAGCTGAGCACGATAATAGCGAAATGTTTGTGAATTTGCCTAACCCTTTACCCGTTGCTCGTTATCATTCGCTTTCAGGAGAACAAGTTCCAGAACAACTCATTATTAATGCTTGGTGCGATAACACTGTTATGGCGGTGCGTCACCGTCAACATAAAACTTGTGGTTTTCAGTTTCACCCAGAATCAATTTTAACCACAAAAGGCGCACAACTTTTAGAACAAACAATCGCATGGGCATTAACTCCTAAAGGAGACGCATAAAATGGAAACTATCTTCAATAAATTATTTAGCGCACAACAGTTAACATTAGAAGAAAGCCAAACACTGTTTAGCGCCATTATTCGCGGCGAGTTAACGGAATCACAATTAGCGGCAGTTTTGATCAGCATGAAAATGCGTGGTGAACATCCTCAAGAAATCGCTGGCGCAGCGCGTGCATTACTTGAAAATGCACAACCTTTTCCTCGCCCTGATTACACTTTTTGCGATATTGTCGGCACTGGGGGAGATGGTGCCAACAGCATTAATATTTCAACAGCAAGCGCATTTGTTGCGGCTGAAGTCGGTATCAAAGTGGCGAAACACGGTAATCGTAGCGTATCTAGTCGCTCGGGATCTTCCGACTTATTGGCGGCATTTGGTATCCCTTTAGACAGAAGTGCTGATGATGCACGCCAATTACTGGATGAAGTGGGTTTATGCTTTTTATTTGCACCTCAATATCATAGCGGTTTTCGTTTTGCCGCCCCTGTTCGCCAACAACTAAAAACACGCACATTATTTAATGTGTTAGGTCCTCTGATTAACCCTGCTCGCCCGCCATTAGCGTTAATTGGTGTATATAGCCCAGAGTTATTGATGCCTATCGCAGATACATTAAAAGTTTTAGGTTATGAGCGTGCTGCCGTTGTTCACAGTGGCGGAATGGATGAAGTTTCACTACATGCGCCTACCCAAGTCGCTGAATTACGTAATGGTGAAATTACACGTTATGAACTCACACCAAGTGATTTTGGTCTTCGCCCTTGTGCCATTACTGATCTAGAAGGTGGTACACCTGAAGTAAACCGTCAATTATTGGCAGACTTACTACAAGGAGAAGGAAAAAGAGCACATACCGAATCTGTCGCCGCTAATGTCGCTTTATTAATGCGTTTACATGGGCAAGAAGATTTAAAAATGAATACTGAAGTTGCTATGCACGCCATTTATAGCGGTAAAGCAATAAATCGAGTAACTGCATTAGCAGCAAGAGGATAAGAGCATGACTGTATTAAACGCCATTGTAAAAGATAAAGCTGAATATCTGATTGCACGTAAAACAAACCAACTATTATCAGAATTTGTGCAACAAATAGTGCCATCAACACGTTCGTTTTATCAGGCATTAACTCAGCCTAATACTGTTTTTATTTTAGAGTGTAAAAAAGCATCCCCCTCAAAAGGTTTAATTCGTGCTGATTTTGATCCTGCGACGATCGCAAAAATTTATCAGCCTTATGCGGCTGCTATTTCTGTATTAACTGATGAAAAATATTTCCAAGGGAGCTTTGATTATTTACGTCAAGTCAGCCAAGCGGTTCATCAACCCGTTTTGTGTAAAGACTTTATTATTGATGAATACCAAATCTATTTAGCGCGTTTTTATCAAGCAGATGCCATTTTATTAATGCTTTCTGTCTTAGATGATGAGCAATATCGTGCGCTATCAGCCGTTGCTCATCAATTAAATATGGGTGTATTAACCGAAGTAAGCACAGAAGAAGAGCGTCAGCGTGCCATCAATCTTAATGCCAAAGTCATCGGTATTAATAATCGTGATTTGCGTGATCTCTCTATCGATTTAGCTCGTACCCAGCAGTTAAGCCAAGGATTGCCCAAAGATGCAATCGTGATCAGTGAGTCAGGTATTCATACCCACCAGCAAGTGCAAGAGCTAAGCCAATATGCTAATGGTTTTCTGGTAGGCAGTGCTTTAATGTCACAAGACAATATCGACCAAGCAGTGAGAGCACTAGTTTTGGGAAAGCATAAAGTGTGCGGGTTAACTCGTACACAAGATGTAAAAGCGGTTTATCAAGCAGGTGCTTATTATGCAGGGTTGATTTTCGCAGAAAAATCTCCGCGTAAGGTGACATTGTCACAAGCAAAAGAGTTAATAGCACAAGCTCCCTTAGCGTTTGTGGGCGTGTTTCAAAATCAACCTATTGAGCTTATTTGTGACTATGCCGAAAAACTTAATTTATCTGCCATTCAATTACATGGACAAGAAGATGCGCAATTTATTGAGCAACTTCACCAGAAAATCCAACCTAATTGTGAAATTTGGCAAGCGATAAATATGGCAAACCATACTGATATTCACCCCGTTGCACTCGTTAATAAATATGTACTTGATAACGGAACGGGTGGCACAGGAACAACGTTTAATTGGCAAAAAATTCCTAATACATTACGTGAAAAAGCATTACTTGCAGGTGGTCTTAACAGTGAAAACTGTTTAGATGCGGTTAAAACAGGCTGTATCGGGCTTGATTTTAACTCTGGAGTAGAATCGGCTCCTGGCATAAAAGATACGCAACGTCTGAACCAAGTATTTGCACAATTACAGCTAAACTAAATTTCACAAAGATAAAATTTTAAACAGGATGACATCACAATGAGAAAACTTAACCCCTACTTTGGCGAATTTGGTGGCCAATATGTACCTGAAATCTTAATTCCTGCATTGGATCAACTCGAACAAGCTTTTATTGATGCACAAAACGATCCGTCATTTCAGCAAGAATTCCAAGATTTATTAAAAAATTATGCGGGCAGACCAACGGCATTAACACTTTGCCGTAATTTAACAGAAGGCACTCGAACTCGTTTATATCTAAAACGTGAAGATTTACTACATGGTGGCGCTCATAAAACTAACCAAGTATTAGGTCAAGCCTTACTAGCAAAACGTATGGGTAAAACAGAAATTATTGCAGAAACAGGTGCGGGTCAACACGGGGTTGCAACTGCTTTAGCCTGCGCACTGCTTAATATGAAATGTCGTATCTATATGGGTGCAAAAGACGTCGAACGTCAATCACCTAACGTATTTCGTATGCGCTTAATGGGTGCAGAGGTTATTCCTGTTCATAGTGGTTCATCTACCTTAAAAGATGCCTGTAATGAGGCATTACGTGACTGGTCTGGTTGTTACGACCGCGCGCACTACTTGTTAGGAACAGCGGCGGGTCCTCACCCTTATCCAACAATTGTTCGTGAATTTCAACGTATGATTGGTGATGAAGCCAAAGCACAAATTCTAGAGCGTGAAGGTCGTCTACCTGATGCTGCTATCGCTTGTATTGGCGGTGGCTCTAATGCTATCGGTTTATTTGCTTCCTTTATTCCAGAAACTTCAGTGCAATTGATTGGTGTTGAACCTGCGGGTAAAGGTATTGAAACCGGTGAACATGGTGCCCCACTGAAACATGGTAAATTAGGGATCTATTTTGGTATGAAATCCCCAATTATGCAGACAGATGAAGGACAAATTGAAGAGTCATATTCAATTTCAGCAGGTCTTGATTTCCCATCTGTCGGACCTCAGCACGCACATTTAAATAGCATTGGTCGTGCTGATTATGTTTCTGTTACCGATGATGAAGCCATTGAAGCATTTAAAGCACTTTCTCGCCGTGAAGGGATTATTCCGGCTTTAGAATCTTCTCATGCATTGGCTTATGCACTGAAATTAATTGCACAAAATCCTGACAAAGAACAGTTATTAATCGTGAACTTATCCGGTCGTGGCGATAAAGATATTTTTACTGTAAACGATATTTTAGCAGCAAGAGGAGAAATCTAATGAGCCGTTATCAAGTATGCTTTGAAGCATTAGCACAAAAACAGCAAGGCGCATTCGTTCCTTTTGTCACATTAGGTGATCCTTCTCCTGAGCTGTCATTACAAATAATTGATGCGTTAATTGAAGGTGGCGCAGATGCATTAGAGATTGGTATTCCATTTTCCGATCCACTTGCTGATGGTCCTACCATTCAAGGTGCTAATTTACGAGCACTGAATGTAGGTGTAACCCCTACTGATTGCTTTGCACTTTTAGCAAGCGTACGTAAAAAACATCCTAATATTCCTATTGGTCTATTGGTTTATGCCAACCTTGTTTTTAGTAATGGCATTGATAATTTTTATGGTAAATGCGAACAAGCCGGTGTGGATTCCGTCTTAATTGGTGATGTACCTCTGCGTGAATCAAAAGAGTTCCGTGAAGCAGCGCAACGCGCCAATATCAGTCCTATTTTTATTTGCCCACCTAATGCTGATGATGAGCTTTTACAAGAATTAGCGGCATCAGGTAAAGGTTATACCTATTTATTATCAAGAGCGGGTGTAACGGGTACAGATAAACGTGCAGAACAATCACTGACACATCTTACTGACAAACTAAAAACCTATAATGCTCCTCCAGCATTACAAGGGTTTGGAATTTCAGAACCTAAACAAGTGAAAGAAGCAATTGCAAATGGCGCGGCTGGCGCAATTTCAGGCTCAGCGGTTGTTCAAATTATTGAGAAGAACCTACACCAGCCAGATATCATGCTTAAAGCGCTCACTCAATTTGTTAAAGAAATGAAAGCGGCAACCACTGCCTAACCTTCCTATTTGATCCGCTTTAGAAGGATAGCTTGCTATTTTTCTAAGCGGATTACTCTGAAATCCACACTAATTAACTCACGCTTTTTATTACCTATTTTACTGCTTAACCCGCATAAAATGGTGCAATGTTCCCTATTCACTTATTTCAAGAGACTTGAACTGTACTGATAAAAATTTGGCAAAATTTTGTTTTTTTGCACATACTTTATAAAGCGCTTTATATTTTTCTTTCAGAAATTCTCAATCAATAATGTGATTAAAAGGAGTTTGATGATGAAACTATGGGCAAAAATATCCGCTGTTATGGCAGCGTTACTTATGGCGTTTACCTTATCTGCATGTTCACCTACTGCAACATCAGAAGGTACAGGGGGTTATTTTGATGACTCCGTGATCACCACCAAAGTTAAGACCGCACTAATAGGTGAAAAAAATCTTAATTCAACACAAATTAGCGTCGAGACATTTAAGGGCAAAGTTCAACTAAGTGGTTTTGTCTCTTCTCAAGCGGATGCTAATCGAGCCATTGAAGCAACACGCAAAGTTACTGGTGTAAAAGGCGTTATCAACTCAATGGTTATTCGCTGATCCCCTCTTTATTCTAGTCTTCCTTTAGCCTTACTTTTTAGACCACCATTTCGGTGGTCTTTTTTTTGCCAAGTATTTCACTCTTGGCATTCACTTTTATCATAAAGCAGATCAATTTTTATAAAAAACGCCAATAGATTAAAAAAAGGTTATTTTTACCTAGCCTTAATAACCGTTCATAAAAAGAGCAATGCAAAAGAATAATTAATCATTTACTGATTGAAATTTAATCTTCATGTTTTTATAAATATGCCCTATCTTAAACCCTTTTTATTCTTCTTTTATTTCTTTCTATCTCTTGATAGATAAAGCACTTTTACTAAAATCAAATTAAAGGTGCATTTTAAATACACCTATTTAATACTCTCCTTTCTTTATTAAAAGCTCGTTAGTTTTTAATAAAGAAAAATACTCTTTCTTATCTTATTAAGATGGTGTAAATAAAAGATATATATAAAATACACCTTTCTTATTATTTTAATATTAAATGTTTTATTTAAAATGCATCTTTTTCTATTTATCTCTATTTTTAATTACCCATAAATAGTGTATTCAACAATAAACTAGAGACTTTATATAATCTAAAAGTGAAAGGCTTTATTCGAATTTAAAAAACAAAAAAAAGCGAAGATAATCTTCGCTTTTCATTATGAGATATTCTTTTAAAGAAAGAATAATTAGAAACGGTAACCCACACCAAACATAAATACAAATGGGTCTAGGCGTGTTTTAACGTCAAAGTCTTTATTAGCAACTTCACTATTGAATCTTGCTTTTGTTTCGATGTTCATCCACCAAACAGACGCATTCAGCATCCAGTTTTTATCGAGGTTATAATCTAAACCTGCTTGTGCTGCAAAACCCCATGAATCCTTAAGATCAAGGCTATTTAGTTTATACGCATCGACAGCAGCACTGTTATTGAATTTCTCATCAAAGAACGTAGTAAAGTTAAGACCCGCACCTAAATAAGGGCGCAGTTTATCTTCTGCATTACCGAAATAGTATTGTGCCATTAATGTTGGTGGTAAGTGTTTAACAGTTGCAATTTCACCTGCGCCAGTTAATGTGATTTTATGTTCAAAAGGTGTTGCTGCTAATAATTCAACACCAATATTATCGGTGATCATATACCCAAAGGTTAAACCTAATTGAGTATTATTATTTACTTCAAAATGGTCGCCACCTAATATTGCATCAGAACCTGCATTTGGACGAACAGTTGCAGTACCCGCACGGAATAAAAAATCACCCGCTTGGTGAGCGAAAGAAATAGAAGGCGCAAGAGTTGCAGCCGCTAAAATAAGCGCAGAAAGTTTTTTCATTATTTAACCCATTCCTGTAATAAGTAAAATCTCCGCTAAAAATATAACCATTTATCAATAATTATGATCTAATACCGATCACAACTTTGGAATTATTTTTGCAGAAAGTGTTATTTCTCTTTTTATTATTTATCAATGCGATTATTTATAATTGATCCACATCAAATTACTCATTAATACAATTTTTTCTTATAATTAAATTTATTCTTAGTAATATTTTTTGAATAAAAAACATCCTAAAAAGATATATTTAAAAATAAAGTTATTTTTATGTTAATATGATGTTTGTTTTATTTTAAATACTGAGGGATATTTTGATTATTACCGTCAAGAAAAAACTAAATAAGAGAAGTAAGAGAAAATATCCCTTTTTGCTGTTGTAGAAGGTACAATAGCGCGCATTGACACAGTCTATTTTTATAGGAGCAGTTTCATGCCTACCACGGCACGCACAATCTACCGAGACAGTCTGAATTTTTATAAGAATGAACGACGTAGCATTGTTACTCTTTCCGCTATCCTTGCTGTTGTTTTAGCGATAGTTCATGTCTTAATTGGCCCTAATCCTCAAGAATACCAATTGATGATTGAATTTGTGGCTAATTTTAAAAATACACAGCTTTCTTCTACTTCTCCTGCTGAATTAGAAGCAATGTCAAACAGTGTCGTGGGTATCGCCAAAAAAGTGTTATCACTGTATGCATTTGAAACACTACAGCAAAGCATCTTAGTTCTAACCTTATTGATGTTCACTATGGCGATCTCTACAGGTCACAATGTCACCCTAGGTCAAACATTTAACGCCTGTTTACCTCGCTTACCAAAAATGTTTTTACTGATTGTTCTGTGCTCTATTTTAATTAGCGCAGGTTTTATGG
Source organism: Proteus sp. fly-1013 (assembly GCF_040140245.1). NCBI lineage: Bacteria > Pseudomonadati > Pseudomonadota > Gammaproteobacteria > Enterobacterales > Morganellaceae > Proteus > Proteus sp. fly-1013. The sequence goes on along the minus strand of NZ_JBEEWD010000001.1, from coordinate 739,934 downwards.
TGATGATTATTCCTGGCATCATTTTGCTAATCGGTTTTGCATTAGCGCCCGTTGTCTTAGTGCGCCAACAAAATATGGGAAGTGCAATACGTTTAGGTTGGAAGGTTGGGTTTAGTGAGTCTGGCTCCCTTATTCCTGCTTTAGGTATTTGGATCTTATTGCAGTTTGGTATTGGCTTTGTGAGTAATCTTACAATTCAACTACCTGATCTTGTCCATAACTTCTTATTCTATTTTCTGAAAAATATGGCTTCAGCTTGGCTGATTATCTACCTATTTCGTTTGTTTATGTTGGTTGAAAACAAATACACAACACAACAAACACGCTAGTTTATTCAACACATAGCGATCTACAAAATTGACCAATAAAAAATCCCGTGTATAAGCTAACGACTTATCACGGGATTTTGCTTTTTATTCATCACTACTCGTAAAACTTAACCAAAATACTTAAGGTGTTGATGTATGGCTCTCTATTGGTACGTCTAATATCGCGTCTTCGTTATTCTCGGTTTCTTGGCTTTCAGCTTCTTGCTTTAGTGCCTCTTTTCGTGCTTCTTTCTGTTTTTCTTTGATTTGCTGTCGGCTTTGATAAAGTCGGATCACAAAATAGAGATCAGGGGCGATAATTAAGTCATCTTCATTTAGTGAAATTCTGTTACGTTCAATCCAGCGATTTAATTCTGTTCTGCGCCCTGCTAAAACCAATTTCACGCCTTTTATTCGCAGTTCCCGTATTAATTCATCAATAGCAGCAAACACGCTGACATCGTCATAGGTAAAGCTTACAGCCGCATCCACGGCTAACCATGCTGGTCGTTGAGGCGCACTATCAACAAGTTGAAGTACCCGCTTTTTAAAATAACCCACATTAAAATAAGTTAGCGGTGAATTAAAACGATACATCATTAAACCATCGATAGGCTCAATACCATTATCCTTATTCATTGAATGAACCATGCCCTGTTCATCAACACCCAATAGTTGATCACTTGGTCGAAAAACAATGCGCAAGAATTGTAATAAACCTAATAAAACCGCAAAGCCAATACCGTTAATCAGCCCTGCTAATAACACGGCTAATAAGGTGAATGATGCCAATGTAAATGCTTGTTTATTACGTTTACGATAAGACCAAATATGACGAATGCTCAGCAATGACCATGAAGATACGATCAACACAATTCCTAGTGAAGATAATGGAATATAGGCAAGAAAATCGGTCATAAATAACAGAACGAGTAAAATAACCAGAGCTGCAATAATAGAAACTAATTGTGTTTTACCACCAACAGAATCATTAACTGCGGTACGACTACTTGCTGCACTTACAGCAAATCCTTGAGAAAGCGCTGCCGCAATATTAGCAATACCTAATGCTTTTAATTCCTGGTCTGCATCGACATCATAACCATTTTTGCTGGCAAAACTGCGGGCGGTCATCATAAAACTCACGAAGCTAATAACTGCCAAGTTTATAGATGGAACTAATAATTCTCTCAAGACACCCGGATGAAATCCTGTCATGGATACAACAGGTAAAAACAAATCAACATTTCCTGCATCTTTATCTACGATAGCAATACCAAAGCTTGCTAAATCAAATTGCCAGCTAAGATAAGTCATCACAACCATGGCGATTAATGGTGCTGGCCATCGGCTACGAAAATAACGAATACCCAATAATAAGGCGAGTGTTATCCCTGACATCAATACAGTAGGTAGATGTGCATCCATTAAGCGAAACGGGACTTCAATTAATTTTTCAATTAAATGATCAGGGGAAGTGTCAAAACCAAATACTTTACTAATTTGTCCCACCATAATGGTGATCGCAACACCATTTAATAGTCCTTGAAGGATCGGACGAGACAGAAAATCAGTAAAAGCCCCCAATCGAAAGTGGCTGGCTAAAATACACCAAAAACCCGTCATTGCCGTCATGATAATTGCAAGTTGCCATCGTGTATTTTCATCCCCCGCAGATAATGGAATAACAACCGCAGCAATAACGGCGCACGTTGCAGCATCAGGCCCCGTAATTAATTGGCGAGAAGTACCAAATAATGCATAAATGATCATGGGGAAAATACAGGCATATAATCCAACAATCGGATTAATCCCTAACAATTCGGTATAAGCAATTGCGACTGGCAATGCAACGGCAGCAACAGAAAGCCCTGCTTTTAAGTCATAGCCAAAATAATCACGCTTATAATTAAACAATAAGCCTAATCCTGGCATCCATTTTATTATTCTTTTTCCGTTCATTGATTTCCTCTTATCAGAAATACTTTTTTATTTATGCATTCATCAAAAAGTGGCGGGTGATAATGATGAGTTAATGAATCATATACTAGAGCAATATTTAAATCCTCTTTCATAACTCAAGCTTGCGTTTTAATTTTACATAAATGCAATTACGTTGATTTTTCATTGAGTTATTTCAGATAAAAATAACGTTTTTTGTATAAATTAACACTATGTCGTTAAAGATATGCAATTGTTTACCCATTTTCTGTCGCTTTGCATTAGAATAGCCAAGTTTATGAATTTAATTACCATAGGTTCCTATCTGTTATGAAAAATGGCTGGCTTAAGCAATTACTTGATTTTGCTCCACTATTAGTGTTTTTTATCTTCTATAAATGGCAAGATATTTTCTATGCTTCAGGTGCATTAATTATCGCGACGTGGATCTCAGTTGGCTTGACATGGCTTATTTTCCATAAAGTTGAGAAAGCGCCGCTCATTACCGCCATTGTGGTCACTATTTTTGGCTCATTAACTATCTTCTTCCATTCTGCCGATTTTATTAAATGGAAAGTGACGGCTATTTATGCCATTTTCGCCATCGTTTTAATTGGAATGCAGTTATTTACGCCAAAAACGCTAATGGAAAGAATGTTAGGTAAAGAGCTTGCAATGCCACCTGCAAATTGGAAGAAACTCAATATTGCATGGGTGATTTTCTTTTTTGCTTGTGCTCTTGGTAATATTTATGTGGCATTTTCTTTGGCGGAAGAGACTTGGGTTAATTTTAAAGTCTTTGGCTTAACTATTTTGACCTTTGTCTTTACTATCGCCAGTGTGGTTTATATCTGGAATAACCGTTTACCAGAAGAACAAACTGAAGACGAAGCCACAGAAAATAGTGAACACGAATTATCAGATGATATGACAAAACAAGCATCTAAACCGACATCACACGATGCTCATTCAAAATCTGAATAATCATTTTTATTTTATTGGGAGATGTGTGCTCTAAATACCTCAAGTGCAACTATTAGAGTATAACCAGTAGATACTCTTATTTGAGTATAACCAGTAGATACTCTTATTTGAGTATAACCAGTAGATACTCTTATTTGAGT
>NZ_JBEEWD010000001.1:678282-736461 GCF_040140245.1 Proteus sp. fly-1013 | reverse complement strand
AGTATAACCAGTAGATACTCTTATTTGAGTATAACCAGTAGATACTCTTATTTGAGTATGGCCAGTAGATACTCTTACTTGAGTATAGCCAGTAGATACTCTTGTTTGAGTATGGCTAGTAGATACTCTTATTTGAGTATAGCCAGTAGATACTCTTGTTTGAGTATGGCTAGTAGGTACTCTAAATAATTTAAGTTGTAGCTAGGCGGCAAGCGAATGAGTCGCTAGGAGCATACATAAGTATGTGACTAGTGCGAATGAGTGCAGTCAACAACGCTACAGCTTAAAGTATGACGAGTAAGTTTCAACATTATTTACAGATACTTTATATCCCATGACTGAACAACAATCTTTACCTAATGGTGAGCTCGTTTTACGTACCCTTGCCATGCCTGCTGATACTAACGCCAATGGTGATATTTTCGGTGGCTGGTTAATGTCTCAAATGGACATCGGTGGTGCAATTTTAGCGAAAGAAATTGCTTTAGGTCGTGTCGTTACTGTAAGCGTAACGGGCATTACCTTTCTTAAACCTGTTGCTGTTGGCGATGTCGTTTGTTGCTATGCGCGTTGCTTAAAAACAGGTAACTCTTCAATTACTGTGAATATTGAAGTCTGGGTTAAGAAAGTCGCCACAGAGCCTGTTGGTCAACGTTATCGTGCAACAGAGGCAGTATTTACCTACGTTGCCGTTGATGAGAACAATTCTGCGCGTCGCTTGCCTGAAGGTAAAGCTCACTTCACGCTAACAAGTACAATGGAATAAAACACCATTACGACAATTTGATTACGACGAATAGCGTGAAAGCATTAAAAATTGAAACTAAAAAAGGCACTTTAATAAGTGCCTTTTATTTATCTGGTATCAAATTGTGATATCGCTTTGTTTAACTGCCTAATTGATAAAAATTAGCTTGCTGAGATCCCTGTCATTTTGAATTCAATCAGAACCACTTTTCCTTTATAAGGAATTTTTTCATAACGCCATTGGCGCATTGCTCTTTTTACTTCGCGCTCAAACACGTTTTTGGGATCAGCAGAAATAATTTCTACATTATCAACTCTTCCATCAGCATCAACATCAAAACGAACTTTAATTGAACCTTCCATCCCCACAGCTCGTGCGCGTGGTGGGTATATAGGTAAACCTTGGCGTACAGCATTAGGTACTTTACCTTCACCACTGCTTGCCACTGCAACCGGTTTTTCATCGCCTTTATCACTTGGCTTTGCCGTCGGGTTGAGATTTTTGAGATCATTACCTTTATTAACAACTAAAGGTTGTGGTCGCTCAACAGGTGGTTTCGGTTTGTCCACAGGTTTGGGCTTAGGTTTCGGTTTTGGTTCTGGTTTTTTCTCTATTGGTTTTTCAATAATAGGTTTTACATCAGGAATAGGTTCTGGCTCGGGTTCAGGCTCAACAACCGGCTCAGGTTCTGGAGGAGTAACTTCTTCAACCACAGGTTCTGGTTCGCCAGCAGGCTCATCTGCTGCAAATGCCAACATCTGTATAGAGATAGGCTCAGGTGTAACTGGCTTATCTTCTACAACATATAACATCGCAGCCGCAACAAGTGAGGCATGTAGACAAAGTGATATGAGTACCCAAAGCTTCCAACGCATAACTGATCTTATTTCACCTAAAGAAAAAATATGCCCCTAGTTTAAATGCAAATAGCAATCATATTCAATAACGTTTAGTAAAATGATTGATATTAGCCGCTAAAAAGTGAAATTATGAGTTCCATTCTATGTGTTGTACAAATAAAAGTGCTCTATGTTTTCTAGAAGTATCAAGTTTACGTAGTTTATAAATTCGGAAATTACGACGAGATTGCCCTTCTAACCATCGACGTCGTTTACGTATAGCTTGTCTCATCATACGCCAACGAGCTACTTCAGTCCTACTGTGTCTCATGCTATCAGCACCTATTTTTTCGAATAAGTGGACTATTATAAGACGTTCATTTTGTGATCCAAGAGGTGATTTATGATTTGCTTGAATTTCATCCATTATTTGAGCATTTCTCACAAAGAAAAAATGAATAAAGAGTTGTATCTTATTGCTTATTTAATGCTTATCTTTTAAGAAAGAGATTTGACAGAGATAATAATCCTGATTTAATAACAACATTCGGCAAATAACAAAAATAATGAACTATTTTTAGTAAATTGCCTTTAGCTTATCCATGCAATTCATTTTCAACGGAAAATAGCTCTACTATGACAACATTTTATACTGTATTAAGTTGGCTAACCTTTTTCTTCTATTGGCTATTAATTGCGGGGGTCACATTTCGTGTCTTAATGCACCGACGACCTGTTACATCAACAATGACATGGCTATTGATCATCTACATCCTGCCATTAGTCGGGGTTATTGCGTATTTTGCTTTTGGTGAATTACACCTAGGAAAGCGACGTGTTGAACATGCTAAGCAGATGTGGCCTTCTGTTGTTGCGTGGCTTGAAGACTTGAGAAAATGTAAGCATATCTTTGCGACAAGCACGAGCGATGTTGCAACGCCTCTTTTCCAATTAACGGCTAAACGTCAAGGTATTAAAGGTGTTAAAGGTAACAAGATTGAACTTTTAACCACCTGTGAAGATTCGCTCAATTCAATTACACGCGATATTAATAATGCCCGTGACAATATTGAAATGGTTTTCTATATTTGGCAATCAGGTGGTTTAGTCGATGAAGTAACCGACGCCTTAATTAGAGCCGCTAAACGTGGTGTAAAATGCCGAGTCATGGTTGACTCTGCAGGTAGTTGGAATTTCTTCCGTACTAAAGGCCCAGATGTAATGAGAGCCGCCGGTATTGAATTTGTTGAATCACTGCATGTTAATTTATTCCGTTTCTTCTTACGTCGCATGGATTTGCGCCAACATCGAAAAATCGTATTAATTGATAATTATATTTCCTACACAGGAAGTATGAATATGGTTGATCCTCGTTATTTCAAGCAAGATTCCGGTGTAGGTCAATGGATTGATATTATGGTCAGAATGGAAGGCCCTGTCTCGACCACATTAGGTATGATTTATGCCTTTGACTGGGAAATGGAAACCGGTGAACGCCATTTACCACCTCCTCCTGATGATAATATTATGCCTTGTGAACAAGAAAGCGGTCATACAACACAAGTCATCGCCTCAGGACCAGGTTTTCCTGATGAGCTAATTCAACAATCACTTATTACAGCCATTTACTCTGCAAGAAAAGAATTAGTACTGACAACACCTTATTTTGTACCTAGCGATGATCTTGCCCATGCAATCTCAACCGCTGCAATGCGAGGTGTTAATGTGAGTATTATCGTTCCTCGTAGCAATGATTCATTCCTTGTACGTTGGGCAAGCCGTGCATTTTTTACAGAAATGCTCGAAGCAGGTGTAAAAGTCTTTCAGTTTGAAGATGGTTTATTACATACCAAAAGCGTGATGGTTGATGGGCAGCTCAGCATGGTAGGTTCAGTTAACCTTGATATGCGTAGCTTATGGTTAAACTTTGAAATTACTGTTGTCATTGATGATGAAGGCTTTGGTAGTGATTTAAGCATTGTCCAATACGATTATATTGCCCGTTCGACAGAATTAACTATGGATGAATGGGAAAAACGACCATTTTTAAATCGTGTATTAGAGCGTATCTGTTATTTCTTTAGTCCTCTGCTATAACAGAAATGTTATAATCAAAAGACTACTAAAAACTAGCAACAGATAACCGTGCTAAATTAGTAAAAATGCGATACAAATAACGCGATAATTATTGGAACAATAGACAGGCATTACCATGAATGAACCGACCTTAATCAGTGAAGACGATGCTTTAGAACAAGCTTATGATCTATTTTTAGCCCAAGCAGCGGACAATTTGGATGTTGCAGACCAATTATTGTTTAACCTACAATTTGAAGAAAGAGGCGCAGCTGAAGTGGTTCCATTAGGTAATGATTGGCAATTTATTGTTGGTCTGCCTGTCACATCTGCCCGTTTTAGCGAAGTGATTATTGGCCTCGCTCCAGACGATGAATCCGATATAGATGATATTTTTGGTCGAGTCCTAATTAGTCGAGATCCGTTACAACCTATGTTCCATATTATTTGGAAATCATAATCACTTTTATCTTCACCTGCTTATATTTTAGCGGGTGATTTTTTATTTCAGAGAGAAATAAAATGAGTGAAAGTAACTTTATCATTGATGCTATCTTTACCTTAGCTTTCTTTGGTGCATTTTACTGGTATATCTGCGTAGCTATTATTATCGTAATGCTTTACGCCACAATAAAAACACAAAAAACGTTATTTCGTATCTTATTTATACTTATTGCTTTAATTTTTTCTTATTTACCCTTTATGCAATATCTTTGGTAAAAATTCAGCCTAAAAAATTAAAAGCGCTCCATCAGCGCTTTTCTCTTTATCATTATTTAATGATATATAATTTGTGTAGATAGTACTCATTACTGACGCAAACTCACAGCAATACGATTAAAGGCATTCATTAACCCAATTGCCAATGTCAGATCACTCATTTCTGTATCTGTAAAATACGCTTTAACCTGCTGATAAATATTATCATCTGTGCTTTTTGGTGAAATATTACTGACTGCCTCTGCCCATAATAATGCAGCTTGCTCTTTATCAGTAAAACGTTCACTCACTTGCCAACCATTAAGTGCATCTAACTTATTTTGAGCAACACCATGATTACGCAATGAGTTATTATGCATCTCCAAACAAAAAGCGCAGCCATTAATTTGAGACACTCTTAAATAGACAAGCTCAATCAATGTTATATCCAATGAACTATCTTCTAGCGCGGTTTTACATTGAATTAAACCAGCATAAGCTTTAGGACTGAGTTTTGGGTAAGATAAGCGGAGCTTTGACATAATTTCCTCACAATTCACAATAAAGATAAACCCACGATTAACTGTATATAAAAACAGTGATAATATATTCAATTTAAAGAGATCGGTTTATCAATTTTGTGGTATTTGCTTTTTGAGGCAATGATCTTCGGTATAAGTAACTTAATTTACTATTTATTCTTTATTAGATTATAGTCACTTATTAAGTTTAATAACTGCTACTCAAAGCATTTAGATGAATGAGCAATAGTTAAAAACATTGTGCCTTCTCTTGTGAGTGTGCTGTCTTGCTTTATGGGTGGTGATTTGACCATTCTATCTATTTCAGTTGAAGAAAATTTACCACTCGCTTCATTATAAAAACACAAACATTGATCTTTACTCACATTACTATAGACATTTAATGTATCCATACAATATTCAATAACTTTATTTTCTTGTGATTCAGAACAAGCAGGCAGTAAAGATAACGATAAAAATAAAGATAAAATAACAATTAAGTTTTTTTTCATAACCATGCCACTATTGTGTTAAATTTATTTAATTATGAAAAAATTATTTCATTAAAGCAGGGAAATTATTACGATATAAATCAAATTTAAGTGGATATTTATTATTTATATAAGATAAATAGAGAGTTTTTTTACTTTTCTCCCTATTTTGCATCTTTAATATTTCTTTATTTAGTATTTATACTTATTTTTATTTAATTTTAAATGTAGCAACGGGAAAGGATTGCCTTGCCCATCTAATTCAGAACGCCCTATTTGCTCAAACCCAATATAAAAATAAAAGCCAATTGCTTGAGGATTCTGTTCATTTACATCTAATTTATCAACATGCAGGGTATTTATCGCGAAAGTTGTCAGCAATTTACCACACCCATGCCCTCTAGAATTTGCATCTACAAAAAGCATTTCTAACTTATTTTCTGCTGTACCTAAGATCCCGTGAATAACATTATTACCGTCTATCGCAATATAGGTATTAAGCATAGGAAAATACTGTTCTACAATATCTTTTTTAAGCGACAAGATGATATCTTCAGATAGAAATGTATGTGTAGCTCTGACTGACGATTCCCAAACTGCAATCATTTCATCATAGTGCAAAGGCTCTGCTTTTATTATAGTTAGCATTCGTTCCCCTCCATAAAATATGGCATCTTAAAGATCTTTTATTGACAGTCAAGCCAGTCGAATAAAAAACACACATATTGTGTATATTAAATAAGTTTTGATAAGATCAAATCAAAAATATAGCGATAAGTATTTACATTTATATTAAATAAAAAAGGTTGGCAAATATCTCGCCAACCTTTTTAATCAATGCATCAAGCTAAATTACCACTCAAAATTGACACCAGCTCCATACATTAAATCATTTGAATTTGATGTTGATGTCGAAACACTGGCTTTAGCTGCAATATTCTCGTTAAAACGATAACCGCTACCCACCGCTATCGCATTTTCAGAATTATATCCACCAATGGCTGCACTGACGTTAAACTTTCCTACACTATAAGGTTGGAATAAGTTAGCAGTTGCCGCTGACATAGCAAATCCACGTTTCATTTTATCATCAAAATCATTCATACGGCTTTCTAATCTATCAATACGGGCACTATTATGGTTCGCTAAATTCCATGCATTATTTGCAGTTTTGTTCGCAATATTTGCCGTGTTATTCGCGATATTAGCAGTATTATTTGCAATATTAGAAGTGTAGTACGCATTATTAGCCGTAGTATTTGCTGTATTAGCAATAGATTTCGCATCAACAGCCGTTTTGTTTGCATTATCAGCACTCACTTGTGCTTTATCTGCACTTGTTTGTGCCTTATTTGCACTATCTTGAGCCTTATTAGCGGTCGTTAGTGCCGTTCCTGCCGTTGTTTTAGCCTCATTTGCATTTGTTAATGCAGTATTAGCTGTCGTTTTTGCATCTGTTGAATTGGTTAACGCTGTATCCGCCGTGATCTTTACTTCATTTACGGTTGTTTTTAATTCAGTTACTGAAGTAAGCGCCGTATTAGCGGTGGTTTTTGCATCTGTTGCCGTTGTTAATGCTGTATCCGCGGTGACTTTCACTTCATTTACGGTTGTTTTTACTTCATTCACTGAAGTGAGCGCTGTATTGGCTGTATTTTTTGCATCCGTTGCCGTTGTTAACGCCGTAGTGGCTGTGGTTTTTGCATCCGTTGCTGTTGTTAACGCTGTATTCGCTGTATTTTTAGCGTCTGTTGCTGTTGTTAACGCCGTATTCGCTGTATTTTTAGCGTCTGTTGCTGTTGTTAACGCCGTATTCGCTGTATTTTTTGCATCCGTTGCTGTTGTTAACGCTGTATTGGCGGTGTTTTTTGCATCCGTTGCCGTTGTTAGTGCTGTATTGGCGGTGGTTTTTGCATCCGTTGCTGTTGTTAATGCTGTATTGGCGGTGGTTTTTGCATCCGTTGCTGTTGTTAACGCTGTATTGGCGGTGGTTTTAGCTTCATCAGCCGTTGCTTGTGCTGTTATTGCTTTAGTTTTGGCTTCATCAGCCGTTGCCTGAGCTGTAGTTGCTGTAGTTTTAGCTTCATCTGCGGTTGCTTTTGCATCAGTTGCTGTAGTTTTAGCTTCATTTGCGGTTGCTTTCGCATCAACTGCCGTGTCATTAACTGCTTTTAACTGAGCGATATTGACTGCATCTGTATCTTCAGCACCACCGGCAACATTGGTTATACGGCGATAAGTGTCTCTTTCATCAAAATCTGAACTTGCTGCTTTTTGCCCTATTGATAGCTCACCAATATTTTGGCCTGCCCTATCGTCATCTTTCAAAAATAAAGCTTTGTTTTCAGACATTTTACCTGCAACTGAATTGGCGCCTAACGCAATCGAATCTTTAGCATCATTAACAACTCTTGCATCAGTACCAATGGCAACACTGTGGTTAATTAACCATCCACCACCGAATAGATCTTCTCCTTTACCAGCATTAGCATTACTACCAATACTTATGCCGCCATTGCTTTGTTTTGCAGCATCACCAATTGCTATACCACCTAAACCATCTGAAACTGCCTTAGATCCAAAAGCAACAGAGCCTTCACCTTTAGCTACTGCTGCATTACCAAAAGCAATTGCAGGTGCGCCTTGTTGACCATTTCCATCGCTATCAGCATAGGCACTATTGCCAATTGCAATATCAGAGTTATATTTTGCAACAGGAGGTTTAGGTCCATTTTTAGGTAAGAATTTATTGGGATTTTCGATCGGAATATCTTCATCATCCGCCGTATTACCAATAATAATTGAGTTGTTATTTACTGAAGTATCGATAAAACCAGAACCTATTTTGACGCCACCATATTGCTCAACAATAGGTGTCGATACACTTGCAGCAGACATTGGCATCTCAAGGTCATCGTTATTATCTACTGAAGCTGCTTGTGCAAAAAAAGGTGCGAGGGCTAATACGATCAATGATTTTCTAAACATAGATAGAACCTCAATAGTTTAAGCGAAGCAGTTTTGAATATAGCTCTTGTAAATAAATACTTTCGACTGAAGATAAATCACTAAAAGATAACTATTAGCTTTTTATAGTTAAAATCAGAAAAAGAATATCTATATTTTTATTCTTATTTGGAATAACAAAACAACCTGAAAGATATAAAAAATAAGTAAAGCCCACATAAACCAGATAATAAATTTAACTATAATAAAAAACAGAGTTAACGATTGCCTTGCGGATAATAAAAAATCAAAATTTAATTAAAAAAGTTTTAAAAAAATAGTATGAAGCAGATCACTAAAATGAAATTTAATATTAATGAGGTATTTTACATTATCTTCTTTAGATAAAGATTCTATCGCCTCACTTTAAAAATTTGGCTTACTGAAAAACAAAAAAGGCCACATAACGTGACCTCTTAAAAAGATTATTTATTAGCTTAATACTAGAAACGATAACCAACACCTAATACCCAAGTACCAAATTTTACATCATCTATTTTTGAATACTCATAAGATGCATCAATGGCCACATTTGGAATTGGATTGATTTGTAAACCTAATCCATAACTTATAGATACTTTGTTTTCACGATGCTCTTCGGAAATATCTTTATAATTAACATTAAAAACACTGGTGCCGATTAAACCATACGCATTAACATACTCATTAAAGCGATAACTTGGCCCACCTGAGAATAAATAATAATTTACATCACTATGCCCTGTACTTTTACCATCCTCATCATGGCAATTATATTTTTTATTATTATAAACAAATGAACCTATAATACCAAAACCATTATCTATCTTGCGATCATACTTAATATTAAACCCTTTTGGATCTTCATCTACCTTATCACCATCTATTTTTATCTGGGTTTGTGCATAGCCTATAGATAATGTATTTTTCAATGTGGCAGATGCATTAAATGTCGTTATTGATAAAGAGATTGCTGCAATTGGTAACAATAGTTTATTTTTCATTATATATCTCAATATTATCTTTAGTTAATAAAATGAGAAACAGCAAGATAAAATAGTTTAAATTGCAATTAATTCAACACTATAAAAGCACTGTTTCCACTTAGAATAATAAATCAAAGTGAAATTTAGATAAATAATTTAACTTTAATGAAAGAATAATAAAGAGAACTATTCAAATAAAGGCAAATAAATAAGATATTTATTTTAATAATAGGATAAAAACAAATTATAAAATCAAATAAAATGATTTATTTTAATATTATTTAATTTATATTTTAGAGAAAAATAAAAAAGGTCACATAACGTGACCTCTTAAAAAAATTATTTATTAGCTTAATATTAGAAACGATAACCAACACCTAATACCCAAGTGCCAAATTTTGCATTATCAAATTTTGAATATTCATAAGATGCATCAATTGCCACGTTTGGGATTGGATTAATTTGTAAACCTAATCCATAAGCCATAGACGTTTTGCTGTATTCGTCATTACCATAATAATATTTATCTTCTTGGCTAGCATGACCAAGACCAATCAAACCATACGCACTAAAATAGTCATTAAAACGATAGCTAGGCCCAGCAGTTAATGAAACATAATCAATTTCAGTTGAACCAATTTTTCCCCAACGACTATAATAATTATAAGTTAATTTTGTGTACGTCAGTGATCCAATAACACCCCAATCATTATCAAACTCATGATTATATTTAAAGTTAATCCCTTTAGGATTATCGTCGATTTTATCACCACCCACTTTAATTGAGCTTTGAGCATAACCTACTGATAAAGTATTATCTAATGCTGCTTGTGCATTAAAAGAAAGTGTAGAAATAGCTAATAGTGAAGCTGAAATAAATAAATTACGATTCATCTTTATTCTCTATATAAAAGCAAAAGGATAGACAAATGGAACTAAATTAGAATTTAGCTCTCTTGTTAAATTGAGTGCTGCACTCAATAAAATTTATTTATAAATAATACGTTACTATTAATATTTTATAAAGAAAATCTTATGATTAAAGTTATAATTAAAACACCATTTCCCTCAACAACAAACTCACCTTATTTTTTGCTATTATTAAGGAAATATTAAGGCTATAACGTTATGAAAAAAAAGACTGATCTTAATTTTTATCAATTTTAATTATATTTAAACCACTATTGTCGTTCTATTTATTCTTAATCATTAAGATAAAAAAATGCACTAAGTAAAATATACTTATCTTAGTCTATAAAATGTTAATGAATATTTAATCTAAAATTTAAAATAGTATAGAAATAAGTTATTTTATTAATTTTAATACGTATAAAAAAAACACTTATAAAGTGGTTTTCTCTTTTATCCATTATTAGCAAGTTGCATTTTTAACCAAAAACTTTGCTGACATAAATTAAAAAATTCTTTTCTACAAGGAGAGATAGCTTTGTTATTAGATTCGACAATTTCCCAAGTGATCCAATGTTCAGGACATTGAGCGTCATTATCATAGTGTTCTGTTTCTATCTCTTCTGTACATTTCAAAATGACACCATCAGGAAATAACCAAGTATGGGTTGCTCTGGTTATTTCTGTTAAGTTATCTAAAAAATTCTGGGTGCTTAAAATTTGATAGCTATCTTCTTGGTTTACAATTTGAGATATATACTTCGCTAACATCACCTTCTCTCTTGTTTTACTTCTTATTATCTAATGTACTCACCATAAATGAGCCAAGTTTTATTACTTTTGTTTTTCATCAAAAGCATCTGCCATAAGTAAAAATTTAGGCTCTGCTCTTGTATATGCATTAATCATAGGAACTAATCGCTGAAAATGTTCACTAGCACAATGCACATCAAGTGCAGCATGATCAGGCCACCGTTCAATAAAAACAAAGTGACCAGGATCTTTTTCATCAACATATAGATTGTAACTAATGCAAAGAGGCTCTTTCTTAGTCGCTTCAACAAGCTCACGATAAAGAGGTAAAACAATTTCTATCGCTTCTGTTTTAATAAAATCTTCAGCAATCACTTTTAACATCGCATTTCCCTTACCCTAATTGATCGACAAAATACTGTATAAAAACACAGATAAATATAGTCTAGTTAATTTAAGAGATCTACCGTCTTTACATAAAAAAAGCCATAATTTGCCTTTGTAATATTTTATCTTTCTATTTGAAACCCTATCATTTTTTTAATCGTGAACCAATTTTGAAAACAAAGGCAAAACAGTTCAGTAAGCTATTGAAGTGGTAAAGAAGTACTATTTTGACCAGAAAGCAGTAAGCATCAAACATTTATCTTCTATATGAGTAAAAATATGCGTTTAAATAATGTGGATTCTGTTTATATAATAGCAATTCATTAAGTAATACAGAGAAAGTAGGATTGGGGGGTTAACGTGTGGCTTGAACAATTTGGTGTACTCAATATCTGGACATACCTTGCAGGCATGTTTTTTATTATTCTTGTTCCTGGCCCCAATACACTCTATGTACTAAAAACAAGTGCATCAGGCGGTGTTCGCGATGGATATCGTGCCGCATTTGGTGTTTTCTTAGGTGATGCTATTTTAATTTTTCTCGCCTTTATTGGTGTTGCATCGGTAATAAAAGCCTCTCCTTTACTTTTTACTATTGTTCGTTTTTTAGGTGCTTTTTATCTTCTCTATTTGGGAATAAAAATTATCCATGCCACTTTTTTCTCCAAAAAAGTGCATTCAGAACAAACAACAACCGTACAGAAACACGTTTTTAGAAAAGCGCTTACATTAAGTATGACCAATCCTAAAGCGATTTTATTTTATATCTCATTTTTTGTGCAATTTATCGATTTTAATTATGCACATACGGGATTATCTTATTTAATCCTCGCTTCCATGCTTGAAGCCTTTAGTTTTATCTATCTCTCTTTTCTGATATTTGGTGGTGTAGCCCTTGCTCGCTTCTTCGGCTCACGTAAAAATATCGCTAAACTAGGTAATGGTGTTATCGGGCTTTTCTTTATGGGATTTGCGACTAAATTAGCGACATTAACATCATAAGTTTTAATAACAGATACCAATTAAAGAAATGGCAATCTAAATAAGATTGCCGTTTTTCAGCTACGCTTATTTACGTATATTTATAAAATTTTGTTCTTATCATCTTATTAAATACTATTCATTCTCATTTGATTTCAGCTTAAAAAACTATTTTTTATTTTATTGTTATTATTTAACCTTATTTATTCGATATAAATTTGATTAATATTACTAAAACAAGTTGTTCATCGATATATTATAAAGTATATACCCCTATAAATAGGTATTGAGATGAATAGCCAAATTGTTATTGACTCTAAAAAATGTATTGGCTGTAAGACATGTGAAGTTGTTTGTTCAGTCGGTCATACATCAGAAAAAGATGGGAATGATTTTCTCAATAAAAAGAATTTTCATCCAAGGATCCGCATTATTAAATTAATGCATCAATTTACAGCTTCTGTTTGCCATCAATGTGAAGATGCACCTTGTGCCCAAGCTTGCCAGACAAAAGCATTAGTGCGTGGTGAAAACTTTGTCGAAACACACCCTGAAAATTGCATTGGGTGTAGAGCTTGTCTTTTAGCTTGCCCGTTTGGAGCCATTGAGCTTGAGAAAAAAGCGCATTCAGCACCCACTTCTTGTTTAGATCTTGGCCAGCAATTTCAAATTGATATCGTTAAATGTGATTTATGCAATCATAGAGAACAAGGCCCAGCTTGTGTTGAATTTTGTCCTCAAGATGCCTTAATTTTTGTCTCCGACAATGAATTGTCACAATTAACTGCTGAACGTAGAAAAAACTCTATTCTACGTGAACTACCAACGATGCCTTATTAAGACATATACCTATTAATAATCGCTACGTGACACAAAAAATTTAATAGCCTTGTTCAATTTATATAAGGCTATTACTTCTTACTTTTTACCACCTTGAAAGCGCTTAACTGTAGTTATCTATATCGAAACCACCCTACCATCTGGTATCATTGTCGACTTATCAATTTTCTTGCCATAAATAACTTTGTTTTTCACACAACTTATCATTTGAGCCTATAAGATATTTTATATATTTATCATGTTGTTAAGGTATCAAAACAGCGAAGAACAAAGCCTTGGTTAGCAAGTTACAGAATAATCAGCAACGATATAGAACCGTAAAAAATGAGCATCCCAAAAGAGCAGTATAATTTCAACAAACTACAAAAACGCTTACGCCGTGATGTTGGGCAAGCTATCGCTGACTTTAATATGATTGAAGACGGCGACAAAATCATGGTCTGCCTTTCTGGCGGTAAAGATAGCTACACGCTACTTTCTATCTTAATGAATCTGCAAAAAAGTGCGCCAATTAACTTTTCACTTATTGCAGTCAATTTAGACCAAAAACAACCCGGATTCCCTGAGCATATTTTACCTGAGTATTTAAATGAACTTGGTGTGGAATATAAAATTGTTGAAGAGAATACCTATGGGATCGTTAAAGATATTATTCCTGAAGGTAAAACAACCTGCTCTTTATGCTCACGTTTACGTCGTGGTATTTTATATCGCACAGCAACAGAAGTTGGTGCAACTAAAATTGCTTTAGGCCACCATCGTGATGATATTTTAGAAACATTATTTTTAAATATGTTCTATGGTGGCAAGCTTAAAGGTATGCCACCTAAATTAATGAGTGACGATGGCAAACAAATTGTTATTCGTCCTCTTGCTTATGCTCGTGAAAAAGATATTGAGCGTTTCGCACAAGCTAAACAATTCCCAATTATTCCATGCAATCTTTGTGGCTCACAACCTAACCTTCAGCGCCAAGTGATTAAAGAGATGCTAAGAGATTGGGATAAACGTTATCCTGGTCGTATTGAAACTATGTTTAGAGCAACACAAAATATTGTCCCATCACATTTATGTGATACTCAATTATTTGATTTTGTGAATATCAAACATGGTGATGAAGTCATTAATGGTGGCGATTTAGCTTTTGATAAAGACGATATTCCAGCCGTTCCAGTGATGTTCCAAGAAGAAGATGATGAACGTCCTGACTTTAGCCAAAATAAACTCGATATTGTTGAAGTGAAATAATGCACTATCTCCTAAGCCTTGCATTCGGGGCTTAGGATTTTTATGACTAAATAATAGCCAATAATAAATTTAAGCAAAAAAAAACCGATGTTAAGAAACATCGGTGTAATAATGGTCAATTATTCTGTATTAAGAACTCAATATGAGAAAAACTACAATTATGGAGCACAACGTTCATCGCTCAACGTTGTATTCACCTGCGAGAGTTATAATGCCAGATGTTCTATTTTAAAAAATTGATATATCTCAAACAGGGTTAGAGAATTCTTTTTTAAATCCATTTAGTTACGATTAATTTGCTGAAAATTTACAACCATCTACTACGCTTTAACCACCAAGTAACAATCACAATCAAAACAAAGAGAGATAAACAGAAGATGGTAAAACCATAAGGAAATTCATTTCCGGGTATTCCACCTAAATTGACACCAAATAGCCCTGTTAAAAATGTTGTTGGTAAAAATAACATCGCCATTAGTGACATAGTATAAGTACGTCTATTCATCGCATCAGCCATCATTGATGTTATTTCATCAGCAATCACTGCCGTGCGAGAAATACTACTGTCCAAATCCTCTAAACGTCGAGAAAGTCTTTCTGAGATTTCCAACATCGTGACTCTATCACTATCACTCATCCACGGTAGTTTTTCGATAGAAAGTCTTGAAAATACATCTCGTTGCGGAGCCATATAGCGACGTAAAACAATCAATTGTTTTCTTAATAATGCGAGTTCACCTCTTGCGGGTATTTGTTGTTCGAGGATCATATCTTCCAATTCAATTAATTGGTCATGTAAAGTCTCAACAAATTCGCCTATTTCATCGGTCACAGCATCAGCCATAGTAATTAGCCAATCACCACTATTTTCAGGTCCATTACCCAGTTCTAAAGTATGAATAACAGAATCCACCGAATTAACTTGGCGGTGACGGCTTGAAACGATCGTTTGACTGTTAATATAAATTCTAAAAGCAACAAGCTCATCAGGTCTATCATTAGGATTATTATTAATTGTTTGCAAATTGATAATGATACCTTCACCAATACGTTGTGCTTTTGGTCTGACGTTCTCTGCAAGCAATATATCTTTAGCAATAGGTGGAAGTAATTCTGTCTCTTGTATCCATTGAGCACTTTGTGGTTTGCGATAATCTAAATGCACCCAATATGGATTTTCATTTGTTGCAACAGTCTCCGTTGTGATTTCTGTTGCTCCTCCATGCCCATCAAGTTGTGCTGTATAAATAGCATCTGCATCTTGTATAACAGAGTCATTAACTGTTTTCACTTAGCTTCCTCCATAACTTTTGCTTTAAAGGCAATACTTGAATTCAATGCTCAACTGTCAAATATGATTAGTCTACCTTCATTTTATAACGCTATATTTTGAACTGTTATTCTATACTTTTTTTCCAGTTAGCTGTATATCAACGCTACTTTTGTTTAATTCATCCCAAACTTCTATTTATCTTTATCACTTTAGGATTATTACACTAAATTGGATACTAATAGTTACGTTAGGATATTAACACCTAGAATAACAACAGGTAACTTATTTTATTTATAGGAAAAAAAGTTACCTGTTGTAATTTATAATAATTATCTGTCTGGTGTATACTAAATATTCTTTAATACATTTATTGCACCCTAAAAATAAGGTCATCAATATGAAAAAATTTATCGCTATTCCTTTATTTTTACTTTTGGCTGGATGCAATGACTCAACTTCAACTGAAAGTGCAAATACAACTCCGTCTACAGGGACAACAAAAACGCTTCTAGTGGATTCACAACTATATGATTGTGTTGGTGTCGCACCAATGAAGTGTATGAAGGTAAAAGAGTTACCTTCAGGCGAATGGTCTCTGTTCTATCAAAACATTGATGGTTTTGAATATAAAGCAGGCACTGAATACACATTGAAAGTTAATGTTACAGATATTCCTAATCCTCCAGCAGATGCACCAAGTGTGAAATATACACTAATTGAAGTTGTAGATAAGAAATAGAAAGTCACGCCAAAATCTAGCTCACAATAGGTATTAAAACTTATTGTGAGCATTTTCACCTATTACGCTCAATTTCCACTCCCTTTTATTTAAATAATGACCTCTCATTACACCATAATCTAAAATAATTAATAAAATTCATATTAATTAATTATTAGCTATTTATAATAGTTTTATTTTTATTGGGTTTAAGAATAAGCACGCGAACTTTTTTTAAGAGTAATTTCAATCAATTAATATTGAAATCAACATTTATTTTACTAAAAATAACGTTCTACACATCAACATAGAAACTCTACAATGAATAAATTAGCCCTTATTTTAATTACCTTAGCTTTATCTTATTCTTCTACATTACATGCCTATGATAAAACACACACCCTCTCTGCTGGTTATATTTACGGCAAAATAAAAGGCGACACCGCAAAAGGAGAGATAATCAGTTATCGATATGAAACAGAAAATACTTGGGGAATATTAATTTCCCTACTGCATTTAAACACAGATCGTAAAGAATATTTTATTG
Organism: Proteus sp. fly-1013; assembly: GCF_040140245.1. NCBI lineage: Bacteria > Pseudomonadati > Pseudomonadota > Gammaproteobacteria > Enterobacterales > Morganellaceae > Proteus > Proteus sp. fly-1013. The sequence continues at coordinate 719,460 of NZ_JBEEWD010000001.1, read as the reverse complement.
ATCCTCGTTTTACCACACCGTCAACAATAAAATACCGAACAAAAACCACAGGTCTATTAATCGGTCCAACTTATAGAATAACACCTGAAATTTCTGTTTATGCTCAAATGGGTCCTAATAAATTAAAATATCAGGAAGATAAATATCATCCCAAAATAAATACAACAGATTCCCACATTGTAAATTCAACAAGTGTAATTGGTCAAATTGGCATCGATTATAATCCTGTTAGAGATATCTCATTTAGCTTGGGCTATCTTTACTCTGATACCACAGCAAACAAGCGGCATCTTGAATTAAGTGTTGTACAATTATCTCTAGGATTTCATTTTTAAACGGTTTTCTAATAACTACTGATAATCAATAACTTTATTTAACAATAAAGAAAAGCGAACAGATAGTTCTACGTTTAAAGCACTCAAATACCATGATAAATATATTAGTTTTTATTACAATTAAGTATTTATATCTATAAATAAAATAAGACATAATATTTAACATCAAGCACATTGCACAATTGGTCAAAACAATACCATAAAAATGTATTAACATATCACTTGCAATGTTTATTCCTTTTGAGTCTCCTTCTGTTTTTATAACAGAGGGATTTTTTTTGTTATAAATATTTTATTAATCATTGTAACAGTTAGATACAATAAAAAGCGTGCAAAGAAAGCCTTAAAAATATAATTTATATCCAGACGATAAGTCATCCTGCTTTATTTTGCTACGCCCCTTTTTTAAAGGGGTTCTTTTTTATTTATACTCTCTTCTATTTTTTAGACCTCTTTAGTTTTCTTCTTATTGATACATATCAACGTATAAATCATAATTTCTTTACATTTTCTATTTGTAACTAAAATAAAAAATGCCCCAAAGTAGATTTTAACTTTGAGGCATAATTTTAAGGTTTTAATTTAGCTTCTACCTTAATGCTTCAGAATATAAAGCGTATGGCTATATGCAACATCTTCTGGATTTTTAATTGGATAACCTTTTAGCCAAGGCTTTATTAATCGTCCATTTGTATATTGATAAATAGGTGCTATTGGTGCATCTTCAGCAATTATTTGCTCAGCACGGTTATACAAACTATTCCTCTCATTTGCATCAATAGCCATACCAGACAAGGTTAACACTTCATCATATTGCTTATTCTGATATTTAGGGATATTACCAGTATGTTTAGAACCTAATAAGCTTAAAAAAGTAGAAGGCTCATTATAGTCACCAATCCATGATGCCCTTATAACATCAAAATCCCCCGAATTTCGGCTATCAATATATGTTTTCCATTCCTGATTACGTAATTCGACTTTTACTCCTAACTTTTTCTTCCACATAGAAGCAACTGCAATAGCAATTTTCTGATGATTCTCTGAATTATTGTATAGTAATGAGAGTGTTAATGGATTATGAGGACCATATCCAGCAGCCGCTAACAAGATCTTAGCCTGACTATCTAATTCATCTTGATTGTATTCATCATAAATTGTAGGTTCTGGAGTAAAGCCTGCCGTTACATCAGGTGTAAAACGGTTTGCTGATTTCTCCCCTGTTCCTAATACTTTATCAGTGATAATTTTTCTATCTATCGCCATCGCTAACGCTTTACGTACACGAATATCTTTTGTTGGCCCTGATTGAGTATTAAAAGCATAATAATAAGTTCCTAACTGGTCAGGAATATAAACCTCATTAGGAATATCTTTCATTAATTTATGATATAAATTTTTCGGGAACGACTCTGTAATATCAATATCACCAGCTAAATAACGTTTAGTCGCATGTGATTCATGATTAATAGGCACAAAAGTAACTTTAGTCAATACTGTATTTTTATGATCCCAATAATAAGGATTTGGCGTTAATACAATCTTCTCGTTAACCACTCTGTCTTTTAAAATAAAAGCCCCATTTCCGACTAAATTACCAACTTTAACCCACTCAGCACCATATTTTTCAATACTATGATGAGGCACAGGATATAACGAAAAATTAGTCGTCAAATTTGGAAAATAAGAAACTGGGCGTTCTAACGTGACTTTTAGTGTTTTTTCATCAATCGCTTCTACACCTAATGATGTTGGTTTTAATTTTCCATCAATAATCTTTTGTGCATTTTCAATCGATGCAAGTGATGCATACCATGCAAAAGGTGAAAGATTTTTAGGATCAACTAACCTTTGCCAACTATAGACAAAATCTGTTGCTGTTACCTTTTCCCCATTGGACCATTTCGCATTATCACGTAAAGTGAAGATCCACACGCGATTATCTTCTGTGCGCCAACTTTGAGCGACTCCCGGAATGGGGCGTCCATACTCATCTTCTATCGTCAACCCTTCAAACAAATCACGTTGCACTTGAGCTTCTGTTAACCCTACTGCATTAATAGGATCGAGTGATGCAGGTTCATCTTTTAAATGTCGAACCACTTCTTGTTTTTTATCGAGTATCGTTCCTGCGGGGACTACTGCCGCATTTACCTGCGATGTGAGTAATCCTTGAACGACAAGTGCACATGAGATGACGAATATTTTGCGCATGTCTGTTTCGTCCTGTAATCTGTATGAGAATGAACTGCACAATTATAAGAGCCTGATAAAAAGGCACAATCACTGATTACAAATATTTTATAAATTTTTATGTTTTTAGTGGTGAGTATGCCAATAGTGGCAAATTTTAATAATGGTTAAGCATTAACGAGAATTATCGTTAATAATGAGTATTAATAACAGTTAGTCTAACAACTAATAAAGGAGAACAACAATGGCACATCAAGTTACTTTACAAGGAAATGCAGTGGCACTCGCGGGTAATTTCCCAGCAGTAGGTCAAAAAGCTGCAGATTTCTCTCTTGTTGGTAAAGATCTTAATGATGTTTCTTTAGCGAATTTTGCAGGTAAACGTAAAGTTCTAAATATTTTCCCAAGTGTAGATACTGGTGTTTGTGCTGCAAGTGTTCGCCAATTTAATAAAGTTGCAAATGAATTAAATAACACCGTTGTTTTATGTATTTCAGCCGATTTGCCTTTTGCTCAAGCACGTTTTTGTGGTGCGGAAGGCTTAGATAACGTAGTGACATTATCGACAATGCGTGGTGCTGAATTCAAAGAAAACTATGGTGTTTCAATTGCATCAGGTCCATTAGCTGGATTAACGAGCCGTGCAGTGATTGTTTTAGATGAAAATAACACTGTTATCTACACCCAGTTGGTTGATGAAATTACAACTGAACCAAATTATGATGATGCATTAAACGCATTGAAATAATACAGATAAAAAAATAGACGGGCATTATGTTCGTCTATTTTTATTATGCACAAAATCTTACTACTCATCTTACTACTCAATTAATCTTCAGACTTCTCACTCTTTTTATTCGTAAGATTATATTCTCTTAGCTTATTCGCAATAGCAGTATGAGAAATACCTAAGCGTTTTGCTAATTTACGTGTACTAGGATAATCACGGTATAAACGCGTCAAAATCGAAGCTTCAAAGCGTTTTGTCATTTCATCTAACGAGCCTTCTAATAAGTTCTCATCAAATAATGTTTCATCCGTATGCTCAGGTAACGTAATGTCTTGAACGCGCAATGTATTTCCGGTTAATTGAGCCATTGCTTGGTAAACAGTATTCCGTAATTGGCGAATATTACCCGGCCAAGAATATTGCATTAAATAATTTGAAAAGTCGGTAGAAATGGACGGCACCCCCATCTTTTGTTCTTGGCAGTACTGATTAATAAAATGAGTTGCCAATGGAATTATATCGTCCTTTCTTTCTCTTAATGGTGGTAATGTTAGTGTTAATACGTTCAAACGGTAATAGAGATCTTCTCTAAACAATCCCTTTTGTACTAATTCCCATAAGTTTTTTTGAGTTGCACAAATAATACGCACATCGACATTAACTTCTTCTTCTTCGCCCACTCTGCGGAACGTTCCGTCATTTAAAAAACGTAGAAGTTTGATCTGCATTTGCGGTGACATTTCACCGATTTCATCAAGTAAAACAGTGCCACCATTAGCTTGCTCAAAAAAGCCCTTTTTTCCTTCAATAGCATTAGGATAAGCGCCCGCTGCATAGCCAAATAACTCACTTTCAACAACATCATCAGGCATTGACGCGCAATTTAAACCAAGAAATGGATACCTTAAACGGTTACTTAGTAAATGGCAGGCTTTTGCTAATAAATCCTTTCCTGTACCTGTTTCGCCTACTAATAACAATGGATCATTCATTATTGCCATTTTCTTTGCACGAATAATAAGCTGCTTCATTTTAGGTGTTACGGCAATAATTTGGTCAAACCCACTTTGATCATTAGCCACTAATTTAGGATGATCATAAATAATTTCATGATATTTCAGTAAAACAAAAGCTCCAACACAGTGATTATATTGGTTATCATCTGTGAGTTTTATTGGGACTATTTCCATTTCAAAATTCTGTTTTTTCACAGTAATAGGCACCATTTGAATAAAGTGCTCTTTTTGTTCTAAAAAACGATGAATATTAAAATTAGGAATAAATTGATTAAATGTTTTCTCAGAGTGATCATCTGAAGATAAACCAAAAAGCTGTCTCGTCGCAGGGTTAAGTAACTTAACTTTACCTTTGGTATCAATAGAAAAAACAGGAACAGGGACAGATTCTAATAATGTCCAAATCGCACGATGTTCTTGCTCTGATGGCATAAATGCAACTGTACGTACATCAATAACACCATTTATTCGACGTATTTCAGCCATCAATGGTTGAAAAATATCAAAATCAATCTGTGAAAAATTCAGGTAAATAAGACCTATTGGGAATATTTCGATTCCACGTAAATCAATATTTTTTAATACCAGCAGATCTAATAATTCACGGGTTAACCCGATGCGATCTTCACAAGTGACCTCTAAACGCATTATAAACCTTCTTAATACTGAGTGACCCTGAACTAATTCTAGATATTATACATAAATATCAACGAAATAAAGAGGATTGTCAGCAAAGGTTGACACCACTAGCATTTATTTTTACACAACTAAATTAATCTCCTGATTTTTAACCAAGATTATTTATGCTTTAAAAAAGCCGAATAACGAAAATGAAGAGGGTTTTATTATTTTTTTTAGTTCAAAATCGATAAGATATTCGACATCCTTTACTAAAGGGCTTAATTCTCGACGGATCACTTTTTTGATAGTTTTACATCCATTATCAAAACAAAAAAGCAGATACTCTAATGCGTTTATTGCCTTTTCTTTCTTATCCGCCTCAGTCAGATATTCAAAAAATTGAGATGTCTCTTTTATTTGAAATGACTTAGGTTGCTTTTGGTATTGTCTCTTTTTAATCTCGCTAATCGTCTCACTAAGAATAGGGATTAAAATGCTGAGTTGGTTATCGATATTTGAGACATTAAATGCCGAACTCAAATAGAGCTGACGTCTTTGTTTAGAGAGTTTCTTTATTACTGACATTTGTATTTCTTTCATATTTTAACCTAGTTAGAAGGATTATTTATTAACCACTTTTCTATTTTTTATAAATAAAAAACCTCTCTATTTATTAAATAGCAAATCGCTTACAAATTAGACATTTGAAAATATATTGAGAAAATAGCTCTGTGGTACGTTTTCGCGGTGATATTTAACGCTATTTATCATACTAAATTCAAGACTATTTTCTTTCAAAAAAGGAATATTATGATTAAAATTACAAATATTTCACTATATGAGTAGATATTCATCTTGAAATACAATTAGTTACAAAACTCTTTTTTCACCATAAGAACTTACTCTTTTTAAAATTTTTTATCACGATAGTTTCTTATTGAAACAATAATCACATTACCAATAAAATAATAAAAACACTTTATATTATTTAATGCCTTATTTTAAAATAATATCTTATTACTTCCTTCATTATGGTTATTTTATATAAATAATACTTTTGTCAGTTTTTATACAAAAAAACCGCAGAATGTCTTCTGCGGCTTTTATTTAAAATGACTTAAAGGTAAAAATAATAATTTATTCCTTTTTCTTGCCACCAATTGTATTTTTTAATTTTCCTATTAGCTCTTTTCTAAAATCGCCTAACTTAGGTTTATTATCATCAATCCACGGTAAAGGACGGCATAATTCCATTGCTTTTATTCCTAAACGTGCCGTTAATAAACCGGCTCCAATACCTTGTGCTGCTCTTGTTGATAATCGTGCGGCAAGATCTTGTGAAAGCCAGTCCATTCCAACTTCTCTAACGAGTTCTGTCGCACCCGCAAATGCAATATTAACCAGAACAAGGCGAAAGAGTTTTAAACGACTATAGTAGCCTAATTCAATACCATAAATTTCCGCTATGCGATTAATTAAACGAATATTACGCCAACCAATAAAAGCCATATCAACCATCGCTAGCGGACTAACTGCGATCATTAAAGTTGATTCAGCAGCAGAACGGCTAATTTCAGCTCTTGCTTGTTTATCTAAAATAGGTTGAACAAGTTGGCTATAAAGTTCTAATACCTCTTTATCATTATGAGTGTCATGTAATGCACTTTGCCAACGAATTAATGCCGGATGTTGAGAGCCAATACCCGCTTGTTTAGCAAGTTTTTCGCAAAATGGTCGGCCGTTCCCCATTGCATGGCTATAAAGTAATTCTTTTGCTTTATCTCTTTCATCTGCGCGTTGACGTAAACGATAAATACGACGCCACTCTGTTATAACTGAGCCTATTCCAGCAACAACAATTAACCCTCCTGCACTGGCTGCACCCAACGCAATCCAGTCAGAATTTATCCATGAGTCATAAATCCATTGCCCAGTTTGAGCAATAACACTAATCCCTAAAATAGTACTCGCAATCGTTAATAACCGCTTCCAGACACTTTTTTTCGGTTTTAAAATTGATTGAACATCACCTTCTAATTGCCCTTCATTCTCTTCATCTAATTGTGGATCAATAGGCAAAAATTGCTCATTTTCATTAAAGCCAACACCTTTTTTCAAGATGACTTCGTCTTGAAGTATGGGCTCTTTAAAATCAATTCGTGATTTTAATGGCTCATTCATTTTAATTTATCCCCTAACAAAAATTCCATTGCACTATCCATACGAATATGAGGAACCGCACTATCTCTTGATATTTGCTGTGGTCTAAAAGATTCGAAACTAAACCCTTGTTTTTCCCAAAATGCTTTTTCAGGTAATCGCTTAGGAACTTCACCAGGGAAATACACCAACGGTTTGTTATCGCTTAAACGGAAACCTTTTAATGCTGGAATTTTTTCACCATGATGATCAACAATCCCACTTTCAGTCGCTGCAATAGAAGCAAGCCCCATGCAATCAATGCTGATCCCTTCAAAAATGGCATTTTGTTTGGCATCTTGGATAAGCTGTTGGAGCAATGACACTAAATTTTCATGTTGATCAACAGTGATATGGTCAGCTTTTGTGGCTGCAAATAGAAGTTTATCGATACAAGGTGAAAATAAACGTCTAAGTAAGGTTCTTTTTCCATAATGAAAACTGCGCATTAATTGTGTTAATGCTTGGCGCATATCATTAAAAACATCTGCACCTTGATTTAAAGGTTGTAAGCAATCAACCAAAACAATTTGTCTATCAAATCCTTGGAAATGATCACGATAAAAGCCTTTTACAACATGCTGTCCATAATATTCATAACGCTGTTTTAACATACCAATATTAGTACGCTTATCAGCGTTCTTTAATTTAGCGATATCGTATTTTTGTAAATCAGCCCAAGGGAAAAACTGCAAAACAGGGGCTCCCGCTAATTCACCCGGCAATACAAAACGTCCTGGTTGAATAAAATGAAGCCCTTCTTTTTTACATGCTAATAAATAGTCAGTGTAAGCAGAGGCAATATCGGCTAATAACGTTTCATCAGCTGGCGCAAAGGGATCACACTTTTTAAGAAGTAATTGCCAATTTTGTTCTGGTGATGTTCTTTGGCGATTAACCTTATTTATTTGCTCTGACCATTCAAAATAGTCTTGTTCGAGCATAGGTAAATCTAATAACCACTCACCGGGATAATCAACAATTTCTAAATAAAGTGAAGATGTCTCTTTTATAAAACGTGTTAAAGATTCATTAGAACGATAACGAAGCTGTAAACGAATTTCGCTAACCCCTTTTGTAGGAACAGGCCAACTAGGAGGCGTATGATAAAGAGATTCCATTCCCTCATCATAGGTAAAACGAGGAATGTTTAAATTGTGTTGAGGAATACGTTTTACACCTAGTAGTTGCTTATTTCGTGCAGCCGAAAACAGTGGTAAACGCGCACCTGTGTGCACGTTAATAAGTTGATTAACTAACGAGGTAATAAATGCTGTTTTGCCACTTCGGCTTAATCCTGTTACGGCTAAACGAAGATGTCTATCAACACCACGATTAATAAAAGCTGTAAGTTCATTTTGTAGGCGTTTCATGTTTCTCCCAAGACACTTGACGCGATAGCTTATTAAAGCCTGCTTTGATAATAGGTTCAGCTATCAATAGAACCAGCCAACGTAACGGTTTGCTACTTACTCGTTTTAATATACCGCCTGTAATTGCTGCTGGCCCAAATAAAGTGAATAACATTAACCCAAATGTTAACCCTTTTTTGGCTAATTGGGCGAGTTTATTTGTTTTTAAGGAAATAAATACTTGATTGGAATTCACAATATGCTCCTCAATCAGAAATTTTACTCTCTCACAATACAAGCGTTGAAAAGATAAACAGATTGAAAGAAAGACGCTCCTAAAATGGAGCGTCTTATCAGATTAAATGGCAAAAATATTACAAATCTCGAAAGCGTTTATTTAACTGATAAGTAGAAGAGGTAATATAACGTTCCATTTGTTGTAAACGTTTTTCACCTTGCATCAATTGATTATCTACTCCGCTTAGAATTTCTTTTAAGCTCTCTTGCTGATCTTCACCTTGCAGGTAATTAGCAGGAGCAGGCTCCATAAAGAAACTTAAGACAAGATAAGCAATAATAGTTAAACCAAAAAAGCCAGCAAACAGCGCAATCACCGCAATAACCCTGACAAGTAAAACAGGAATATTAAAATAATGGGCTAGGCCTGCGCATACGCCACGGATCACGCCCTCTTGTGGCAAGCGATACAATTGTTTGCTCTGCATCGTCATTATGATTGCCTCCAGTTAGGATGTTCTGCATCAAGTATTTGTTCTAATGTCTTAATGCGCTCCTGCATTTGCTGAGCCTTATCCACCAGCGCGCTCAGTCGCTGCATTTCTTGTTGGGTTAGCTGAACATTGCCTCCACCTTTCTGGCTGTTGTAATGCAACCACAGCCAAATAGGGAGAATAAACAAAATAAAAATGGTCAGTGGTATTCCCAGAAATATATAGCCCATTACATATCCTTTATAAGATGGTTATTACGCTTGCTGTTACTCTTTGTTGATATTGATTTTAGCTTTTAATGCCGCTAATTGCGCGCTAATTTCGTCATCCGCTTTTAATTCAGCAAACTGTTGGTCTAATGATTTCTCTTTACCTAACCCGTAACTTTGAGCTTCACCTTCCATATGATCAATACGGCGTTCAAACTGCTCAAAACGCGCCATTGCTGCATCCATTTTGCCACTGTCTAATTGACGACGAACTTGGCGAGATGAGTTTGCTGCTTGATGACGCACAACTAAAGACTGCTGTTTTGCGCGTGTTTCAGTCAGTTTGTTTTCTAACTCGCTAATTTCACCTTTTAAACGAGTTAGCGTTTCATCAATAATAATTAGTTCGTGTTTCAATGTGTCATTAACTGATGCTACACGTTGTTTTTCGATTAATGCCGCACGAGCTAAGTCTTCTTTTTCCTTAATAAGAGCCAGCTCTGCTTTATCCTGCCAATCTTTCATCTGTTTTTCAGCTTGTTCGATACGGCGTTCTAATCCTTTCTTTTCAGCTAAAGTACGTGCTGAGGTTGTACGGATCTCAACTAACATATCTTCCATTTCTTGGATCATTAAGCGGATCATTTTTTCAGGATCTTCCGCTTTATCTAATAAAGAAGCGATATTGGCATTAATAATGTCAGCAAAACGTGAAAATATACCCATGATGTTATCCTTAATAGCTATGCTAATTAGTGACGTAAAGTTATTTCAATAATGGCGTACTGTCGTAACGCCTGCATACTTTAGTTAATACAATTTGCGTGCCAACTTTTAGAATTCACTTAACCTATTAATAATTGGTGATTTATATTATTCGCCTATTTTTCGAACACCTGATAAACTGGCAAAAAATACCTCAATATGGTGAATTTAACCAATGAATGAGAATTTAGAGACAATAATCGGTATTGATAGTCAATTTATTGATGTATTAGAACAAACCTCAGCGCTTGCTCAATTAAAAAAGCCTGTATTAATTATTGGTGAAAGAGGTACAGGTAAAGAGTTGATCGCTCATCGATTACACTACCTTGCTCCTTGGTGGCAAGGGCCTTTTATTTCAATCAACTGCTCTGCACTTAATGATAATTTACTTGATTCTGAACTGTTTGGTCATGAAGCAGGTGCTTTTACGGGCGCTAAAAATCGTCATCAAGGGCGCTTTGAGCGTGCCGATGGAGGTTCTCTTTTTCTTGATGAACTGGCGACAGCACCTATGCTTGTACAAGAAAAGCTCTTGCGTGTTATTGAGTATGGCCATTTAGAGCGAGTTGGAGGCAGTCAATCTCTACATGTTGATGTGAGGCTTATATGCGCGACAAATGCCGATTTACCCGCAATGGCGGAAGAAGGTAAATTTCGTGCTGATTTACTTGATAGGTTAGCGTTTGATGTGATTAGGCTTCCCCCATTAAGAGAACGGCGTGCCGATATTATGTTGCTTGCTGAAAATTTCGCTATCTCAATGTGCCAAGAGTTAGGTTTACCCTTCTTTCCTGGCTTTAGTGATAGTGCGCGCCAAGTGCTTTTAGATTATTCGTGGCCCGGTAATATTCGTGAGCTAAAAAATGTTGTTGAGCGCTCAGTTTATCGTCATGGAACCAGTGATAGTGTACTTAATAATATTATTATTGATCCCTTTGCTGGCCTTCAAACACCCAAAACGCCCATATTAAAAAAATCATCTAAAGAAAATTTTTCAATGCCTACATTACCGTTGGATTTACGCCAATGGCAAAATGATGTAGAAAAAAAATTAGTTAATGATGCATTAAAAGAGAGTTTATATAACCAGAAAGAGGCGGCTGAAAAATTATCACTAAGCTACGATCAATTTAGAGGGCTAATTAAAAAACATCAAATAATAACTTAATATATTGATAAATTTAGTTTTTTAATCGCTAGAGAATTTTGTAAACAATAGACAAAAAAAAGCCAGCACCCGAGCTGGCTAGTAAAAAAATACTGGAAGCAATGTGAGCAATGTCGTGCCCTCTGCGGAAAACCTCTTACCGCCGAAGGACAATACGGATGATAATCTTTATCATTAGCATTTGTAAAGCATTTTATTGAGAATTTTTCTCACTTTGTTTTTTTGACTATTTGGGGATAGAAAGTTTTTTAAGTTACAATAGCAAAATCGTTTCTCTAAAAGACATTATTTATGCGCCCTATTTTATTTATTGGTACTTTGCTACTCACCTTTACAAGTGCAACTTGTATCGCGGATGTAGCACCCAAAACACAAGCGCCATCTGTAACGCTTGAGCCAACTCCAATTAATCAAAATGGCTTTGTTTATTGTGTTGATGGCAGTGTAAATACCTTTAATCCACAATTATCAAGTAGTGGATTAATTATTGATCCTCTGGCTGCACAGCTTTACGACCGTCTTTTAGATGTTGACCCTTACACTTATCGCTTGATCCCTGAAATCGCAGCTCGATGGGAAACATTAGATAATGGCGCAACCTACCGCTTTTATTTACGTAAAAATGTCTCTTTTCAACAAACATCTTGGTTTACACCCACACGAAAACTTACCGCTGATGATGTTATTTTTAGTTTTGAAAGGATGATTAATCCACAAAATCCTTTCAATCAAGTTAATGGCGGTAAATATCCCTATTTTGACAGCTTAAGTTTTGCCAATAATATCCAATCGATAAAAAGACTAGGCCAATACACAGTAGAATTTAGCTTAAAAGAGCCTGACGCCTCTTTTCTATGGCATTTAGCAACACATTACGCCCCTATTCTTTCTGCTGAATACGCACAGAATTTAGAAAAATCAGGCGATCAAACACTACTTGATTGGAAACCAGTAGGAACAGGCCCTTTCTTTCTAGATGAATATCAACCGGGACAATTTGTTCGTTTATTTAGAAATAAAGATTACTGGAAAGGCCAACCAAAGATGCAACAGGTTGTTATTGATATGGGTGCAGGTGGTACGGGTCGTATATCTAAATTACTCACTGGTGAATGCGATGTTCTAGCCTATCCGGCAGCAAGCCAATTAAAAGTCTTACGTGACGATCCGCGACTAAGGTTAACCTTGCGTTCTGGTATGAATATCGCTTATTTAGCCTTTAACACCAGTAAACCACCACTCAATGATCTTAAAGTTCGTCAAGCTATTGCTTATGCCATTAATAATGAGCGTTTAATGGAATCTATTTATTATGGTACGGCGGAAACAGCGGCATCCGTGCTTCCTCGCGCATCTTGGGCTTATGATAATCGAGCAAAAATTACAGAGTATAATCCTGAGAAATCAAAACAAATTCTTAAAGAGCTAGGGCTTGATGGACTGAAATTAAATCTCTGGGTACCTAGCGCTTCACAATCTTATAACCCAAGCCCATTAAAGATGGCTGAACTTATTCAAGCAGACTTAGCGCAAGTCGGCATTCAAATGAATATTCGACCTATTGAAGGTCGATATCAAGAAACGAGTATGATGGATCGCACCCATGATATGACCCTATCTGGTTGGTCAACTGACAGTAACGATCCCGATAGTTTTTTCCGTCCTCTTTTTAGCTGTGCGGCAATTGGCTCACAAACTAACTTGAGTCATTGGTGTTTACCTAGTTTTGATGATATTTTAAAAAAAGCGCTTTATAGTCAGCAACTTGCTTCAAGAATGGATTATTATCATGAAGCTCAGGATGTTCTTGCTCAAGAGTTACCGGTGTTACCTTTAGCTAACTCTTTACGTATGCAAGCATATCGTTATGATATTAAAGGGTTGGTATTAAGTACCTTTGGTAATGCGTCTTTTGCTGGTGTTTATCGAGAGGCAGAAGTAGACGAACAAAATCACAAGAAAGAGGCTATAAAATAATCCATGATTATTTATTCAATACGTCGATTACTTTTATTACTTGTGACACTGTTCTTCTTGTCGCTAGTGAGCTTCAGCCTAAGCTATTACACGCCCAATGCCCCATTAAGTGGCGCATCACTCACTGACGCCTACTTTTTTTATGCCCATAATATGATCCACTTTGATTTTGGTATTTCCTCTATCAATGGTGAGCCCATCAAAGCACAATTAGTGGAAGCACTTCCAGCAACCATGGAGCTTTGTACATTAGCCTTTCTTTTTGCCCTTATTGTAGGTATTCCTGCTGGTATTATTGCGGGGGTTTGGCGTAATAAATCCGCTGATATTATTATCAGTAACTTCGCGCTCTTAGGTTTTTCTGTCCCTGTATTTGGACTTGCATTGCTGTTAACTCTTTTCTTCTCATTAAAATTAGGTTGGCTGCCTGTTTCAGGTCGTATTGATTTGCTTTATAACTTGCAACCTATTACTGGTATTGCATTAGTGGATGCATGGTTATCTGATTCACCTTATCGCCAACAAATGATCATTAACGTATTACAACATCTAATTTTACCCGTAATAACTCTGGCTATTGCACCAACCACTGAAGTTATTCGATTAATGCGAAACAGTACGGAAGAAATTATGTCAGAGAACTACGTGAAGGCAGCCGCAACTCGAGGTCTCTCACGTTTTACAATTATTCGTCGCCATATTCTTCATAATGCTTTACCCCCTATCATCCCTAAATTAGGCTTACAGTTTTCCACCATGCTTACACTCACTATGGTGACAGAAATTGTATTTAACTGGCCAGGACTAGGTCGTTGGTTAGTCACAGCTATCCGCCAACAAGATTACTCTGCTATTTCAGCTGGCGTAATGTTGGTGGGTTCAATGGTCATTATCGTCAACGTCTTATCCGATATTGTGGGCGCAATGAGCAACCCAATGAAACACAAGGTGGGATATGCCTTTAGATAGCCAATTTTATAAAGAGAAAAAAACACCCACACCCGCAGCGGTGATTTGGCAATGTTTTTCTAAAGACGTTATCTCAATGGTAGGGTTTTATGGCGTTCTTTTTCTCTTAGCGCTCAGTATTATAGGCCCTTATATTGCACCTTATGCGCTCGACCAACAGTTTTTTGGTCATCAACTAACGCCACCGTCTTGGTATCAAAACGGCAATGTCTCCTATTTCTTTGGCACAGATGATTTAGGACGCGATGTATTTAGCCGAATTTTAATTGGTACAAGCATGACCTTTGGTGGTGCGTTTATTGTCACTTTTGCAGCAACACTGATGGGATTAATAATCGGCTGTTTTGCAGGCATGACGCATGGCTTAAAATCCGCCGTTCTTAATCATATATTAGACACTTTGTTATCAATTCCATCCTTGCTACTCGCTATTATTGTTGTGGCTTTTGTAGGAACAAGCCTTGGTCATGCCATGATAGCAATTTGGTTGGCGTTGTTACCTCGTTTAGTCAGGATGATTTACTCCGCTGTTAATGATGAATTAAACAAAGAGTATGTTATTGCTTCTCGACTTGATGGTGCATCGAATATTTCCATTTTATGGTACACCGTACTGCCTAATATCACGCCTGTATTGGTTTCTGAATTAACACGCGCATTCTCAATTGCTATTCTGGATATTACAGCATTAGGTTTTCTCAATTTAGGTGCTCAACTTCCTTCACCCGAATGGGGCGCGATGTTAGGTGATTCATTAGAGTTAATTTATGTTGCTCCTTGGACAGTCTTAATTCCGGGCGCCACGATTATGATAAGCGTTTTACTGGTGAACCTTTTAGGTGATGGTTTACAGCGTGCAATAAATGAGGGAGTTGAATAATGCCTTTATTAGATATACGCAATTTAACCATTGAATTTATGACACCCGATGGTCCAGTAAAAGCGGTAGATCGTGTTTCGATTACCTTAAATGAAGGTGAAGTGAGAGGTCTTGTTGGCGAATCGGGATCAGGTAAAAGCCTAATTGCAAAAGCGATTTGTGGCGTTACGAAAGATAATATCAGCGTAACAGCCGACCGCTTCCGTTTTGATGATATCGACTTACTTAAATTATCACCAAGAGCGCGACGTCGCGTCATTGGTCATAATGTCTCAATGATTTTCCAAGAGCCACAATCTTGTCTTGATCCTGCCACAAAAATTGAGCAACAACTTATACAGGCAATTCCCGGTTGGACGTTTAAAGGGCATTGGTGGCAACGCTTTCATTGGCGAAAACGCCGCGCAATTGAACTATTGCACCGTGTGGGTATTAAAGATCATAAAGACATTATGCGCAGTTACCCTTATGAATTAACGGAAGGTGAATGCCAAAAAGTGATGATTGCCATTGCTATTGCAAATCAACCTCGCTTGCTAATTGCGGATGAACCCACTAATGCAATGGAGCCAGCAACACAAACCCAAATCTTTCGTTTACTGACTCGACTCAATCAAAATAACAATATGACCATTTTATTGATTAGCCATGATTTGCAATGGATGAGTAAATTGGCGAATAAAATTACGGTTATGTATTGTGGGCAAACTGTCGAAACAGCATCCCCTGACGAGTTGTTAGTCACACCTTATCATCCTTATACTCAAGCGTTGATCCGCTCTATTCCCGATTTTACCAACTCATTGGCACATAAGAGTCGTTTAAATACATTACCCGGTGCAATTCCCTCACTTGAGCATTTACCCGTGGGTTGCCGTTTAGGGCCTCGTTGCCCTTATGCACAGCGACAATGTATTGAAGCACCTCGGTTACGTTTATTTAAAAACCATGCCGTGGCTTGTCATTTTCCATTAAATGTGGAGCCAACTGATGTTCGATAAACTGCTTGAGGTAAAAAACCTATCAAAAACATTTCGCTATCGTACTGGATTATTTCGGCGTCAACAGTTGGAAGCCGTAAAACCTGTCAGTTTTACGCTAGAACCCAAACAAACTTTAGCCATTATTGGCGCTAATGGTTCAGGAAAATCTACACTCGCGAGAATGTTGTCAGGTGTGACTGAGCCTACGGGTGGTGATATTTTTATTAATGGGCATCAACTCACTTTTGGTGATTACCCTTATCGTAGTCAGCGAATTAGAATGATATTTCAAGATCCCACTAACTCATTAAATCCGCGCCAACGTATCGGTCAAACATTAGAGATCCCTTTACGCCTAAATACAGACTTAAGTGCGATTGAGCGTGAGAAACGAATTTATCAAACATTACGCCAAGTCGGCCTCTTACCTGAACATGCAAACTATTATCCTCATATGTTTGCATCAGGTCAGCGCCAACGAATTGCGCTTGCACGAGCATTGATATTGCAACCTCAAGTTATTATTGCCGATGAGGCTATAGCTTCACTGGATATGTCTTTACGCTCTCAAATTATAAACTTGATGTTAGAACTGCAAGAGACTCATGATATTGCCTATATTTATGTGACACAAAACTTAGGCATGACAAAACATATTAGCGATAAAATTATTGTGATGGATAATGGTGAAGTCGTTGAACGTGGCAATACAGCAGAAGTTCTTGCATCGCCATTACATGAAGTCACTCGAAGATTAGTCGCAAGTCACTTTGGTGAAGCCTTAACAGCAGAAGCTTGGCGTCAAGATTTAACTTAAGTGTAAACAATATAGGCATAATGTTGATTGCACATTATTTCACCCTTTTCCCTTAACTCCTCGGAGGTGCTAGGGAAATTAAACAAATTTACAAATGTCGTGGTAGAATCAGCCACGTTTATTAACAATAAGCGTGATAACCTAACAGATAAATAAAACTGTGAATGATGTTATTATCGCGATTTACGAAAAAACAAGGATACAGCTATGGGCTTTATGACCGGCAAACGCATTCTTATTACTGGTGTTGCTAGTAAATTATCAATTGCTTATGGTATTGCCAAAGCTATGCGTGACCAAGGTGCAGAACTTGCATTTACTTACCAAAATGAAAAACTGAAACCACGCGTTGAAGAGTTTGCAGCATCATTAGACTCAAATATCGTATTAGAGTGTGATGTGTCAAAAGACGAAAGCATCGATACTATGTATGCAGAACTTGCAAAAGTTTGGCCAAAATATGATGGTTTTGTTCACTCTATCGGTTTTGCTCCTGCTGACCAATTAGATGGCGACTACGTTAATGCAGTAACTCGTGAAGGCTTTAAAATTGCTCACGACATCAGTGCATACAGCTTTGTTGCTATGGCGAAAGCAAGCCGTGCAATGCTAAATCCAAATTCAGCGCTGTTAACTCTGACTTATTTAGGTGCTGAACGAGCAATCCCTAACTATAACGTTATGGGTCTGGCAAAAGCTTCTTTAGAAGCTAACGTTCGTTATATGGCAAATGCTATGGGTCCTGAAGGTATTCGTGTTAACGGTATCTCTGCTGGTCCAATCCGTACATTAGCGGCGTCTGGTATTAAAGATTTCCGTAAAATGTTAAGTCATTGCGAGTCAGTCACTCCTCTGCGTCGCACTGTAACCACTGAAGATGTAGGTAATACAGCAGCATTCTTATGTTCTGACTTATCTGGTGGTATTACAGGTGAAATTGTTCACGTAGATGGTGGTTTCAGCATCGCTGCAATGAATGAATTAGAACTGAAATAATTCTGTTCTATAAATAATAGAAACCAGCCTCATTGTTAAGGCTGGTTTTTTTATGTTGTTTCTACTTTTTTTACTCTTAACTCCATTAATTATCGAGTTTTTATCTAATATCTCCCTTATTCCTTTCCTTTTTAATAATGCTACGCATTAGATAAATTTCACTTTTGTTTTTTAGCTTATTCCTATAATCTTTTTTCTATCTTAGCGATAAAATAATCACATATTAATAAAAGGATTTAGTGTATGAAGAAATTTAAATTTCTGTTTTATATTTTTGCGCTTATTGGTGCGATTATTTTTATTGTAGCTTTATTTGTTATTAAATCTGAATTAAATGTAGTAAGGAATGGAATAGAAACAACAGGCGTTGTTATTGACCAAAGTGTGAGTAAATCTTCTGATGGTGACTATTTTTATCACCCTATTATTCAGTTTAATACTGAAGATAATAGAGAAATAACGTTTCGTTCACCAGAAGGTGGTCGTCAGTCCCGCTTTTATCTTGGTGAAAAGATTAATGTTATTTATCTTCCAAATGATCCACAAAGAGCAACTATTAACAACTTTTTGGGCTTATATGGCGCGGGTACTATATTAAGTATTTTTGGATTAGTATTTGCATCAACTGGGCTTATCCCTTTGTATTTTATCAAAAGAAGAGCCACAAGGGATCAACGATTAAAACGTGATGGAATGCCTATTAATGTAAAGATATCTGAAATCATTATTAACAGTAATATCAGTTTTAATCATCATTCTCCCTATCAAATTATCGCTGATTATCACGATACACTAAACAATCGATTAATTCGTTATAAAAGTGGTTATATCTTCTTTGATCCCACACCTTATATTAATAGAGAGCTGGTTACAGTCTACATTGATAAAAAGAACCCAAAAATTTATTACCTTGATATTTCATTCTTACCTTCATTTGAAGAGTCATAATTAAATGCTCCTTATATATTATAAATATAAGGAGTATTTATTTCGTATATTTTCATCAATTAACAGCCTTGTTCACAGATTTACAAAAGCCTTTTTTATTCGCATCATTTGAGTTTGCTAATTTCTTAGAACCTTTTATCATCTTATATTAGTGAAGATATTCTGATATCTGTAAGTTAATTCACCACCTTATTGATAGGGAGCTATTCAACATGAAATTGTACTACACGCCAGGTAGTTGCTCGCTTTCCCCTCATATCGTTTTACGTGAAACAGGTTTAGATTTTTCAATAGAGCGCATCGATTTGCGCGCTAAAAAAACAGAATCGGGGAAAGATTTTCTAACCATCAATCCAAAAGGCCAAGTCCCTGTCCTTCAATTAGATAATGGTGATATTTTGACTGAAGGTGTTGCAATTGTTCAATACCTTGCAGACTTAAAACCGGATAGAAATTTAATTGCACCACCAAAATCACTAGAACGTTACCATCAAATTGAGTGGTTAAACTTTCTCGCGAGTGAAGTGCATAAAGGCTATGGCCCACTATTTTCACCAGATACACCTGAAAGCTATGTACCTGTCGTTAAAACTAAATTAAAAAGTAAATTTGCTTATATTAATGATGTATTGGGCAAACAAAAATGTGCATGTGGTGAGCATTTTACGGTTATTGATGCCTATTTATTTACATTAAGCCAATGGGCACCGCATGTTGGTTTAGATTTAACTGATTTAACACATCTACAAGATTACTTAAAACGTATTGCACAACGCCCTAATGTGCATAGCGCACTGCTCACTGAAGGGTTAATTAAAGAGTAATCTTTGATCCTTTTAAATTTAAATAGCTCAAGTAAAATCAATTTACTTGGGCTATTCTTTTTTAAACACACAGGCAATAAATGTGGTTATCTAAAGTAATACCCTTTCATATCTATACTTAAAAGTACTCAGGGAAATTACGTTACTAGAATAATAGGATATTGCATGATCCAAATTTCAACTTATTTAAAAATAGAAGATAATTTTATTAATATCGATAATTACAATGGTTTATTAAAAAATACTTTCTATATTGAAGGTGCCATAGAATTATCTATTTATAATATCAAAATAATCGATATAGGCATGTGGGACTGTGTTGACCAATTATGGAGCTATCTAGTTGAAGGTTTAGTTAAAATAAATGAAAACCAAGAATTTAAAACAAATTTTCCTGACCAACCTATTGAAATAAAATTTCAGCCTATCAATGACAATGTGCTTATTACTATCACTGCTAACGAACCCCAAAAAGCTTTTATTAAAAAAGATCTGCTAATAAAAACAATGGCACTGCATGCACAAGAGTTCTTTAATAAATTGGTAACGTTTAAAGGCATTGTGCTTAATGATTATGCTATTGATTTCAAAAATATAGAAAACATACTAAAAAACGGAAACTATTAAGCCTCCGTTCTTATTTGAATTAAATGTGTTTTATTGCAATTAATCTATCTGTGTTGCACAGAATCTATGCGTTGGATGCACCATTTGATCTTGAGCAGCAACGAGTTGCAATTCGTACTCATTCATCTCTTTCGTTTTTAGCATCACTTCATAAACTGCCGCAGCGACGTGTTCTAATGCGGTTTGTAATTCAACACCTTTGAGTAAATCCACCAGCATTAAACCACTTGTTAAATCACCGACACCCACAGGCTGACGCTCACCAAAATCGACTAATGGACGACTAACATGCCAGCTATGTTCTGCGGTTACTAACAGCATTTCAAAGCGGTCATGACGATATCCAGCACGTGACAAGTGTTTTACTAATACAACCTTAGGGCCTTGTTTACACAATTCACGGGCAGCATTTACACACTCATCAACGTTATGAAGAGCTTTGCCGCCACTTAATGTTTCAAGTTCTAATAAATTAGGCGCGATGATATCACTGATAGGTAATGCTTCTTCGCATAGCACACCTGAAACAGCAGGAGGAACAATACACCCTTTTTCAGGATGTCCCATTACAGGATCACAAAAATACCATGCATTAGGATTCGCTTGTTTTACTTTTTTAACGATATCAACAATACGCAAACCTTGTTCAGCCGATCCTAAATAACCACTTAGTACTGCATCACATTGTGAGAGTTTACCGATTGCGGCAATACCATCAACAATCTCAGTAATGTGCTCTGCTGACATCACACAGCCTGTCCATTTTTCTGGATATTGCGTGTGGTTTGAAAATTGCACTGTATTTAGAGGCCAAACATTCACCCCCATACGACGCATTGGAAACTCAGAGGCGCTGTTACCTGCATGACCGAAAACAACATGTGACTGAATAGAGAGTATATTTTTCATGACATAAACCGATTATTGTGAATACACACAACACCCAAGCTTTATCATCATAGGCGAGGTATATACGTTTATTTATTGTTATTAAGAAAAAGGGCAACTCACCGGCTGCCCTTTACTGTCAATTATTTCCAGATAACGAGGCAGTAATGTTTTTTACCGCGACGTAAAATGGAGTAATGACCAAATAAGAAATCTTTTTCTTCAAAGACGTATTCAGGATTATCTTGTTTTTCGCCATTAATTGAAACTGCGTTAGAGCCAATCATTGTACGAGCCTGACCACGAGAAGGAACTAATTCTGCGTTAACCAGTGCTTGTTGCAAATCACTGCCTTTTTCTAACTCAATTGTTGGCATACCGTCTTGTGCTAATTGTTCAAGGTCAGCTTGTGTTAAGTCTGCAATTGCACCAGAGAATAAGCTTTCTGTAATACGTTTAGCGGCGATTAAACCCTCTTCACCATGAACTAAACCCGTAACGAGTTCTGCTAATACACGTTGAGCACGAGGCACTTGACCGCTGTTTTTATCTTCTTCTTCAAGTGCATTAATTTCTTCAATGCTCATAAATGTGAAGAATTTCAAGAAGCGATAAACGTCAGCATCTGCCGTATTGATCCAGAACTGGTAGAATTTGTATGGGCTGGTTTTCTTAGGATCTAACCAAACCGCACCGCCTTCTGTCTTACCGAATTTAGTTCCATCAGATTTAGTAATTAATGGTACGGTCATACCAAATACTTGTTTCTGATTGAAACGACGGGTTAAATCGATACCTGAAGTGATATTACCCCACTGATCAGAGCCACCGATTTGTAATTCAACACCTAAATGTGTATTTAATGACGCAAAGTCATAAGCTTGTAATAGGTTATAGGCGAATTCAGTAAAAGAGATCCCCACATCGTCACGGTTTAAACGTTGTTTAACCGCTTCTTTGTTGATCATTTGGTTCACAGAGAAGTGTTTACCGATATCACGCAGGAATGTCAGCACATCCATTTGACCAAACCAGTCATAGTTGTTTGCTAATTCCGCACTGTTTTCACCACTGTTGAAATCTAAGAAAGGTGACACTTGTTTACGAATTTTTTCTACCCATTCGTGAACAGTATCTTGGGTATTCAGTTTGCGCTCGGTGGCTTTAAAACTAGGATCACCAATTAGACCCGTTGCACCACCCACCAACGCCACAGGCTTATGCCCGGCTAGTTGGAATCGTTTTAAACACAGCAAAGGAACCAAATGCCCCAAGTGCAGGCTATCAGCGGTAGGATCGAAGCCACAATAGAGAGCGATAGGACCTTGCTCCAAACGCTCTACTAAAGCTGCCTCATCCGTGACCTGAGCGATTAGCCCACGCTCCTGCAATTGTGTGATTAGGTTCTTGCTAGACATCAATGACTCCATCGGTTTATTGTTTTTTGTCTATTTAAAATATAAGTGAAACATAAGTGGTATAGCATAAAGCGCCACTACATTAAGTACCAGTAGAAAAAGACTTTTTGAGGCAAATTTATTAACACACTATTAAGGTGCTAATCGCTCAATGTCCCATCCTTGTGGTGATTTTTGGTAGATAAAGCGATCGTGCAGACGATTTTCTCGTCCTTGCCAAAATTCAACAGAATCAAATGTCACACGATATCCACCCCAGAAACTCGGTAATGGCACTTCTCCATTTTGGAATTTCTGTTTTAATTCCAAAAACTTACTTTCTAACACGCCTCTTGCGGAAATGCGAGAAGACTGTTGAGAAGCCCAAGCCGCAATTTGACTATCTTTAGGGCGGCTATGGAAATATTTAATCACTTCAATAGGAGAAAGTTTTTCTGCTTTCCCTAAAAAGCAAACTTGTCTTTCTAAGGGATACCAAGGAAATAATAAACTGACTCGTTGATTGTGCTCTAAATGACTCGCCTTGCGACTGCCCAAGTTGGTGTAAAAGACTAAACCATGTTCATCGAAGTGTTTTAATAACACGATACGTTGATAAGGTTGCCCATTTTCATCAACTGTTGCGACACACATTGCAGTAGGATCACTCAAACGCGCTTCACAAGCCTGTTTTAGCCACTTTTCAAACAAAACTAATGGCTGTTCAGTTAATTCATGACGTCGTAGTCCACCGTTCATATATTCACGGCGTAAATCAGCAACATCAATAAAATCAAGTTCTGTCATTTTTCACTCTCTCTTTTGAGAAACTGCGTTCAGCATATCACGCTTAACGAGGATTTGTAGGGTAAATCGCCCCTAAAACGGTTTCTCTTGATGCCCCTGTTACAGAAGGCAAATTCCCTGATTCATTTGCAATAGTACGCGCAGCTAACCAAGCAAATGCCAACGCTTCCATATCATCGCCACTTAAACCATATTTATCCGTTGTCGTGACTTCTGTACCCGGTAATAATGAAGCTAAACGATGCATAATTTGCCCATTTCGTGCCCCACCACCACAAACGAGTAAACGTTCACATCCACCGTTTAGTTGGATCTGTTGCACAATACTTATCGCGGTTAATTCAACTAGAGTTGCTTGTACATCTTCAGGAAAAACATTAGGTACTCTTGCTAAATGGTAATTTAACCATTGTGTATTGAAATATTCTCGCCCTGTGCTTTTAGGTGCTGAACGCGAAAAGTAAGTATCCGAAAGCATATCTTTCAATAGAGTTGGATTTACAGTGCCAGTAGCAGCCCATTTACCATTATCATCATAAGGTGTTTGGTTATGGATCCAATTCCAGCTATCTAATAGCATATTTCCAGGGCCTGTATCGTAGCCTTTAACTGCAACACCAGGTAATAACAATGAAATATTGGCGATACCACCAATATTTAAAATAATACGTTTTTCAACAGAATGCCCTAATACAGCAAGATGAAAAGCAGGTACTAAAGGTGCGCCTTGTCCGCCGTAAGCAATATCTCTGCGACGGAAATCACCAACCGTCGTAATTCCTGTTAAGGCAGCAACACGGTTATTGTCACCAATTTGCATAGTAAATGGCATATCACTTTCTGGCTCATGCCAAACGGTTTGTCCATGACATCCTATCGCCGTAATATCACTCGCACTAAGTTTTACTTTTGCGAGTAACTCTATAATTGCTTGCGCATAAAGTTCACCCAATTGCGCATCTAATAGGCCGATTTCATGCAAGGTAGTAGATTGCCCTTGGCAAATAGCTAAAATTCGTTGGCGTAGATTTTGTGGATAAGGCAGAAAGTGATTTTCTTGTTGTGCAACGAACTTATTATTGATTGCAGCTAATACAACATCAACACCATCTAAGCTTGTGCCAGACATCACGCCAATGTACCGCCCTGCTATCATGTTCTTTTCCTTATAATCAAGATGATGCAAATTTTTAACATATAATGTTATATTCTCTTTTTTCAGAAATCTCTTCTGTTTTTACTATCGGCCTTTACTATATAGTAAGCTATATATTATTAAAATCAGTGTCGACATACGCAAAAAACGAGCTATAACTGATACTAGATAACATTGGTATAATCTGAGCAACTCACCTCAGGTTTTCTTTAGGAGTGACTATGTTTAAGCATTTACTTATTGGTCTTTTTACAATGACTGTACTTACTGGTTGTGTGAATACAAATTCACTATCCGGTGACACTTACACCGCAAGCCAAGCAAAACAAGCTCAAAATATTACTTATGGTACAGTGGTTTCTGTACGTGCAGTGAATATTCAAGCAGGTAGCGATGAGAATATTTTAGGTGCGATTGGTGGTGCCGTTCTCGGCGGTATGTTAGGTAACACAGTAGGTGGTGGTACAGGCCGTAACCTTGCAACAGCTGCTGGTGCAATTGCTGGTGGTATGGCGGGACAACAAGCACAAGGCGCATTAAACACCACTAAGGGTGTTCAAATTGAAGTTCGTTTAGATAGTGGTAGAACTGTCGCTATCGTTCAAAAAGCAGATAATACTGTTTATAGTCAAGGTCAACGTGTTGCCGTTATCGGTAACGGAAATAACTTAACTGTTTCTCCTCGCTAATAATTAGCAATTAGCAACAAAAAACAGGCAACATTAAAGTTGCCTGTTTTATTTTATGACTCAATAATAAGTAACGTTAAGAGAGAGCAAATATATAATCTAGCTATTACAATTCAAAATATATAATGATTATGTTATATACGCGTCATATTTCAAGTTTCAGTGTTGTTGACATAGTTTACTCACACCAGTTATATGTTTTATATTTCCCAGTGACTCATTCACTTGTTATCTAGCTGAGTACTGAATTATTCAGAATATAGTTATCACCATATAATTAATATCATTTAAATAGAATATATATTAAATTTGAAATTATTAGTCATTTAGCCTATTTATATTTTTTTCTAATTTTTTGATTGTACCTATTAACCTTTCGATTTCTTCTAGTTGGATACCACCTAATATCTCTCGTCTCGTTTTTTCTATAACGGTATAAACCTCATTAATAAAAGGTTCAGATTCTTTTGTTAATTTTATACGTTTTGCTCTGCGATCATTTGCACATGTATGCCGACAAATCAGTTTTTTTTCTTCCAGTTGATCTAAGGTTCTCACTAAAGACGGTTGCTCGATTCCTATTGCTTTTGCCAATTGGATTTGTGACTGCTCTGGAGGTAATTGGCTGATATTATACAAAGTAACCCAATGGGTTTGGGTTAATTTTAATGGTTTGAGACGATGATCAATTAAAGCACGCCATAACCGAACTAAACGCGCTAAATCAGCTCCTAATGTTGATTCCACTTATCTCTCCTTAATTAGCATTTTCAGTCAACTTATTACAAAGTTTAGATATTCATTTTTAATACAATATTTACCTATTCTTTTTAATTAAAACATTACCTTTAATAACTAATATAGTTATAATCCTATTTATTAGATAAGTAATTATTTTCCAGATATAATTAAACCATTTCTTTCTAGCAACGAAAGTCCATAAAGAATAACCTTGTTATAAAAACTAATCTATATTTTTTTACATAATAATTATTATTATTTTAAACTCAACACTAAAAAACAAGAAAATAGCATTATTATCAAACAGTTAAAAATAAATAACCAGAATAACACTTTAAAGTTATAACTTTATATTAATAAAGAAAAAATAATAAACCACATAACTACAATAAATAACAATAATGAATTAAAAAGATAGTTAATTATTATTTTAATATTAAAAAATAATTGGAATATTTAAAATAAATTGAGTTGATCATTCTCTTTTTCAATTGCGGAACCCATTTTTTTTAATGATCTTAAATAACGTTGCTGACAAAGTCGCAATATATTTCTTTTCTCATGTTGATTCATTGTTGACCAATTAAACCGCTCTTGACGGCTGCGATAGCACCCCACGCAATATCCTTGCGCATTCATTTCGCAACGTCCAATACAAGGACTAGGAATATCAAAAAATTCTAATTGTTCTTGCATTTGATTTTCCCTCCCTATTGTTTGTTACAATAGAGTATAGTTAATAGAGATATTATCTGCACAACATGATTTATTGAACTGTTAAAGGCGTAGTAAAATTGAACTTTAGGGCTTTAACGCGTTATAGTACTCCGCCATCAGTTTATCTGTAGGGTTTAATCATTAAAAAAACACAAGAGGTTTATATGCGAGTACTTCATACCATGATCCGAGTGGGCGATTTACAACGTTCTATCGACTTTTATACCAAGGTTTTAGGTATGCAACTTCTACGCACTAGCGAGAATGAGGAATATAAATACTCGTTAGCTTTTGTTGGTTATGGTGATGAAAGCACAGGTGCGGTTATTGAGTTAACCTATAACTGGGGTGTAAATAGCTACGAAATGGGAACTGCTTTTGGGCATGTAGCATTAGGTGTTGATGATGTTGCTGCAACCTGTGAAGCCATTCGTCAAGCTGGCGGTAATGTTACCCGTGATGCTGGCCCAGTAAAAGGTGGCTCAACAATTATTGCTTTTGTTGAAGATCCTGATGGATACAAAATCGAGCTCATCGAAAACAAAAGTGCAAGTCACGCTCTAGGTAACTAATTTTTATTAAAACCAGAAAGATAACATGTTTATCTTTCTGGCCTTACTGATTATCAATTTCCGATATTCTATTTTTGTCGGATAAGTACAACTTAATGCCTGATATAAATAATCCCAATAAGCTTTGTAACCGTTTTCGGGGTTACTACCCTGTTGTCATTGATGTTGAAACAGGTGGATTTAATGCGAAAACAGACGGTTTACTTGAAATCGCCGCTATTACATTAAAAATGGATGAACAAGGTTGGCTAAAACCGGACAACACATTACATTTTCATGTCGAACCCTTTGAAGGGGCTAATCTAGAGCCGGCAGCCTTAGAATTTACAGGTATTGATCCAACCAATCCTTTACGTGGTGCAGTCAGTGAATATGAAGCCTTTCATGCCATTTTTAAAATGGTACGTAAAGGAATGAAAGATGCAGACTGTAATCGCGCCATTATTGTGGCGCATAATGCAAATTTTGATCACAGCTTTGTAATGGCTGCGGCTGAGCGTGCCGGATTAAAACGTAACCCTTTTCACCCTTTTGCCACCTTTGATACAGCGGCTTTAAGTGGATTAGTATTAGGGCAGACAATTTTGGCTAAAGCCTGTATCACTGCTGGCATTCCCTTTGATAGCAAATTAGCGCATGGCGCGTTATACGATACAAATCGTACATCATTACTTTTTTGTGAATTAGTTAACCGCTGGAAAAAGCTTGGTGGATGGCCATTACCTACACCTTAAAGTCATGGTGTCTCAGGTACATTTATGAATAACAGAAAAAAGCCAGTTCAACGAATTGAACTGGCTTTTTTATTGAAGATCACACTATTTTCATACGTTCCAATACTGAAACGATAAAATTTAATTACTGTGCTTCTTCTTCACCACGATACTTATCAGCAGTCTCTTTTAATAACTTCTGTAATTCACCGCGCTGATACATTTCTAAAATGATGTCACATCCACCGACTAATTCACCATCTACCCATAATTGTGGGAAAGTTGGCCAGTGTGCATATTTTGGTAATTCTGCACGAATATCTGGGTTTTGCAGGATATCAACATACGCAAAACGCTCACCACAAGCAGAGATAGCTTGAACTGCCTGAGCAGAAAAACCACAACTTGGTAATTTTGGAGAACCTTTCATGTATAAAATAATTGGGTTTTCATTGATCTGGCGTTCAATTTTTTCAATAGTCGTCATTTGTAAGTCCTTACAGCCTTTTATATTCGATATGCTTTATAGGGGAAAACATGAAAGAAGAATACCACTTTATATTAGAAACCTCTATATAAGTTTAGTTATCGATATAAAACAATAGGTTGGTACTAAACCACAGTATTATTGATGAGAAAATATACAATAAAACATAAAAAATAAATCAATACGTTACAGATGTTTATGAGTATGTTTTATCTTATTATTTTATCTCTTACTACCGACACAATCACTGACTAAAACGTTAAGAAGAATAAAAAGCCTCAATTAAGAGGCTGAGAGCATTTCAATTAAGAAAATCGTCAATGCTCGAATCGATTGGTTCAATTTAAGTAACTTATTACTGTATGGTTCCGTTTTCTAAAAGGATCAAACAACCCAATGCATCAGTAATATCGCTTATCTCACCTTTTATTTTTGCAGTTTGTCCTTTCTTAATTTTAAGAACATTATCTTCTTCACTTGGTTTTAAAGTATATGAAGCACTGGCTTTATTATTAAATGAAATAGCAACAACTTTCGGTGGTGTTGGTTTATAGAGGTCGTATCTGACTACTTCTTCCAAACTTGCGATAGTGGTCACTCTTCCCTCTAAAATAACCCACTTTCCTCTCCATTTTTTCTTCGCAGCAATCTCATTATCACTAAAGTCCTTACATATTCCTGCATAAGTCGCTTCAGTGACTGGAGATTCCATCGATGGAACTATTTGGTTTACAGCACTATTAACAGAACGTATTGCCTCGTTTATTTTACACCCTGATAATAATGTGATTATAGATAGTAATAACACCGTCTTCTTCATACAAATTCCTTTATAAAGTCAAAAAAAGATAGATAAAATATAAATCCAATAAGATAAAAATCTATTTTAATTAAATAAAACAACGCCCTCGCCAACATTATGGATAAATGTATGACTCTTTCTAAATTGCTTAATATTTTGATCTGACAGTATAGATCATGAAAAATAGTACTATAACTTTTCGTTATCTTATTTTAAATAAGAAAAATCTTGCCACCCTAGGCTTCCATAAATAAATAAATAAAAACAAGCTAGTCATATTCCGATTTATTCTCCCTATAAAATTAATATAATTATTTTTAGCTTATAGTTTAAAAGTAGAATTTATTATAAAAGCCAATATTAAATATTTAATTTATTTCTTTATTTGAATTATATTTAGCTATATATTCTTTAGTATTAAAAAAGTAGCAAGAAAAGAAATAACAATTTTCATATCAAAATCAATACATTAAATTTCATAATCTATACATTAAGATAAAACGCTACCTTCTTAAAAGGATATAATGTATAAAAATGAGTTTGTTATAAACCCTGATGAGAATTAACCATGGACATGATTTTGCTGTTTCTTTTAGTGGGATGTATCACCGGCTTTTTTGCTGGGCTACTTGGCATAGGAGGCGGTGCAATCATTGTTCCGGTGGTGATGTATGTAGTCAGTCAACAAGCTATTCCAACAGATATGGTGATGAAAATTGCCTTATCTACCTCATTCTCTGTCATTATATTTTCCACAGCATCTTCAGCGTATTCCCATAACAAACATAAAGCCATTTTATGGCAGCAATTTCCTTTATTATCTATTGGCACCATCATTGGTATGCTTGTGGGGACATTTCTGGTACAAAAAATGTCAAATACGATATTGCAAATCGTGTTCTGTATTTTCATGGTATATACCATCTATGGATTATTAACTAAAAAGAAAGAAGCAGAACGCATTGAAAATGTGAAAGATCCTATTGTTTCAAAAACAGCGTTAACAAGTGGCGGCTCTTTAATTGGTTTTATATCCAGCTTTATCGGTATTGCTGGCGGTACTATCACGATTCCTCTTTTAAGCCATTGGGGATTTAATACACGTAAATGTATTGCAACCTCTTCAATGATTGGTGTCATCATTGCTTCCATAGGCACAATCATGGGGATTATCTATGGCTGGAATCAAACGAATATTAATGACTATTACTTCGGCTTTATCTATTTACCTGCCTTTATTGGAATAAGCATTACTAGCGTACTCTTCGCACCTGTCGGTGTAAAAGTTGCTTATCGCCTACCGATCCCTAGAGTTCGCCAAATATTTGCATTATTTCTATTCTTAGTTGTAGTGAAAATGATGTATACGCTTATTACAGGGTAAGCAAGTGATCTGAAAATCATATTCCGTTAAATTATTCTATACAAACAATACTAAAATCTAATATTTATAATAGTATTAGATTTTAGTAAGTTAGAGTATTTATAGATAAGATAAAATGGACGAGTCTTATTAGGTAATCTTCACCTAATTAAAATAAATATATTTAAGTATCACGGATAGCTTTATTCTTTTCTCACTTTAACTTGTAAAGCAAAAACAGGGTCCGTTGTACCACACATAGTACGCCCTACTGTGGCTTTTATTTTTATCCGTACATTGCCACTTTTAGGTGCTGTTCCCTGTAAACGAGCAAAAATGATAGGACGCTCTTCTTGGCGTATGACATGCTTTTGCCAATCTTCATGTGTAATAAGAGAAAGCCACTCCCCATCTTTATTTTTCACCATTAATGTCACAGTAACCCATTCTGGGTTTTCCACAATATAATATGGGGCTAAACCAGAAAATACGCCAATTTCAACCTGTTGATCATAATTTTGATTAACAATAGCTTCCGGCATATAGATTTTTTCTTGCGATTCTGACGGTGTCAATAAAATACTGGTACTACATGCAATGCCATAGAACATGCCACAACCATTTAGCACACTACAAAAAATAAGTAGAAATAGACTCTGGACTAATCGTTTCATAGAAAAATACTTGAAAATAATACTTCCGTGCATGCTTTTATCACTCCCTTGAAAAAACTTAAACTATTGTCGGCAAATTTAAGTCAACCCTTATATCATCTCAAATATCATTTTTATTGTTTAGCATTAAATACCGTTCCTTGCTGCCAATCAAGGACTGAGATCCCCATTTTATTTGCTAATTCAATAACAACTGGAAGAGCTTCATCTACTTTAGAGTAAACAAAACCAATAACTGGGATTTTGGTCATAAAGTTATTAATTAAAGGCCCATCACACCACACACTATCATCTATTTCATCATCGGGTAATTCGCAAAGGCATGGATATAGATGAGAAATTTCTTGATAAAAATGCAACATTGATG
Source organism: Proteus sp. fly-1013 (assembly GCF_040140245.1). Classification (NCBI taxonomy): domain Bacteria; kingdom Pseudomonadati; phylum Pseudomonadota; class Gammaproteobacteria; order Enterobacterales; family Morganellaceae; genus Proteus; species Proteus sp. fly-1013. The sequence goes on along the minus strand of NZ_JBEEWD010000001.1, from coordinate 687,744 downwards.
GGCTTAATTCCTGAATATCTTCATCTTCATATTTTTCAAAGTATTCACACGCTTTTTCAAAATCATTCGGAATAGGAAAATCAAATAGTGCAATATTATAACTCATTTTAACTCCTACACTCTATTTACGTAAATTCAATCTAAAATATCGCTACTACGATAAATATATAAATAATAAGGCTTATGTGAATACATTATTTCTATGTTCCCTTCTTTAGCCTCAATATTCTCTATTTCAGAAAATACAAATGTTTTATTCTCACTTAATGACTCATATTCGATTATCTCTAATTCCTTGCAGTTATTTACCGAAGCTAACAATGCTTTTTTATCCTTAACTAAAGGATAAATATTTTTCATTTTCTGAGCTAAAATATCACAAACAGAGTCGATGTCATTGCCACCAAAATAGGATAGATTTACGCCGATTAACTTACCCTTATAAAATTTTAATGCATTTCTATCAGAGTCTTTATCAAACGGAGGCTCATTATTAAAAAAACAAGTGATAATATCTTCCTTTGTTTCACACTCGCCATTTTTTATAAAAGGAATATCATCAATTGATCTTCCAAAATCTAATTTCAAAGGTTCATTACTTTTAAATCCAAACCCAGATAAAAATATTATCATGCCAATAGCTATAAATATTTTTTTCATATTTGTACATTCCTTTGAGAATAAATTTGTTACGATGTATCAATTGTAGTCTCTTACCCCAATCCATCCAAACTAGGTGACGCTATTAAATCATATTAATAGAATAAAATTTACTCTCTCCTTTTTTGCTTCTCTCATTACAAATGCACTTTTGCTACTTTACGTACAGGCAAGAGGGATATACTCTTATGAGTATAATTAATCTATATGGCTTATAACTATAGATAAAAGATATTTAGCTGTTATTTCAGCGGATTTTTGTTAAAATAATTAGCAAAATAGTAACAACTTAGTGATTCATTTGCCTCATTCTATCAATTCAAATGATTTTGATTGAATGATTTCAGGCACAAAACCCGAAATAGATAGTTTAAAGGAGTACGCAATGTCTTTCGAATTACCAAAATTACCTTATGCGTTAGATGCTCTTGAGCCACACATCTCTAAAGAAACTTTAGAATATCACTACGGCAAACACCACCAAACCTATGTAACCAATTTAAATAATCTGGTTAAAGGCACTGATTTAGAAAGCAAATCTTTAGAAGAAATCATCAAATCTACTGATGGTGGTATCTTTAATAATGCTGCTCAAGTATGGAACCACACTTTCTACTGGAACTGCTTAGCACCCAATGCAGGTGGCGCACCAACAGGTAAAGTTGCTGATGCTATCAACAAAGCATTTGGCTCTTTTGAAGAGTTCAAAAAGCAATTTAATGATGCAGCAGCTAAAAACTTCGGTTCAGGTTGGACTTGGTTAGTGAAAAAAGCTGACGGTTCAGTTGCAATTGTTAACACCTCTAATGCTGCAACTCCAGTTTCAGGTGCAGACAAACCACTGTTAACAGTAGACGTATGGGAACATGCTTACTACATCGACTACCGTAATGCGCGCGTTAAATATTTAGAAGAGTTCTGGGCACTGGTTAACTGGTCATTTGTTGAAGCTAACCTTGCTTAATTGAGCTTGATAATCAAAGGTGAGTGATTGAGATTCATTTTTGGTGACAAAATAACAAAGGGCCTTGAGCCCTTTGTTATATTCAGATATTCGATAATCTATTATTTAAATTGATCGGATATTCTATAAAGCAGTGATTAGAACATCATAGTAGAAAATAAAACGATCATAACAAGCGCTGCTACTGCTGTACTCAAACCAAATTTCAGATCCGTATCCATCTATTTCTCCCTCAAAATGATTATAATACACATTTTTAACCATAACCTTGTCATGGTTAATTATTATCACATATCAAAATTTGCTAAAATAGCGACCAGTGCACAATTTATAACATTGATTAATACTTTCACTTTTGAGCTAGATCATACAAAATTCACAGCTAATCGCTAAATTATTGCCAGTGTTTGCCCTATGTATGACTATACTGGCAGTTAAACCATAAAATTAGATAAAAGAGACCAATGAAGGTCAGGAGTTTTCCACACCATGGCAACAATAAAAGACGTGGCAAAACGCGCAGGCGTATCAACCACGACTGTTTCTCATGTGATCAACAAAACACGTTTTGTTGCTGAGAACACACGGGCAGCAGTTTGGGCCGCTATAAAAGAATTAAATTATTCGCCTAGTGCCGTTGCGCGTAGTTTAAAAGTCAATCACACCAAATCTATTGGCCTGTTAGCCACGTCCAGTGAAGCTCCTTACTTTGCTGAAGTGATTGAAGCTGTTGAAAATAGTTGTTACAGCAAAGGCTACACACTGATTTTATGTAATTCACATAATAACCTCGATAAACAAAAAGCCTATTTAGCGATGCTGGCACAAAAACGTGTTGATGGATTATTAGTCATGTGTTCTGAATATCCCGATCACCTTCTTACTCTTTTAGAGGGCTATCGTAATATTCCAATGGTTGTCATGGATTGGGGTAAGGCACGTGGCGACTTTACAGATACCATTATCGATAACGCATTCCATGGTGGTTATATTGCAGGTCGTTACCTTATTGAACGCGGTCATCGTGATATTGGTATTATCCCTGGTCCATTAGAACGTAATACAGGTGGTGGTCGCTTACAAGGTTTCTTAAAAGCCATGGAAGAAGCAAAAATCACAGTCAAAGACGAATGGATTGTACAAGGCGACTTCGAGCCAGAATCTGGTTATAAAGCTATGTACCAAATGCTAAACCAAAAACATCGCCCTACTGCTGTTTTTTGTGGAGGTGATGTTATGGCGATGGGCGCAATTTGTGCCGCAGATGAACTTGGTCTGCGTGTTCCTTTTGATATTTCTATTGTTGGCTATGACAATATTCGTAATGCACGTTATTTTACGCCTGCACTAACAACCGTCCACCAGCCAAAAGAACGTCTAGGTCAAATGGCATTATCGATGCTCCTTGATCGTATCGTCAATAAACGCGAAGACGCCCAAACAATCGAAGTTCATCCACGATTAGTTGAGCGCCGTTCAGTTGCTGACGGTCCTTTTATCGACTACCGTCGCTAATTCATATTTATTTAACTATCTGATTTCTAGCGAAGCCATTCCTCATTTAAGGTTTGGCTATCTCCAAGATAATCTAACAACCATGTCAAAGCGGGCGATTCACTTTTATCGACCCACGTCAGGCAGCATGGGCTGTCTGGCAATGGTTGTGCCAGTTGTAAAGTCACCAGCTTACCTTGTTCAATTAAAGGTTCAGCACGGTGCCAAGGCACCATTCCAACGCATAATCCCGCTAACAAACATTCAAGCCCCATATCCCATGTCGGAACAACCATTCTGCGCTGATTATTTAGCGCCCAAGTGTCACGCTTTGGTAAACTGCGTGAGGTATCCTCTAAACATAAACTTGGATAAGGCCGCATTTCATCATCCGTTAATGGATGTTGTGCTTTCGCTAAAGGGTGATCAACATGGCAAACACAGCGCCAAGGCATAAATCCCATATCTCTAAAGCTATAACGTTCACCGATTGGTGAGGCTCTTGTTGCACCAATGGCTAAATCAACACGACCATTAACTAAGGAGTCCCATACGCCATTAAACACTTCAGGGTAGACATACAGTTCTATATCCGGAAAATGGCGGTAGAAATCGAGAATAAGTTGTTGTGTTCTTTCAGGTTTAACAATGCCATCAACTGCTATACTAAATTGACCGCGCCATCCATTAGAAACTTGTTGACAAAGATGTCGAGTGTCATTCATTTTTTTGATAACAGATCGTGCTTCTTTGATGAAAATTTTACCTGCGTCGGTTAATTCTACATCACGATGACGACGCTCAAACAAAGGAACGGCAAGCCATTCCTCTAATTGCCGAACTGTGTAACTAACGGCGGATGGCACTCTGTGCAATTCTTGAGCAGCCGAGCTAAAACTTCCTGTTCTTGCGACTGCATCAACAACTTCTAAAGAGTATTCTGACCACATAGAGTTTATTCCTTTGAAAATTTTTCACAGCATTAACCAAATATTCCCGTTTCACAAGTAAAATAGGTCTTAGTTACAATACATAAAATGTTCTACATCACATAGCATAGAAAATAAAATGAATTCTAAAACATCCACACAATCAAAAACACCTATGAGCTTTATGGTGTACCTAGCTGGTTTGAGTATGCTAGGTTACTTAGCTATTGATATGTACTTACCTGCATTTGGTATGATGCAGCGTGAACTCTCTATCAGCGAAGGTGCTATTAGTAATAGCTTAAGTATCTTTTTATTTGGTTTTGCTGTTGCTCAGTTACTTTGGGGACCACTTTCTGACAAAGTAGGTCGTAAACCTATTCTTCTTATTGGTTTAAGCCTTTTCTCTTTAGGCTGCCTTGGTATGCTGTGGGTTGAAAGTGCAACTGGCTTACTTGCTATGCGCTTCCTACAAGCTTTCGGCGTCTGCTCTGCTGCTGTTATTTGGCAAGCTCTTGTCATCGACCGTTTTGATGAATCTCGCGCTCAGCACGTTTTTGCTTTAATTATGCCACTAGTTGCATTATCACCAGCACTTGCGCCTTTAATCGGCGCATCGTTATTAGATCACGGTGGCTGGCGTATGATTTTTATGCTGTTAATGGCAGTAACATTAGTTCTAATGTTACCGACACTAATGCTAAAAAACATTAAACAAAAATCAGTTACAGATGCAAACCAATCTTCAGCATCATTTATGACTTTACTAAAATCCCCTCTCTACACAGGTAACGTATTAGTTTACGCTTCTTGTAGTGCAGGTTTTTTTGCTTGGTTAGCTGGCTCACCAATCATTCTTGAAAAGATGGGCTACTCTCCTCAGGATATCGGTTTAAGTTATATTCCACAAACTATTGCATTTATGGTGGGTGGTTATGGTTGTCGTATTTTACTGTCAAAAATGACAGGTAAAACACTGCTGCCACTGTTATTAATTGGTTATGCTGTCAGTATGACTGCGTTATACCTTGTTGCTAAATTTACTGAACCAACATTAACAACTATTTTAATTCCGTTCTGTATTATGGCTGCAATGAATGGTGCTTCTTATCCAATCGCAGTATCTAATGCTTTATCCGCTTATCCTGAAATCAGTGGTAAAGCTGCTGCGTTACAAAATGCGCTTCAACTAGGTCTTTGCAGCTTAGCGAGTTTTATTGTCTCTGCATTTATCAGCCAACAACCTTTGATTAACACCACGGCAATTATGGCGTTAACAGCAATCCCAATGGCAGTTGGTTACTTTATTCAGCGCAATAAATCTGTTACCAAACACACAGTTCAAACCGCAGAATAATCGCGCTCCTTCTTTTAAGAATCATCTTAAAAAGGCCATTTTATAAAAAATGGCCTTTTTCTTTTCTAGAGAAAAATATTCTACATCTCTATACTTACCTATACGCTATAATAGCGTTTTATTTATTTTTCTTTCGGATTTTGAGACATTAAACAGATTATTCGCTGATTATGTCAGATTAGTTGTCTTATTAATTCTATTCGTTCAATTCAGACTGAACACAATACCATTTTAATACTGTCAATCTGCACACATCCTTTCTTAGCTTTATGTCTCAAAACCCGCTTAGTTTACGCGGAGAGTATATGAGTACATCTTGTGTAGAAGAAGGCCGAAAGACCTCCAACGATCCTTATAAAAAGATCGCAATAGAACTGTTAGCTCATGCTGATATTCGAGTTAATGGCTCAGAACCTTATGATATTCAGGTTCATAATCAAAATTTTTATAAAAGAGTATTACAGCAAGGCTCATTAGGTCTCGGCGAAAGTTATATGGATGGTTGGTGGGATTGTGAACGATTAGATATATTCTTTCATAAAGTTTTACGTGCTGGTCTTGAAAATAAGCTCCCGCAAAACCTACGCGATATTTTCAAGATTGCGACAGCCCGCCTTTTTAATCTGCAAACACAAAAACGTGCTTGGATGGTAGGTAAAGAGCATTACGACCTTGGTAATGATCTATTTACTGCCATGCTTGATCCTAATATGCAATATTCCTGTGGTTACTGGAAAAATGCAGATAATTTAACTCAGGCTCAAGAACATAAATTAGATTTAATTTGCCGAAAATTAGATTTAAAACCGGGAATGACCTTGTTAGACATCGGCTGTGGTTGGGGTGGACTTGCAGGCTATGCAGCCAAACATTTTGGCGTTTCTGTAACGGGAGTCACTATTTCTGTTGAACAGCAAAAACTTGCACAAGCCCGATGCCAAGGACTTGATGTTAATATTATTTTAGAAGACTATCGTGATTTACATGAAAAGTTTGATCGCATAGTTTCAGTAGGTATGTTTGAGCATGTAGGACCTAAAAATTATGCCACTTATTTTGATGTGGTTCGTCGTAATTTAAAGGAAGATGGTCTGTTTTTATTGCACACCATAGGTTCTAACCGCGACAAAGTAAATGTAGATAGCTGGATAAGCAAATATATCTTTCCTAATGGATGTTTACCGTCTATTCAAAAAATTGCTCATGCAATGGACAGTAAATTTGTAATGGAAGATTGGCATAACTTTGGCGCTGATTACGATAAAACACTAATGGCATGGTATCAGCGTTTTTTAGCCTATTGGCCAGATATTGAATCTAATTACACGCCACGCTTTAAACGTATGTTTAGTTATTATCTTAATGCCTGTGCGGGTGCATTTCGTGCCAGAGATATTCAGTTATGGCAAATTGTCCTAAGCCCTAAAGGTCATATTGGCGGTTTACAAATCCCTCGCTAATTATTCTTTTTATAAAAAGAGAAAAGCCAGTTTGATTGATAAACTGGCTTTTTCTTTGATTATCTTTTAAGAGCAACAACATTAATTATTAATTATGTGAAGCTTGTTCTTCATTTTCATTTTGTTGTGCTGCTAATAAAGCTTGTTGCTGTGCTTGTTGCGCCATAACGCGCTCTACTGTATCGACAATCGCTTGAGTTTGAGGATCAAGTTCAATATTGACTTTATCACCAAGGCGTTTGCGACCTAATGTCGTTCTATCGCGCGTTTCAGGAATTAAATGGACACAAAAACGGTTATTAACCACATCGCCCACAGTTAGGCTTATTCCATCAATACCAATAAAACCTTTGTGTAAAATGTACTTCATTAATGCTTTATCAAAGATACGAAACCAAATTTGTAAATTATTTTCTGATGTTATAATTTTGGCAACTTCGGCAGTTGTGACAATATGACCAGACATCACATGCCCGCCTATTTCATCACCGTATTTAGCCGCACGTTCAATATTTACTTCAGAACCGACTTTTAATTCACCAAGGTTAGTTAAACGTAATGTCTCTTTCACTAGATCAAAGCTAATATGTGTACCTTCAATTTTAGTGACCGTTAAACAGCAACCATTATTTGCAACAGAAGCACCTGTTTCTAAATTGCCGACTAACTCTTTGGGTAATTCAATGATATGGGTACGAAAATCGCCTTTATCTTCGATAGCAATAACCCGCCCTTTTCCCTGAACAATACCTGTAAACATCTTACATCTCCTTGGATCGATAAACTGGTAAACTCAATTTAGGCTTATGCTATTAAGGATAACATAGCTCGTATTAATACAAAGGAACAATTATCGTATTTATTCCTTGTCGAGGATTACCGTTAAATATAACGTAAAAACACCTAATAAATTATCAAAATCCTGTGCTTGAGAAGCTAAACTTATTTCGTTGCTAATTAAACTTTTATCATTAGAATAAGCGGTCTTGAGGATCTCTTTACGTCATTTTAACAATACGACGTTTGTTCTCTTCCTTTCCTTTCGTTTTCTTATAATAAATAAAGGTGTATGCGTGCAGAAGTACATAAGAGAAGCGCGTAGCTTACTTGCTCTCGGTATCCCCGTTATCATCGCGCAATTTTCCCAGACAGCAATGGGTGTCGTTGATACTGTCATGGCGGGTGCTGTAAATGCCACAGAAATGTCGGCGGTGGCAGTAGGTACGTCTATTTGGTTACCAACGATTTTATTAGGCCAAGGTATATTAATGGCATTAACCCCAATCGTTGCTCAATTAAATGGTTCCGGACAACGAAAACACATTGCTAATCGTACACAGCAAGGTTTTTGGCTCGCCACTTTCTTATCAATCATGGTAATTGCTATTCTTTATAACAGCCGTTTTATTATTGAAGCGCAACATGATATAGAACCCGAATTAGCCGAAAAGGCCATTGGATTTATTCATGCCATTATGTGGGGTGCACCTGGTTGCCTTTACTATCAGGTACTGAGAAGTCAATGTGAGGGATTATCTAAAACAAAACCTGGCATGATAATTGGTTTTGTTGGCCTATTAATTAATATCCCTGTTAACTACGCCTTTATTTACGGTAAATTTGGCGCCCCACAATTAGGGGGGATTGGTTGTGGTGTTGCAACGGCCTCTGTTTTCTGGGCGATGTTCTTAATGATGCGTTATTACGTGCGTCGAGCACCGACACAGCGTGATGTTATGCCAAAGAAACGTTTAGTCAGTCCTGATTTCCACACGATAAAACGTATTACGTTTTTAGGATTACCCGTTGGCTTAGCCTTATTCTTTGAGGTAACACTATTTGCCGTTGTTGCATTATTAGTTTCACCTTTAGGCGTTACTGCGGTTGCCAGTCATCAGATAGCACTTAACTTTAGTTCACTAATGTTTATGTTCCCTCTTTCATTGGGAATAGCAGCAACAATCCGTGTTGGTCATAACTTAGGGCAACGTTCCACAGAACAAGCACGTATTTCAGCCATTACAGCGCTTGCTGTTGGACTAATGTTGGCAAGTTGTACCGCGATTTTCTCTATTATCTTCAGAGAAAAAATCGCGTTAATGTATAACGATAATATTGAAGTGGTGACGTTAGCTTCCCATCTTATGTTATTCGCTGCGCTTTATCAGTTATCAGATTCTGTGCAAGTTATTGGCTCAGGTGTATTACGAGGTTATAAAGATACTCGTTCTATCTTCTTTATTACTTTTATTGCCTACTGGGTAATTGGACTACCTTCTGGTTATATATTAGGGCGTACTAATTACTTTGTTGAAGCGATGGGACCTGCTGGTTTCTGGATTGGCTTTATTTTAGGTTTAACTGCCTCAGCAATTATGATGGGTTCCCGCATTTGGTGGATCCAACGTCAATCTGATGAAGTGGTACTATTACGCTCAGAGCGTTAAACAGAAACGGTTATTTAGGCAAAGGAATGACACAAATATCAACAAATAGCTTTAAATACGAGCAGTTGAATATAAATTTGTGTTTTTCCTCTTGCCAGAATCGAATCATCTCGTTAATATTCGTCCCCGTTGTCACCTAATAGATAATGCG
>NZ_JBEEWD010000001.1:578332-678182 GCF_040140245.1 Proteus sp. fly-1013 | reverse complement strand
TCCATAGCTCAGTTGGTTAGAGCACCACCTTGACATGGTGGGGGTCGGTGGTTCGAGTCCACTTGGACGCACCATTTATTTTTCGATAACATCTCAATACAGTGCGTCCATAGCTCAGTTGGTTAGAGCACCACCTTGACATGGTGGGGGTCGGTGGTTCGAGTCCACTTGGACGCACCATTTCTCTTTCTCTATTTTCTTATTTTTATTCTTCTTACCTACCCTACAAAATAATTAATCTAGCTTGCAATATTTTATTGCGCAACAAAGTGTTTAAAAAACAAGCAGTCAGCTCCGTATTTTGATCACATCACTTAAATTTACCTTTTTTCGATTTTCTTCATAGAAATTAACCTCTATAATACGAAACATAATTTTGTTGAAAGGTTTCAGCGTATTGATTTACGGGCATCTTTAGAAAACAGAACAAATGAATCGTGATAGACTATAATGTAAGATGTCTGCCAACCTTTGATACAAAATAGTGACAAGATTTTTATGATGTTGCTGAACCATTAACATGTTGCGCAACTTATCTATGAGAGATGAGTTTGTACACCCTGTTTTGCACCGTTGATACTGTTAATAGAAAACGGCGACATTAATCCTTATTCATCCATTACAATACAACCATTAAATAGACTGCCATGAAAAAGACAAAAATTGTTTGCACCATCGGACCAAAAACCGAATCTGAAGAAAAACTGAATCAATTACTGGACGCAGGCATGAACGTTATGCGTCTAAACTTCTCTCACGGTGACTATGAAGAGCATGGCAACCGTATCAAAAATCTGCGTAATGTTTGCGCTAAAACAGGCAAAAAAGCCGCTATCTTATTAGATACTAAAGGCCCAGAAATCCGTACCATCAAATTAGAAGGTGGTAATGATGTCGCTTTAGTTGCTGGTCAAACATTCACTTTCACTACAGACAAAACTGTTGTGGGTAACAAAGACCGCGTTGCTGTAACTTACGAAGGTTTCGCTAAAGACTTAACTGTTGGTAACACCGTTTTAGTTGATGATGGTCTTATCGGCATGAAAGTCACTGCTGTAACTGATAAAGAAGTTGTTTGTGAAGTTTTAAACAACGGTGACTTAGGTGAAAACAAAGGTGTTAACTTACCTGGCGTTTCTATCGGTTTACCTGCATTAGCTGAAAAAGATAAACAAGATCTTATCTTTGGTTGTGAGCAAGGCGTTGATTTCGTTGCTGCATCATTTATTCGTAAACGTTCTGACGTTGAGGAAATGCGTGCTCACTTAAATGCGCACGGCGGCGAAAACATCATGATCATCTCAAAAATTGAAAACCAAGAAGGTTTAAACAATTTTGATGAGATCTTAGAAGCATCTGACGGTATCATGGTTGCTCGTGGCGACTTAGGTGTTGAGATCCCAGTTGAAGAAGTTATCTTCGCACAAAAAATGATGATCGAAAAATGTAACGCTGCGCGTAAAGTGGTTATCACTGCAACGCAAATGTTAGATTCAATGATCAAAAACCCACGCCCTACTCGTGCTGAAGCGGGTGACGTTGCGAATGCTATCTTAGATGGTACTGATGCTGTTATGTTGTCAGGCGAAAGTGCAAAAGGTAAATACCCAGTAGAAGCTGTGACTATCATGGCAACTATCTGTGATCGTACAGACCGTATCATGCAATCTCGTCTTGATTACAAACAAACAGCTGCAAAATTACGCGTAACTGAAGCAGTTTGTCGCGGTGCGGTTGAAATGGCTGAAAACTTAGATGCACCTCTGATTGTTGTTGCAACTTTCGGTGGTAAATCAGCTCGTTCTATCCGTAAATATTTCCCAACAGCACCAATCTTAGCATTAACAAACAACGAAGAAACAGCTCGTCAGTTACTGTTAGTTAAAGGTGTAACCACTCAATTAGTTAAAGAAATCTCTTCTACTGATGACTTCTACCGTATCGGTAAAGAAGCAGCATTAGCAAGTGGTTTAGCGCATGCTGGTGAACGTGTTGTTATGGTTACCGGTGCACTGGTTGATAGCGGTACAACAAATACTTCATCTGTTCACGTTCTGTAATTTTATACAACGCGAATACGTCAAACGCCACTCATTGAGTGGCGTTTTCTTTATGTGTTTCCAAAAAATTTTCTCTTTCCCATTTTTCACTATTCCTTTTTAGATTAATTTCTTTTCCTGTTTCTATCTCTTTTTTTATCTATTTATGTCTATTTATCAATCAGGTTGCGAGTAAATCACCAATGTCAATTTGTGTGATTTTTAGTCATTAAATCACTTTTTAATGATTAGGATTTTTACTAATAATGAACTTTTGTGAGAAAACACGCATTTATTGTGCTGAAAATTTACAATATAAGTGTTATTTTTCCTATTGTTATAGGAAACGCAAGATACACTTATTACGAATAAATCCAGCATTTTCCTATATGTGTGCCATACTTATTAATGGTTTCATATAAATGCTACTTGTTCCTTTACACAAACTAATAATAGAGGTTGTAACTATGAAAGCGAAACTTGTACTAGGTGCGGTAATTCTGGCTTCAGGCTTATTAGCAGGTTGTTCTTCTAGTAATAATGCACAATTAGATCAAATCTCTTCTGATGTAAGCCGCCTGAATACTCAAGTTCAGCAACTAAGTGGTGATGTACAATCTGCTCGCGCTGAAGCTAAATCAGCTTACGACGAAGCAGCTCGTGCAAATCAGCGTTTAGATAACCAAGTCACTACTTATAAAAAGTAATTTGACTCACCAATAAGCTGAAAACAGCTTTAGGTAAGCATTAATCACAAAGCCCTAACATTGTTAGGGCTTTGTTTTTTTAGCTCATTATATTTTATAAAGATTAATATGCTGTCACATCAACAGGTATACCCGAACGTCGAATCAGCTCTGCATCTGCTTTATCTTTATTAACCTTGCCACTTTCATACCAAGCATTAAATTGCTTTGTAAATGTAAGAGGCATCGTTTGCGGATCGTCATCTTCGTTACGTGATAGTGGTTGATGAACTTCAATAAACTGTCTGCCGTCTGCAGTTTCAGTAAATTTAATCGGTTTATTGATAACCTGAACTCGGCTACCTTTAGGCACCACGTTGAATAAGGTCTCAATATCATTTGGGCGTAAACGAATACAACCTGAACTCACTCTTAAGCCAATACCAAAATCAGCATTAGTACCATGAATAAGGTATTCACCTCGACTATGTGCCAATCTTAAGGCATATGCCCCCATTGGGTTTTCAGGACCAGCAGGAACGACAGCTGGTAGCGTGATCCCTTTAGCCGCATAATTTTTGCGAATATTCGCCGTTGGTGTCCAAGTGGGATCTTTAATTAATTGAGAAATCGATGTCACCATCTCTGGTGTTTCTCGCCCTAATTGACCAATACCAATCGGGTAAACATCAACAGTTCCTCCCTCTTTTGGATAATAATAAAGGCGTAATTCAGCAAGGTTGATAACAATACCTTTATGTAGAGTATCAGGCAAAATCATCTGCAATGGGATTGTTAAAGTTTTACCTGCATCAGGCAAAAGAGGATCAATACCAGGATTCGCTTCCATCATATTGAGCAATCCCACTTGGTATTCGGACGCAATAGCCTCTAATGAGCGTTTATCATCGGGAACTATATATGAAAAATTTTCACCAATAATACGCTGGCCATCAGCAGGTAGTAGATATTCTGTCGCGTAAGATAAGTGACTACTCATCCCTAACAGCGATACCCCTAAGAGAGTTAACCATTTTTTCATCGTTTATCCCGTGTGTTAGAAATAAAATAAACTGACTATTATGATGATAACATTATCATTGTTATGCTTTCATATAATAAGTCAGTTTAGAACATTAATGCGGGATCAGGTAACATTTATGCTACAGCGTATTCTGAAAAACGCTTAATAAGTGTCGTAACCATCGCATGCAAACCTTGCGTGCGAGAAGGTGTTAAGTGGCTTTCTAGTGCTAATGATAAAAAGTAATGTTTGATATCTGTCTCTAATGCTTGTTCGATAGTTTTACCTTGAAATAAGATAATCACTAAGGCAACGAGGCCTTTTACAATACCTGCATCACTATCTCCAGCCAGCACTAACTGTTTATTCTCATTAAGAGAAACAGCTATCCAAACTTGGCTTTGGCAACCTTCAATAAAGTTAGCTGAAATACGTTGTTCATCTGTTAAAGGAGGAAGACGCTCACCTAACTCCATCATGTAAAGGTAACGTTGCTCCCAATCCTGACAACGAGAAAAATTGCGTAATAATTTTGCTTCATCTGGCAAATTAGCAACTGCCATGAATAACCTCTTTATTTTAATCTTTAACCTAATAGCATTTCGACACGCAATAGCGCATTAACCAGTGCATCTATATCGTTTTTATTGGTATACAACCCAAGAGATGCGCGACACATCGCAGGAACTTGATAATAATCCATAATTGGCATCGCACAATGATGCCCTGTACGAATAGCAATACCATAATTATCAAGAAATGCCCCAACATCATAAGCATGGTGTTTGCCTAAATTAAACGCTATCACTCCTTGGCGAGAATCATTGCCATACAGCCTTAATGATTTTACTTTTTGTAGCTGCTCTTGTGCGTACTTCATTATACTATTTTCATATTCCGCAATATTATTCATGCCTAAATTTGAAAGATAATCTAATGCCGCGCCTAAGCCAATCATCCCCATAATATTGGGTGTCCCTGCTTCAAAACGCCAAGGCGCATCAGCGTAAGTAATATCACCATTTATATGAACATGCTTTATCATTGCACCACCGCCTTCCCACGGCGGTAATTCATCTAATATTGCTTTCTTGCCATACAACACGCCAATACCAGTAGGTCCATAAAGTTTATGCCCACTACAAACAAAAAAATCGCAATCAAGTTGTGAAACATTAATTGTTTGATGCATTGCACTTTGAGCACCATCAACCAATATATGTAATTCACCACCTTGTTCAATAGCATATTGACGAGCATCACCAATAATTTGAGCGACTGGATTCACTGTGCCCAATACATTTGATTGATGAGTGAGACTGAGTAATTTAGTTCGTTCATCGATTAAATGGGGTAATTGAGACAAATCGAGTGTACCGTCTTGTAATAGCGGTAACACACGAACATTAAAGCCATACTGTTTTGCCAACATATACCATGGAACAATATTTGCGTGATGCTCCATTTCAGTGATGATGATATTGTCACCATCATTTAAAAATCGTTGGCTATAAACGTTCGCTATAAGGTTGATCCCTTCGGTTGTTCCTTTAACAAAAATTATCTCTTCTTCGCTATTGGCACCTAAAAAATCACAGGCTTTTTTACGGACATTTTCAACTAACGTTGTCGCATTTGCACTTAATGTATGAATGCCGCGATGAACCGCGGCATATTGTGTTAAGGCAAATTGTTTTTCATGTTCAATGACGCAAGCCGGTTTCTGAGCACTTGCGGCACTGTCGAGATAAACCAGTGGTTTTCCTTTCACTTGCTGTGAAAGAATTGGAAAATCATCTCGCGCTTTTTCAATGGAATGCGTCATAATGCCTTATTTTATACCTCTAATAAGCGCTGATTAATTCTTTCTAATACCTGCGCTTTGATCACACTATTTTCTAGCGATTCAGTTAATTCAGCCGCAAATGCATGGATGATCATTTTACGTGCGTCACTTAAGGAAATACCTCGTGAACGCAGATAAAATAGCTGCTCATCATCAATTCGTCCCACAGTAGCACCATGACTACATTTCACATCATCGGCATAGATTTCAAGTTGTGGTTTGGTATCGATTTGCGCTTTTTCACCCAGCAACAGATTGTTATTAGTCATTTGACCATCTGTTTTTAATGCTTGAGGTGTCACCGTGATCATACCGTTAAATACGGCTTTCCCTGCATCCATCGCAATACTTTTATGCAGTTGACGACTCTGGCAATTTTTCTCACCATGAACTAGCCATGTACGAGTATCTGCAATCTCTCCAGCTTTAGGTAATACAACGCTATTCATTGAAAGCTCTGTATTTTCACCCTTTAGTGCAGAACTCGTGTGATGACGACTAAGTTTAGCGCCTAATAAGAAAGCGTAACTGTTGACACGAGCATCGCGGCCTATCGTCAGATCGTTATGGGCAAAATGCTGGCTTACTCCATTTTCAAAACTTAATTTGATATGGTTAAAAGAGGCATTATCGCCAATCGTTGCGGTTAATCTTGCACCTGTAAAATGACGGTTTTCACTATCACTGCTGATATAGTGTTCTACCACTTGCATCTGAGTATTCGCACCGACATCAAGGTGAAAACGATAATTTGCACTATTTACCTCTGTGCTTTGATCACCTTGAGTAATATTGAGGATATAGAGTGGCTTATCCGCAATAACACCGTTTTTCAGGGTAATAAGCAATGGATGTGGCGCTAAACTTTCAACTAAATGCAGGAAGATTTCACCATTTACCGCTTTAGGTAATTCACTTTGATTATCAAGTAAAGTGACTTGATAAGGACCAAAATCTTTACTACTTTCTATCGGTGAAAATGTGCCATTCACCATAACAATACGGTAGCAATCAAAAGATAATGCATGTTTAGCCATTAAACTTTGTACATCAAAAGGTGGCAACTGTTGATAGCACTGGCTTAGCGTTTCTTCTAAAGGCGTATAATGCCAATCTTCATGGCGGTAAGCAGGGAAACCTACTTTCTCAACTTGCAACCAATGATTGCGAGCGTTGAGATTATCGTCACCTTTACGTTGATGATATAACGCTGAAAACATTTTTAATGCTTGTTGATTACGCAGTTCAACTTGGCGCTGTTTTTCACGCTTTTCATTGAGGGTCAATAAGCCAGCCATAACCTTGTTCCTCCAATTTTTGCGCCAATGAAAAATCACCTGATTTAATGATTTTCCCCTGATAAAGCACATGCACAAAATCAGGTTTAATATAATCAAGAATACGTTGGTAGTGTGTTACAACGATGAAGGCACGTTTACCATCACGTAAACTATTAACACCATTAGAAACGATTTTTAATGCGTCGATATCAAGACCCGAGTCTGTTTCATCTAAAATACATAATTCAGGCTCTAACGCAGCCATTTGCAAAATGTCGTTACGTTTTTTCTCACCACCAGAAAATCCCACGTTGACAGAGCGTGTTAACAAATCTTGTGGCATATCCAGTAATTTGATTTTATCTTCAATAAAATCTTCAAAATCAAAGCGATCTAACGGCTCTTGACCACGATATTCTCTCACTGCATTTACAGAAGATTGTAAGAAAAACTGATTGCTGACACCGGGTATTTCAACAGGATATTGAAATGCCATAAAGATGCCTTCACCTGCGCGATCTTCCGGTTCTAATTCCAATAAATCTTTATTTTTAAAGGTAATCGAACCTTCATCAACTTCATATTCATCACGACCAGCAAGCGTTGCAGATAGCGTACTTTTACCTGAGCCATTTGGTCCCATAATTGCGTGAACTTCACCTGCACGAACCTGCAAATCTAATCCTTTGAGGATCTCGTTGCCTTCAACACTGACATGTAAATTTTTAATATCTAACATAATATATGCCTTCGGTATCTTTATACTCAGAATTTGGTTAATCGTTAACCGACGCTATGCTCTAAGCTGATTGCTAATAATTTTTGTGCTTCCACAGCAAATTCCAGCGGTAATTCTGAGAACACATCTTTACAAAATCCGTTTACAATCATTGAGATTGCATCATCTTCACTTAATCCACGCTGGCGACAATAGAACAACTGATCTTCACCAATACGTGACGTTGTCGCTTCGTGCTCAAGCTGTGCTGAGTTATTCATTACCTCAACATAAGGGAAAGTATGCGCACCGCACTGTGTACCAATTAACATGGAGTCACACTGGGTAAAGTTACGAGCATTTTGTGCACCAGGAAGTACTTTTACGAGCCCACGGTAACTGTTTTGACTTTTACCCGCAGAAATACCTTTAGAGATAATGGTTGATTTGGTATTTTTGCCGATATGGATCATCTTAGTCCCCGTATCTGCTTGTTGGTTGCCATTCGTTAAAGCAACCGAGAAGAATTCAGCGGTGGAATTATCCCCTTTTAAAATCACACTTGGGTATTTCCATGTGATTGCAGATCCTGTCTCTGATTGCGTCCATGACATTTTTGCGTTTTCGCCTTCACAAATAGCGCGCTTAGTCACAAAGTTAAGGATACCGCCTTCACTGTCACCACCAGAGAACCAGTTTTGCACAGTAGAATATTTTACTTCAGCATCTTTATGGATAATGACTTCAACCACAGCAGCATGAAGCTGATAGCTATCACGAACAGGTGCTGAACAACCTTCGATATAACTGACATAACTGCCTTCATCAGCAACCAGAATTGTTCGTTCGAATTGACCTGTTTGAGCCGCATTAATACGGAAATAAGTCGATAACTCCATTGGGCAACGAACCCCTTTGGGAATATAGACAAAGGTACCATCAGATGCGACCGCAGCATTCAGCGCAGCAAAGTAATTATCATGGCTTGAGACAACGGTGCCTAAATATTGGCGCACTAAATCAGGGTATTCTTGAATAGCCTCGCTAAATGAACAGAAAATAATGCCATGTTCAGCAAGCTCTTCACGATATGTTGTTGAAACAGAAACAGAGTCAAAAATGGCATCAACAGCAACAGCTTGCCCTTCTCTTACAGGCACTCCGAGTTGGTTAAAAGCATCTTCAACTTCTTTGGTTAAATAATCCTGCGCAGCTTGTTTATCGCTCGTAACAGCTTCATTTGTGCCACCAGCACAACTACCGTTAGCACAACATGAACTACAAGATGGTGCTGAGTAATAGCTATAATCTTGATAATTAAGCGATGGATAATCTGCTTTTAGCCAATGTGGCTCTTCCATTTCTAACCAATGGCGATAAGCATCTAAACGAAATTCCAGCATCCACTCTGGTTCGTTTCTTTTTGCCGATATTGCACGTACAACCGCTTCATTTAATCCTTTTTCTAAGGTGTCGGTTGAGATATCGGTATAAAAACCTTCTTTATAGTGGTGATCGCTTAGCCATCCCTGAACTTCATCACCAATTTCAACATTGCTCTGAGACATAATCTGACTTCACTATGTTATACCCCGAAGCTCTCACCACATCCGCAGACGTTTTGAGCTTTAGGATTATTAAATTTAAACATTTGATTAAGTCCTTCACGAACATAATCAACAACCAACCCATCGATAAATGGCATTGCTTTTAATGAAACAAAGAGTTTTGCGCCATTATGTTCATAAACAAGATCATCATCATTTGGGGCAGTAGCGAGTTCAATAACATAACCATACCCTGTACAACCGGAGGGTTTGATACTTAAGGAAAGCCCTTGTTTTTCAGGGTTTTTCTCAACCAAATGACAGATATGCTTTGCCGCATTATCCGTTAATACAATGCCTTGCCAAGCTGTGTCATTAAGAGAAAAAGTTTCAACGTTGTTTGTCATTTCTGACCTCATTTCGAAAGGAGATTGATATCTTTCCTGACACTAATGGTAATGATAACCCTTATCACTTCAACCATGTCTTTTGAAAGGATATTCCGTAAATGTGTATTTTTTGTTCTTTTTTTTGCACTCATTTTGTTAACAACACATGTTAACGCAATGTAATATAACACTTTTATATTTTTTAATTCTAAAAAATAAAACTTTTAATTTTTCTTATATTTCGCACAATACGCACATAAGTTGCAAAATAAATACACTTTATATGTTATCACTGAAATTTAGAGAAAAAAGCATAAAAATGTGCTTTTACATCTCGCTTATTGAGCCTATTCACATTCATTTTTATGCTTTGATGAGGAATAAGATAGCACCACTGATATGATGACCTCTTATTGGTTTGTGTGCTCTTTGATGTTATTTATTAATAGTGATGGTTTGAATATATTTGTTTGTACATTCAAGAATTTGACTGTTTTTTTGTTTGTCCGATTGGCTATTGAAGTTGCTAATCAGTTGCAATTGCCATACTCGATTCGTTTTAAGATCAGCCGCTAAAATACCTTCATAACTCACGTTCTCTTTTGCATATTTCCCTTCAAAAAAGACATGTCGACTTTCCACATTTGGAATAGTTAATGGTTTTATCGATGTAGATATTTCATTCATACCATCTATGATGGCGATATTATCTACAATACCTTGCGCTCCTGCATCTACATCGTAACTCATTGCATCGATCATTTTAAAATAAACCAGACGAACTTCTGTCAAATCACAAATGGGTTCTGATTTATAAACCATCATTTCCGTTGTGACATCCTGAATATTATCTGGTAATGATTTAAAATAATTTTCAGTATCTTCTCTGCTCATGGAAAACGAAGTGGGATAAGCCATATTAAAACCAGAAACAGTTTGTACCGAAATATTACTTATATCATTACTCGTTTCAGAGGTAGAATTATTATCGCACCCACTGATTAATAAACCTGCAATTAATAATACTGTGGTGTTAAATTTAGAAATAGTAAACATTATTGATCGTCTTATCTTTTATTATGAAGATAATGATTATCATTAAAAATAAAATCTAAATAAAGAAGTAATTCTATTTTCTCTCTCTATTTTTATTTTTTGACATTATCTATAAACACAAAAAACGCACAAAGCGAGTATTTCACTCTGTGCGTTTGTCTATTTTATTCTTTAAGAAATAACAGATGTCGTTAATCTAGAAATACACACTTGACGATCTTCATCATCAAAGATTTCTATTGACCAGACTTGGTGTGAACGTCCTAAATGAATCGGTTTGCATACACCTCTTACCTTGCCTTCTCTCGCTGAACGAATATGATTCGCATTGATTTCTAGCCCGACAATTTTTTGTTCACCTTCAGTACAAAGATAACCCGCAACAGAGCCCAATGTTTCAGCTAAAACAACAGAAGCACCACCATGTAAAAGCCCTAAAGGTTGCTTAGTGCGGTGATCAACTGGCATTGTTCCTTCAAGATAATCATCCCCGAGGCACGTTAATTCAATACCTAAATGGCTCATCATATTGTTTTGGCCAATATGATTAAGATGCTCGATTGTCGTTTCACGTTTCCATATCATGGCATAATCTCCAAAAGTGCCTGTAGTGGGTGTTTTAGCTCAATATTATCAATACGTTTTACTTGACTACGACACGAATATCCTGTGCTTAAGCAACGCATTGTTGGTAATGTTTTTAGTGCATTACCCCATGAGAGTTGGTAAATGCCCAACGAGTTTTCATAATTGTTCAGTTCATGTCCATAAGTACCTGCCATTCCACAACATCCAGTGCTCACAAATTCGAGTTGCTGCCCATAACGTTGGAAAATAGACTGCCACTGTTTCATACTTTGTGGTAGCGCCGTCACTTCTGTACAGTGCCCGAAAAGATACCATTTTTCAGCATCATCGCGAACTGCTATTGGCTCAGATACTAATTTACTTAGCCATTCATGAACAAGTTGAACATTAAAATCCCCACGCTTATCACCCAGTATTTCACGATATTCATCGCGATAACAAAGCACTAATGCAGGATCAACTCCAACCATTGGAATATCTAATTTTGCAACACGATTAAGCATGGTTGACGTTTTTTGTGCCGTTTTACTAAATTGCTGTAAAAAACCTTTAATATGCTGCGCTTTCCCATTAGGCGAAAATGGCAGCAAAACAGGTTTAAATCCAATTTTTTCAATTAGTTTGATAAAATCGGCAACCACTTTTGCATCGTAATAACTGGTAAACGGATCTTGCACCACCAGCACATGATGACTTCGTTGCTTTTCAGATAAACGCTCTAAGTCTTCTAGCGTCATATCTAACGCTTTGTGCCCAGCCAATTGCTGTCTTAATGTAGGTGATGACAACAAAGGTAAATCAACCATTCCTATCGTGTGTTTACTTAATGATTGCACCAACGGTTGCTTCATAAAAAAGTTAAAGAATCCCGGTGCTTTCGCCATAATCGGCGTTGTTAATTCAACATTCGCGACAATATGATCTTTTAACGGGCGCAAATAACGCTGGTGATAAAGTTCAGTAAACTTAGAACGAAACGATGGCACATCAATTTTAATCGGGCATTGCGTTGAACAGGCTTTACAAGCCAAGCAACCATTCATAGCCGCTTTCACTTCATGAGAAAAGTCATATTCGCCACGTTTGGCTTTCCATGTATTACGTGTTTTCTCAATTAAACCTCTTAAACTAGGTTTATTATTTTCAAGGCTAGATTGAAGCTGTTTTGGGCTAACGCCTTGCTCTGTTAATAAGCGTAACCACTCTCTTACAAGTGCGGCTCGTCCTTTAGGTGAATGAATGCGTTGCCCGCTGATTTTCATTGAAGGACACATTGGACTTTTGGCATCAAAGTTAAAGCAAAGCCCATTACCATTACAATCCAGTGCGCCTTTGAAATCTTGACGCACAGACAAAGGGATTGTGCGATCAAAAGTGCCTCGTTTGATGGTATCAACTTGCTTCATGGGTTCATCGACCTCTAATGGAGGACATATTTTCCCAGGATTCAATCTATTTCGAGGATCGAACACCGTTTTGATTTGACGCAGTTCATGATAGAGCGTTTCACCGAAAAATTCAGGGCTGTATTGCGCTCTAAAGCCTTTTCCATGTTCACCCCAGAGTAACCCACCATATTTGGCTGTTAACGTGACAATGTCGTCTGAGATAGATTTCATCAATAATTCTTGTTGTGGATCGCACATATCAAGAGCAGGTCTTACGTGCAACACACCGGCATCAACATGTCCAAACATGCCATAATTGAGCTGATGACTATCAAGTAATGCTCTAAATTCGGTAATATAATCAGCAAGATGTTCTGGTGGCACACAGGTATCTTCTACAAAAGGAATTGGCTTTGCTTGTCCTTTGGCGTTTCCTAATAAACCAACCGCTTTTTTACGCATGGCATAAATACGGTTAATGTCCGCCAAATCTTCACAGACTTGATAACCGATAACACCGCCCTGACCCTCTTTCATTAATAAATCTAAGCGCTGGCATAATGATGCAACTTGTGAAGCAATAAGGTTTTCATCATCACCCGCAAATTCAACAATATTAAGTCCTTGCATATCTTTATCGGGTATATCTGTAATCAGCTCTTTCACGGAGTGCCACACGATATCTTCACGGGCGAGATTTAATACTTTTGAATCAACCGTTTCAACAGAAAGTGCATTCGCTTTAACTAAAAAAGGCGCATTGCGTAATGCTGAGTCAAACGAATCGTATTTTACATTGACTAAACTGCGCTGTTTGGGAATTGGCGTGATATCCAGTGTCGCTTCAGTAATAAAAGCGAGTGTTCCTTCAGAGCCAGTTAAAATTCTCGTTAAATCAAATCGTTTCATGTCATCACTAAAGACATGACGCAAATCATACCCTGTTAAAAAGCGATTTAACTTAGGGAATTTTTCAAGAATAAGCTTTCGTTGTTCTTTGCAACGAGATAAAACGGTACGATAAACTTTGCCCATTGTAGAGCTTTCTTGGGCAATGTTTTCGGCTAGTGCTGTATCCATAGCGCGCGTTTCAAGTAGTTCACCACCTAGCAAAACTGCTCTAACACCAAGAACGTGATCAGAGGTTTTACCATAAACCATTGAACCTTGCCCTGAGGCATCAGTGTTAATCATTCCACCTAATGTAGCGCGATTACTGGTAGATAGCTCTGGTGCGAAAAAAAAGCCATAAGGTTTTAAAAAGAGGTTTAACTCATCTTTTATTACCCCTGCTTCCACTTTTACCCAACGCTCCTGCGGGTTTATCTCGATAATACGCTTCATATAACGAGATAAATCAACCACAATACCATCCGTTAACGCTTGACCATTAGTGCCTGTACCGCCCCCTCTTGGAGTCAGAGAGAGTGAATGAAATCGAGGTTCATCAACTAAGCGAGCAATAATAGTTACATCAGCTGTTGAGCGAGGAAAAACAACAGCCTGTGGCAATAACTGGTAAATACTATTATCTGTTGCCATAGTGAGTCTGTCAGCGTAACTGCTGGAGATATCACCGGTGAAACCGTTTTTTAGAAGAGTATCAAGAAATTCTGTTGTGAGTTCACTGACTTGCGGTGCTTGCGATATACGTGGGATCATTTGTTATAGCTCTTTAATCTAATAGTCCACATTGCTTAATTTTAGATGTTGAAATGTATGCTAAGAGGTACTTTGCCTCATTTTGTACTTTCAGACCGATACCTGTTCACCTTATCATACAATTCTGGCAAATTGCGTAGTGATATAAACAACGTGATATTTGCAATGTTTATTCATCTGCTTCTAGCATTTTTATTCGTGTAGGGATTTAAAACCATGGAAAAACCGCAGATCCATACAGATATACCCAAAGTTTTATTCACAGTTCTTTTTATTTCTTTTTTTATTATCGCCAGTTTTTGGATCCTAAATCCCTTTATTGTGGGTTTCATTTGGGCTGGAATGATTGTTGTTGCAACGTGGCCTTTACTTCTTATTATTGAAAAGCGGGTAAAATATCGTTGGCTATCAACCATGATAATGATGATTTTGATATTACTGATCTTCGTTATCCCTATTATCTTATTAATTAGTAGTGTTATTGATAATAGTGCGCCTTTAATAGAATTAGCAAAATCACCTTCGAATATTCAGCCACCTCAACTATTATGGCTTAACGATATCCCAATGATAGGGAGCAAGCTTTATGATACATGGCACTCTATCCTTGTCTCTGGCGGTAACGCGTTAATCTCAAAAATCCAACCTTATGTCGGACAAGCTGCAAACTGGTTTTTTGCTCAAGCATTAAATATTGGTCGATTTGCCTTACATTTGGGTGTGATGTTGTTATTTTCTGGCTTACTGTTTTTACAAGGCGAAAATGTCGTATCTTGGTTACGCCATTTTGCCATTCGTTTAGCTGGTCAGCGTGGTGATGCCGCAATCTTACTTGCATCCATGTCTATTCGCGCTGTCGCATTAGGCGTGGTTTTAACCGCCTTAATTCAAGCGATTGTTGGTGGTATCGGTCTCGCAGTATCTGGCGTACCTTATGCTACGGTATTAACCGTTATTATGTTTATTTGCTGCCTTGCTCAAATAGGTCCTTTATTAGTATTGATCCCTTCCATTTTATGGCTATTTTGGACAGGTGATACCACTTGGGGCATTGTTATGGTGATTTGGGGTGGCGCGGTTGCGACAATGGATGGTGTATTACGACCTTATTTAATCAAGATGGGCGCTGATTTGCCTATGGTATTAATTCTTACCGGTGTTATTGGTGGGATTTTAACATTAGGTATGATTGGGTTATTTATTGGTCCGGTTGTTCTTGCTGTTGCACATAGCTTATTAAATGCATGGATTAATGAAGTACCAAAACCTAATCCTGATTTAACTAAAACAGTAGAATTTATGAATAAAAACTTTATCGAAAAAGAATAAATAATAATGGAGCATGTAAGTGTAGCTACTTACATGCTCTAAAAATAACAGAGTAAGGTTTAATAAAGATTATCAATTTAGGAATAAACCATTATATTTTTATATTAAAACTTACAATTTGAAACAAATTACATTTTTTTAAACCTGTTTGTTACCAGCAAGTTATATTCACTTTCAAATAAGCCTATATTCTTTTTATTGAGATAATTCTTAGAGCATAATTAACGCATTTCTCTTAATATAAATATCAACGAAACAAATGTTTCATCGAATTAATAATTTCGCCTTTCATATTAATAGATTAATTGGCGAGATTAAAGAATATAAAATATTGCTGTGTGTAGTCTTTGCCTGTCAGCCCATGATAGGCTTTTTTTTTGCCTATTATTTAATAATTGTATAAAAAAAGCTCACATTATATTGTGAGCTTTTATTTATAGCGATGGTATTAATTCTATTGTGCTAATTTTACCCAAGTTTTAATTACAGTATCTGGGTTTAAAGATAAACTATCAATTCCCTCTTCCATTAGCCATTGTGCGAAATCTTCATGATCAGAAGGTCCCTGACCACAAATACCCACATATTTTCCATTACGTTTAGCGGCTTGGATCGCCATTGATAACAATGCTTTCACTGCATCATTGCGTTCATCAAACAGTGCAGAAACCACACCTGAATCTCGGTCAAGACCTAATGTTAATTGGGTCATATCGTTAGAGCCGATAGAGAAACCATCAAAGTGTTCTAAGAATTTATCTGCTAATAAGGCATTTGATGGAATTTCACACATCATAATGACTTTTAAGCCATTCTCACCACGTTTCAAACCATTTGCCGCTAATTCGTCAATAACTTCTTCAGCTTGGCGTACAGTACGAACAAATGGGATCATAACTTCAACGTTTTCTAAGCCCATATCATTACGAACACGTTTTACCGCCTCACACTCAAGCGAGAAACAGCGACGAAAATCGTCAGAAACATAACGGCCCGCACCACGGAATCCTAACATTGGGTTTTCTTCATCAGGCTCATAACGATCGCCACCTACTAAATTGGCATATTCGTTAGATTTAAAGTCAGATAAACGAACAATAACGCGTTTAGGCCAGAATGCCGCTGCTAATGTTGCAATCCCTTCCGTTAATTTACTAATGTAATACTCAACTGGAGATTCATAGCCTGCCATCATTTCATTGATTTCAGCTTTCAGTGCTTCAGTTTGGTCGTCATACTCTAGTAATGCGCGAGGATGCACACCAATCATGCGGTTAATAATAAATTCCAAACGCGCAAGACCGACACCATCATTTGGTAAGCCTGCAAAATCAAATGCACGATCAGGATTGCCGACGTTCATCATGATTTTGAGCCCTAATTCAGGCATATTATCGATTGCGGAGCTCTGAATAGAGAAATCCAGTTTTCCATCGTAAACAAATCCTGTATCACCTTCAGCACAAGAAACAGTTACAACTTGCCCTTCAGCAATACATTCTGTTGCATCACCACAACCTACAACAGCTGGAATACCTAATTCACGAGCAATAATAGCTGCGTGACAAGTTCTACCACCACGATTAGTTACAATCGCAGAAGCTTTCTTCATGATAGGTTCCCAATCTGGGTCTGTCATGTCAGTGACCAACACATCACCCGCTTCAATTCTATCCATTTCACTTAAGTTATGGATAACTTTGACGGCACCCGTACCAATACGATGACCAATAGCACGGCCTTCAATAATAACAGAGCCACTTTCATTTAATTGATAGCGCTCCATAACTTGTTGGTTAGAACGAACTGTTTCTGGGCGAGCCTGAACGATGTATAAACGACCATTATGTCCATCTTTAGCCCATTCGATATCCATTGGACGACCATAGTGACGTTCAATCAATACAGCTTGTTTAGCCAACTCTTGAACTTCATGATCAGTCAAAGAGAAACGATTGCGCAGTGACTCTGGCGTATCTTCGATACGGACTTGTTTACCATGTTCAACGCTGTCTGCGTAAACCATTTGGATCTTTTTAGAGCCAAGATTACGACGAACAATAGAAGGTAGACCTTTTGCTAAAGTTGGCTTGTGTACATAAAACTCATCTGGGTTAACAGCACCCTGTACAACCATTTCACCTAAACCATAAGCTGATGTAATAAAGACAACTTGATCAAAGCCAGATTCAGTATCGATGGTAAACATCACACCTGAAGAAGCAAGATCAGAACGTACCATACGTTGAACACCCGCAGATAATGCAACACCACGGTGATCATAACCTTGGTGAACACGATAAGAGATTGCGCGATCGTTAAATAACGAGGCAAATACGTGTTTGATTGCAACGAGTATGGCATCAATACCTTGAACGTTTAAAAACGTCTCTTGTTGACCGGCAAAAGAAGCATCAGGCATATCTTCTGCAGTTGCAGATGAACGAACGGCAAATGAAGCTTCAGATTCACCTTCACTTAATGTGAGATAAGCATCGCGAATATCTTTTTCAAACTGAGGCGTAAAAGGTGTATCAATTACCCACTGGCGAATTTGATTACCTGCTTGAGCCAGTTGATTAACATCATCAACATCAACGCTATCAAGTAATTCATAAATACGCTGATTGATACCGCTCTGTTCCAGAAAATCATTAAACGCTTGCGCTGTGGTAGCAAACCCATTAGGAACAGAAACACCCAGTTCCGCTAGGTTTGTGATCATTTCACCGAGGGAAGCATTTTTCCCACCAACACGATCAACGTCATTCATACCTAATTGGTTATACCAAAGCACATTGCACGGGGTGAGGCTATTGCTGGACATTGAGAACAATCCTTTTTTAAACAATTATGAGAGAGAGAAAAAAAGAAAAACCCGCTGTCAAAACGACAACGTAAATAAGCGTATCACAATGTGATGCTGAATATAGAAAGGTGAATCGATCAACCAGAAAACTTTATTTTTTTATCCTTTATAATCACTAAAAATGCTTTAGATAATATTGTTTGATTTGCTAATTCAGCTAAAAAAAGGTGAGCGTTATGATATTAAGCTTGAATTCTATTAATTGTGATAATAATGAACCCATTGATAGAACAGTCTTTTTTATCTCTGATGGTACAGCGATTACAGCAGAAGTATTAGGCCATGCGGTACTTTCTCAATTTCCATTAAAAATGAAAAGTTATACATTACCTTTTGTTTCTACTGTGGAAAGAGCTGAAGAAATAAAACAGAAAATCTCCGAAATTTATAAAAAGAGTGGTGCTAAGCCTCTTGTCTTTTATTCTATTATCAGCCCTGAAGTTAAACAGATAATAAATAGCAGTGAAGGTTTTTGTCAGGATATTGTGCAATCCCTCGTAATACCACTTGAAAAAGAAGTGGGCATTCAAGCATCGCCAAAATTAAACAAAACGCATGGATTAACCGAAAAAAACCTTAGTAAATACGATGCTCGTATTGCTGCAATCGAATACACCCTTTCCCATGATGATGGCATATCATTACGGAATCTCGACCAAGCTCAAGTGATCTTAATTGGTGTTTCTCGTTGTGGAAAAACGCCCACCAGCCTCTATTTGGCAATGCAATTTGGTATTCAAGCCGCCAACTATCCTTTTACTGCGGATGATATGGATTTCTTAAAACTTCCCGCTGAATTAAAAGAGTATCAACATAAATTATTTGGCTTAACCATTGCGCCAGAACGTCTTGCTGCTATTCGAGGTGAACGTCGCGAAAATAGCCGTTATGCCTCGATTCGCCAATGCAGAATTGAATTAGCTGAAGTGGAAGCCCTTTTTAGAAAAAACAATATTCCTTATCTCAACACCACGAATTATTCTGTTGAAGAAATTTCAACCAAGGTAATTGATTCTATGGGATTAGCGAGAAGAATGTTTTAACTCTTTCTGGCGACTTTTTTATTCGTTTTTCTCTGTGAACGCTGTTGAAATTAGCTGAATTTCGTTTATTGTGATCTTAATCACTGGGTAGATTTACCCTGTATATTTATTGAGATGAATTATGTTAAAGACAGACGAACTACGGACTAAGGTGCTAGACAGTCTGGTAACACCAGAAACCTTAGCAAAAGAGTTCCCCATTTCTGATGAGATAATCCAAAATATCACATCAGCACGTAAACGAATTGAAGCGATCCTTACTGGCGAAGACAAACGACTATTAGTGATTGTAGGGCCTTGCTCTATTCATGATCCTAAAGCCGCCAAAGAGTACGCGACTAAGCTTAATCAGCTAAAAGAACGTTATCATGAGCGCTTAGAAATTGTCATGAGAACCTACTTTGAAAAGCCACGTACAGTCATTGGCTGGAAAGGCTTAATCTCTGATCCTTTCCTTGATAACTCATGCAATGTCAACGAAGGTATTCGCCTTGCGAGAAAGCTACTAATTGAAATAAATGCGTTAGGTTTGCCCACTGCAACTGAATTTCTCGATATGGTCACAGGCCAATATATTGCTGATTTAATTAGTTGGGGGGCTATTGGTGCAAGAACAACTGAAAGCCAAGTTCATCGTGAAATGGCTTCAGCACTCTCTTGCCCTGTGGGTTTTAAAAATGGCACTGATGGTAATACTCGTATTGCCATTGATGCTATTCGCGCTTCTCGTGTAGGTCATACTTTCTTATCACCTGATAAAAATGGCCGTATGACGATTTACCAAACCAGTGGTAATCCTTATGGTCATATTATTATGCGTGGAGGTAAAAAGCCGAATTATCACGCAAGCGATATCGCTGATGCGGTTGATGCACTAAAGCAAGTGGATTTACCAGAGTATCTTATTATCGATTTTAGTCATGGTAACTGTGAAAAAATTCATCGTCGCCAATTAGAAGTAGCCAGAAATGTTGGTCAGCAAATTAAAGATGGCTCACAAGCGATTGTAGGTGTGATGGCTGAGAGCTTTTTACAAGAAGGCTCACAAAAAGTCGTACAAAATAAACCGCTTAATTATGGACAATCGATCACTGATCCTTGTTTAAGTTGGAATGATACAGAACAACTTCTTGAATTATTAGCACAAGCCGTTGAAAGTCGATTTCAATAAGCTTATTTATTAAGGGGTAATTTTTACCCCTTTTATTCTTTCTTCTACTTTCATCTAAACTCCCCCCTATTGGCGTTATATTTTGAGAAAAATATAAGTCTCTTTTATTCCATTGTTTTAATTTTCATCGTATAGCGTTTAGTTATTCACAATATGACTTAAATTTATCTGTTTACGTTAAAAAAAGCTTGTCTAAACACTTTTGTTAACGATAATGATTATCATAATGATAACGCTTATTACTCTTAGTATATTATGAATAAAAAAGCTAATAATTTGGATAGTTCTTTAACTAAACAGAATTCTCATTCTTCAATAATTCAATCAATCAATAGCATTGAGTTATTGGGTAAAGATGGCGTGGTTTACATTCAACATAACGGAGAGTTGTATCAACTGCGCCAAACAAAGGCGGGAAAATTAATCCTGACTAAATAATTATTTTTGACAATAACTTGCAAGCCACCTACCTCCTCAGCTAGGCAGCCAGCTAAATAACTCCATATACAAGGATTTTTTATGGACATTTATGGTATGTGTATGCTGAAAAAACATTTCAAATATTCAGGTATAGCGACAGCTCTTTGTTTGCTGTACACCCCTATTGCCTCTGCACAATCAGACAATACAGAGATGGACTCTCTTACGGTTGTCGGTCATTCCATTGATAAAACAAATCACGATTTTCATTCCATTCTTGATAGTTCGACACCTCAAGCACAAACCGCATCAACTACTGGTGAAATGCTAAATAAAGTGGCTGGTGCAACCCTATCAGGAACAGGTGTTACGAATGGCGCGAACATCCTTATGCGTGGCTACGACCAAAAAGGCGTTAAGATCTTAGTCGATGGTATCGAGCAACCTTTAGAAAATACTATCAACAACTTAGGTGGTATTTTTCTTGATCCTTCATTAGTGAAACGCATTGATATAAAACATGGTTCATCCCCTGTATTACACGGTAATGGGGCAATGGGCGGTGTTGTTTCGTTTCAAACGCTTGATCCTCGCAGCTTATTGAAAATAGATGAAAAACTCAGTGCTAAATTATTTACCTCGCTTTCATCCGCAGATAAGCACTTCACTTATGGGGGGATTATTGCAGGGCGACACGATATTGCCGAAGGTTTATTTGCTTACAGTCAGCGCCAACGAGGTCCTATTCGCTTAGCGAATGGTGATAAACTCGAAAACCACGAACATATTAACAACTTTTTTGCTAAAGCTTATCTCTACCCAACTGAAAACCAAACTTTCATTTTTTCAGCACGACATTATGAGAATAAAGGTACTCAGCGAGAAGTTTTACATCGCATGGGTGGATTTGGTAAGAATGAAAGTAACCAAGTTGAACGCAAATCTGAACAGAAAAATTATTCTGTCACTTATCATTACGAGCCTGAAACACAAAGTTGGGTTAATTTAACCAGTCACTTGTATTATTCACAATTCAATATTAATCAAATATTTCTAACCGATACTTCCCTTTCTGATTATCAACGTAGAAAAAACCAACAAGGGAAAATAGGTAGAAATGAAGATCGGACACAATTAACTTATGGGCTAAAATTTGAGAATAGCTCTCAATTTTCCTATTCAGATAAATTAAATCAAAAAATCATTTTAGGTTCAGAAGCTTATCAACAAAAAATGGTTTCTAATCAAGCGGCAAAAAACTTTCCTCTCGCAAAAATGGTTTATGTTGCTGGTTGGATAGAAAGCCAGCTATCAACACCACATTTACCTTTAGCATTAACAACAGGTTTACGTTATCACTATTATAAAAATAAACCTCAAAGTGATCTAAATTCGCTTTTAGAGGATTTTAAACAACATAAACCCGATTTTCATCAAACAAGTGAAAGCGATATTAGTAAAAATATTGCACTAACCTTTACACCAACACAATGGTTACAGCTCTATACCTCATATTCAACCAATATGAGAGTACCAACGCTAAATGAAATGTTTAACGACTCTCTTCATTTTGAAATACCCGCTATTTTTGGTCGTACTGCAAAAGGATTTTGGATCCCTAATCCTAATCTTAGCCCTGAAAAAAATCGTACTTGGGAATATGGTGGAAAACTGACTTTTTCACATCTATTAGCATCTGATGATGAATTTTCTCTGAATGCAGCTTATTTTGATACGAAAGCGATAGACTATATTACGTATGATATTTGGGATGCTCGTGTATTAACGAAAAAACTTCATCTGCAAGCCATTAATATTCCTCAAGCACTTATCGACGGTGTTGATCTCGGCTTACGCTATTCACATCCATTAATTTCTATTGGGTTCGGTTATAACCGCACTCAAACCCTTGAATTAACTACGAATGAAACTATTTCGCCTGTTCGCCCTGAAGTATTCACAACCTTCATTCAACTTCCTATTGCTAAAACGCCTCTCTCCTTAGGATGGTCAGGAAAATTTGCCAGTGCAACAGAAAATAAAGGCACACATAAAGGAAGAGCACCTCACGTAAAAGGTAAAACAACAAATCGAATGCAAGAGCTTATTGCTCAATATCCGGGCTATGGCATTCACGATTTCTCAATCAGTTATCAATCTCAAAAAAATAAAGATATTCAAGCTGCATTGGTACTCACTAATGCCTTTAATCGAGAATATTTCTCGGCATTAGGTGTGCCACAAGAAGGTAGAAATATCAAAATGTCCGTCAGTTATCGCTGGTAGATGAGGAGCAATGATTTACATAACAAAGGGCTGTTTAACAGCCCATTAAATAACGGAGATCCATCTGCATGTCTCAGTCATCTTTATTGATTAAATTTAGTTTGCTAGCTGTTGCTGTCTCTTCTGCTTGTGTGTCTGCACAAGAGAAAACACAAACTAATGAGGGAAGAAAATCAGAGGTACTTACTGTTTATGCGACAGGTAATGAACGCGATAGCTTTACATTACCCATGATGTCAACGGTTATAAAAAATAACAATGCGTTGTCAGAAACCGCAGGAAGTGCTTCTGAATTACTTCGTCATGTACCCGGAATTTCTATTTCGGGTGCAGGTCGTACTAATGGTGAAACCATCAGTATGCGTGGATACAGTAAAAATGGAATACTGACACTTGTAGATGGCGTGCGCCAAGGAACAGATACCGGTCATATCGACAGTATTTTTGTCGATCCTTTACTTATAAAACAAGTTGAAGTTATCCGTGGGCCTTCAGCTCTTTTATATGGTAGTGGAGCTCTTGGCGGTGTTATCGCTTACGATACTGTTGATGCAAGCGATCTGCTTTCAAAAAACGAACAAGGTGGCGTACGTGTTACTGGCCTTGGTAATACCGCTCAACATAGCCAAGGTTTAGGTGTTACTGCTTTTGGTAGACACGATAACCTTGATGGACTTGTTGCATTATCAGCTCGCGACAAAGGCGATACCCGCTATGGTGGCGGATATCGTGCTCAAAATGACGAAACCATTATTAATCTTCTTTCTAAAGGCCGCTGGTTAATTGATGATAGCAACACGTTAAGTGGACAATTCCGCTATTATCATAACAATACAAATCAACCCAAAAATCCCCAAGTTCCCTCAAATCCTACACTTGCAAATGTAGAAACTGATCGCACCACAACACAAAAAGATGTTGAGTTAACCTATCAATTTGATCCTTCAGATTCACAATGGATTAATTTGAAAACACAGGCTTATTACAGTGAAGTTGATATCAATGCCAAAACGATACAAAAAGGATTTGAAGGTCGAGAACAAAAAACCTATGGCGTAAAACTCGAAAACCGCTCACAAGTAGGAACATACAGCTTTGCATCACATGGATTAACTTATGGTGGCGAGGTTTATAAACAAAAACAGTCACCAAGCCAAAATGCAGAAAGCTTCCCACAAGCTGATATCCGCTTTATGTCAGGTTGGGTACAAGATGAAGTCACTTTACGTGATTTACCTGTCTCCTTAATTTTAGGAACGCGTTTTGACAAATATAAAAGCCAAAACGATCGTTATGATGATATTACTGCGGATAAATGGTCATCAAAAGGAGCAATCAGTATCACACCAACTGATTGGTCAATGCTTTATACCTCTTACTCACAAGCGTTTAGAGCACCAACTTTAGGTGAGATGTATAACGATGCAAAACATTTTGATGCGCCTTTCCCCGGCGCGCCAACAAACTATTGGCGCCCAAATCCTAATTTAAAGCCCGAAACCAATTCAACAACTGAATACGGATTCGGTTTTCAATTCGACGACTTATTATCTAATAATGATAATCTGAAAATTAAAGCTGCCCATTTCAATACTCGCGCAAAAGATTATATTGATGCAGATGTCGCTATTTTTCAGGGATATACACAATCAACAAATATTTCAAGAGCAACTATTTGGGGATGGGATGTATCTATGAGTTACCAATCAAAATTCTTTAATTGGGATTTAGCCTACAACCATACCAAAGGAAAAGATAATGCGACTAATGCCTCAATTACCTCAATTGAGCCAGATACATTAACCAGCCGCTTTGATGTTCCTGTACCAAGTACTGATTTTTCTGTGGGTTGGGTTGGCCAATTCACCAAAAAAACGGACTTCACCAACCATGACCGTTTTAATCGCCCAACTAATCGCCAACAAGCGGGTTATGGCGTTAATGATTTTTACCTTCGTTATGAAGGTGATGCCTCACTTAAGGGGCTAACAACCTCATTTGTACTGAGTAACGCATTTGATAAAACTTATTATTCTTCTGCAGGTATTCCTCAAGAAGGCCGAAATGCAAAAGTACTTGTGAGCTATCAATGGTAATTAACAATAAAATCAACGATATAATAGGAGTTTCTGTGAATAAACCTCTTTATGAGAGCTACCTGCAAGCTAAAGCGGACAAAAAAGCGTCATATGCGCGTGATCTCGCTTCTTACTTAAATGTCAGTGAAGCTGAACTCACTCACGCTCGTGTAGGGCATGATGCAAAACGCCTACGCAATGATGTACAAGAATTATTAAAAGCATTAAGTAAAGTAGGTGAAGTCAAAGCAATTACTCGTAATGATATTGCTGTTCATGAACATCTTGGTGAATATACAAATGCCCGTTTTAGCGATCACGCTGGTTTAATTTTAAATCCACGTGCAATGGATTTACGTTTTTTCTTTGCTTATTGGTCAAGCATTTTTGCACTTACCGAAGAGACATCAAAAGGGACTCGTTATAGCATTCAATTCTTTGATATGCATGGTGATGCATTACATAAAGTCTATGCGACAGATAACACGAATATGGATGAGTGGGATGCACTTATTCAATCATTCTTATTGGAAGAAAACCCAATTCTCAATATCACACCTGTTGAACCCTACTCAAGCACGCCTGTTAGTAATGAATTAGCGGAACAACTTGAACAACAATGGCGTTCAATGACTGATGTTCACCAATTCTTCAAATTACTAAAAGAAAATAACTTAAGTCGTCAACAAGCATTCAAAGCTGTTCCTGACGATCTTGCTTATCAAGTCGATAATAACGCACTGAAAACCTTGTTAGAACTCGCAAAAGAAGCACAAAACGAGATCATGATATTTGTCGGTAGCCGTGGCTGTGTACAAATTTTCACAGGCAAAATTGACCGCCTAGTTCCTCATCAATTTGAAAATAGCGAGCAAGTTTGGATCAACGTTTTCAATCCTGCTTTTACACTTCATTTAATTGAAAGTGAAATTACAGAAAGTTGGGTAACACGCAAACCAACTCAAGATGGGTTTGTTACTAGCCTTGAGATCTTTGATAGCAAGGGGCAGCAAATTGCTCAACTCTATGGACAACGTACTGAAGGTACTGCCGAGCAACTACAATGGCGTGAACAAGTGAATACTCTCACTAAAATCGCCTAATCGGAGAATGATTTAATGAAAAAATGGCTTCTTTTGATCCTGTGTAGCGTAATGTCTTTCATCACTTCAGCCAATGAACGCATCGTTACTATTGGTGGTGATATTACAGAAATTGTTTTCGCATTAGGTGCAGGTGAGCAGATTATTGCAAGAGACAGTACCAGCTTAGTTCCTGAACAAGTGAAAACACTTCCTGATGTAGGTTATATGCGCATGCTAAATCCTGAAGGGATCTTATCTGTCAAACCAACATTGATCATTACCAGCGAATTAGCTCGCCCTTCTTTGGCATTACGCCGTATTAAAGAAGCCGGAGTCGCTGTGAAAACAATTACAGGTACACATTCATTAGAAGCCATTAATGAAAAAATAGACACCATTGCGACTGTGTTAAATAAAGAACAAGAAGGCAATCAACTAAAAGAGAAACTCGCTCTCTCTATCAAGCAAATTTCAACCACTCCTATCGATAAGAAAATCATTTATATCATGAGTCATGGCGGTGTTATTCCAATGGCCGCTGGTCAAGATACTGCCGCAGATACCATTATTTCACTGGTTGGTGGTAAAAATGCCATGCAAGGATTTACAAGCTATCGCCCACTTTCTCAAGAAGGTGTTATTGCAAGCCAACCTGATATTTTGCTTGTAACCAAAGAAGGTATTAAAGGCATTGGTGGAATTGAAAAGCTATGGGAATTACCCGGTATAAAATACACACCTGCGGGTAAAAATAAGCATTATGTTGTTGTTGATGATATGGGTTTATTAGGCTTTACCCTTTCAACACCAGAAGTCATGCATCAAATTCGTCAAGCGTTGGAGCAATAATGTCTCGTTTTCGTTCACCGTGGGTGAGTATTCTAGTCTTACTCTTTTTGCTCACTACTGTTACATTAATTTCTGTGAATAGCGGTGCATTGGCCCTTTCGTTTCATACATTATGGAATAGCTCTTTTGATGATATGGAATGGCAAATTTGGCTAGATATCCGTTTACCTCGCGTATTATTAGCCATTCTTGTTGGAGGCGCTTTAGCAATATCCGGCGCAATAATGCAGGGGTTATTTAGAAATTCATTAGCTGATCCCGGTTTACTGGGTATTAGTAGCGGTGCAGCACTAATGGTTGCTATCGTTATTATTCTACCGTTCTCTTTTTCGCCAGCCTTTGCATTCTACAGCCACATTGTCGCCGCCTTTGTTGGTGGTTTAATTGTGGCTATGATTATTTTCTCATTACATCAATTGAGTGATGGTAATTTAGCGCGGTTATTGCTTGCTGGTATCGCTATCAATGCACTTTGTATGTCCTTTATTGGTGTATTAAGTTACATCAGCACTGACCAACAATTACGTCAATTTTCTCTTTGGATGATGGGTTCATTAAGCCAGATTGACTGGAAAACCTTATCTATTGCTACCCTTGTGATCATTCCTGTCAGCATTTTGGCATGTTGGCAAAGCCATAAATTAAATCTATTACAACTTGGTGATGAAGAAGCGCATTACTTAGGACTAAATGTAAGAAGAACTAAGTTTATTTTGTTACTTCTTAGCGCCATCTTAATTGGTTGTGCTGTTGCACTGAGTGGTGTTATTGGATTTATTGGGCTTGTCGTTCCACACCTTATTCGTATGCGTATTGGTAGTAATCATGTATGGCTATTACCTGCCACCATTTTAGGTGGTGCAACACTGTTACTCGCTGCTGACACATTATCACGAACGCTGGTATCTCCAGCTGAAATCCCTGTGGGGCTCATTACTGGATTAATTGGTGGCCCTTATTTCCTTTGGCTGATCTTACGACAACCCGCAGGAAGAATGTCATGATTGAAAAACAAAATACGCCATTGCTCTATGGAAATAATTTAACATACCAAATTGGCAACAAAACCATTATTGATGATGTGTCACTTTCACTTAATGCTGGGGAATTGGTAACCATTATTGGTCCTAATGGTGCAGGTAAATCATCACTATTGCGCTTATTAACAGGCTATACAACACCAACGCAAGGTCAGTGTTATTTTAAACAAAAATCGTATTCACAATGGAATAGCCAACAATTAGCACAAAACCGCGCTGTTATGCGACAAAACAGTCAGCTTTCATTTTCATTTTCAGTAGAAGAAGTGGTCGCTATGGGAAGAACTCCCCATGGACAGCAACATAAGAAAATTGCGATTGAGACTGCACTGCTTCAAACGGACTGTTTAAAATTTAAGGATAGAGACTATCGCCAATTATCGGGCGGTGAGCAACAGCGAGTACAGCTTGCTAGAGTTCTAGCGCAATTATGGCACCCTATGCCACAAGAAGCTGTCTTATTCCTTGATGAGCCGACCTCCGCACTTGATCTTTACCACCAGCAACATAGCTTACGTTTATTAAAGCAATTAGCAAAAACACAAAATCTTATGGTGTGTTGTGTTTTGCATGATCTTAATTTGGCGTCTCTTTATGCTGATAGAATTTTATTACTGCATCAAGGAAAGTTAGTTTGTGAAGGTACACCACACAATGTACTAACAACGGAGAATATTCAAAAATGGTATGGCGCGGATGTGAGTGTTAATGCTCATCCAGAACATTTATATCCTCAAGTTTTTCTACGTCCTTAAAAAATGTTCACCATGGTTATTTTTACTAAATCACCTCTTAGCTTTATTTTTAAGGGGTGAATTAGTAAATTTATTCTCAATAAACTGATCAATTGAAAATAAAATAATGAAGATAACCCCACACTAATTGATTAATAAATCTTATTTTACTTTTTCAACACTTAGTCAAATAAATTGACTTTAAAATACATCTTAATCAATGATTAGCTTTTATTTCGCACAAAAAAACATAACAAAGCTAAAAATAAAAGGTATAACAGAGCTATTAAGTTGAAAAAATAAATCAATAAATTCAACAAAGTAAAAGTCATACAAAATAACATTTTTAATCATAAAGATTCAATAAACTGAAGCTTACTTGAGCTATATAAGCTTCACCTATCGTTGTGATAATGATTATCAATCACGAAAAGCACTTTTTGCCTACCTGTTATTCTCCCCATGCTTAAAATAGATTATAAATAACATACGTTACTATTCTATTTACTTGGGCACTGTGTCCCCACCATTTTTGTGGGAGGTTTTATGGCTGAAAATGTCGTTAATGATATTCTGAAATGGTTAGAAACCCAGTTACAACGTAACGAAGGTATAAAAATCGATACGATTGCAAACAAAAGCGGCTACTCGAAGTGGCACTTGCAACGCATTTTTAAAGATTTTAAAGGTTGTACATTAGGCGAATATGTTCGTAAACGTCGCTTATTAGAAGCGGCTAAATCATTACAAGAAAAAGATATGTCTATTTTAGATATCGCTTTAATGTATGGCTTTAGCTCTCAAGCAACATTTACACGTATCTTTAAAAAGCATTTCAATACTACACCCGCTAAATTTAGAGAAAATGGCAAAATGCCAGACACTCATTGCTTTATGTCATGTGAAAATCACTAATCAATTTCACATCACATTATTCTTCATGAAAAAAACCAGCTCTTTTAGCTGGTTTTTGTTTTTTATTATTCTCTAGTATTGATAAAAATTACGCTATCGCTGCAACAAGCCATTCTTGAAGCTCATTAAGCTCTATTTTATTATTAGGATAAAGCACAATAAGTTGCTCAATAAGCCCTTTTAGAGACTCAGGTGTATAACGCTGCCCTACCAACATCTCGGATAATGCTTCTAATGGTGCGGGATCTAAACTGTCTGTATATATTTGGCTTCTAATAACATTGCCACGCTCAATATCAAAATGCAGCTCAACACCACCCCATTTAAAACGGTTATCTAAAAGATGTGAAAATGCAGGAGCTTGCCCAAAATTCCATTCCCAACTACTTTGCTTAGCGAATGTTTCCTCAAAACCAGGTAAATCAGGTAGTTTTTGTGGTGATATAATCTCCGCTTCTACTCGCTCACCATAGTATTCAAAAAAGCTTTCAGTGATAGTTTCACAGAGTTTTTCGTGGGTAATATCCGGTTTGAGCTCGACTAAATTAGCTACTCGGGAGCGTACAGAAGTGATCCCTTTAGCTTGAAGTTTTTTCGGATCTGGATTGAGATAATTAGCTAATCTAGATAAGTTAGCATTTATTAATAATGTACCATGATGGAAACCACGATCTTTAGTCTCTTTATAGGCTGAACCTGAAACCTTTCTTTCACCATCATCTTGGGGAACCACTAAATCATTACGCCCTGACGCCGTAGCGTTAATGCCTGCCTTTAATAATCCATCAAGAATAATTTGTGTTGATATCGTTTTATTATACTCTGGCTTTCCCGCCATAAAGGTAAAACAGGTATTACCAAGATCATGAAAAACTGCACCACCACCACTTGAGCGACGGGCTAATTTCACAC
The DNA here is from genome assembly GCF_040140245.1 of Proteus sp. fly-1013. Lineage (NCBI taxonomy): Bacteria > Pseudomonadati > Pseudomonadota > Gammaproteobacteria > Enterobacterales > Morganellaceae > Proteus > Proteus sp. fly-1013. Next base: position 647,228 of record NZ_JBEEWD010000001.1, on the reverse strand, counting down.
CATCTTCATCCATTTTACGAGTATTACACTCTTTCCACGGATTTTGTGCTCGACCAATAACCACCGTATTATCGTTACGCCAAAGGAAAAGCACACGTTGATCAGCGGGCATTTGTCTAAAAATACACTCTTCAACAGCAAGGTTAAACCAAGGATCATAAGACTCGGAAATTAACAGACGCAATTTGCCTGACATAAGGAATACCTATATGAAGAAAATAAGGTATAAGATAGCATAACTCTCAATATATTAGGCTGTTAAATGGCACGAAACTACAATCGGCGAGCTTGCCAGAATGTTTTTTTCCAATAGACATTATCAAGGGATGAACGAGTTACCCCTTTGCTAGTTGATGCGTGGATAAATGTATTATCAGTATCATAAATACCGACATGAAGCCCATTCTCACCACCGCCAGTTTTGAAGAAAACCAAATCACCCGGCATTAAATCACTTTTACTAATTTGTGTACCATATTTGGTTTGATCAATGGTCATTCGTGGAAGTTTTATATCAAAACGATCACTGTAGGTTTTATACACAAAACCTGAGCAATCAATGCCAGAAGGTGTCATTCCACCATAGCTATATGGCGTGCCATACCATTGCTCAAGTTGCGACTTCAATTGCACTATCACCATGATAGGATCGGAAAGTTGTGTCTTTAAGGGAGGTGCTGGTGGAATACGCTTCGACGGGCTAGATGAACACCCAGCCAGCAGAATAATACAGAGTAAGAAAGGATAGAAAACAGACTTTCTCATTATATCCACCATTATTGTTACCATAGATTTTAAAATCTATCTGCTTTTTTAAGCAAAAACAAGTTATTGAAGATGAATGAGTGATGATTAGTAGAATAAATCGCACAATTAACAACAAGGATCAGAAAATAAATTTTATAATCATTAAGTTAGTGTGATTGTGTCTCTTTCGTTTTTTGGCTTATTAACCAAACACCGACCATGATAAACGCCACACCTGCTGTTTTTGTCCATGATGGTGTTTCTTGAAACCAAGGTAACATCACCGCAAGAATATAAACAAACACATAGCTCAAACTGATCAGGGGATAGGCTTTATTTAGAGGAATGGTGCGCAAAGTGAATAGCCAGCAAACCATAGAAAGGACATAGCCTACAAGACCAGCAAACACGATAGCAAGTGGCGTTATATTCGCCCATAACCATGTGAAATCAAACCATTGTTTTTCTAGCTGTAGCTCTGGTAGTTCAGACATGCCAAACTTTAACAACAATTGAGCGACTGTCACTAATAGCGCGCTTCCAATTGCCCATAAATAGCCTTTCATGCTTGCATACTCATTAATACAATGCCGACCATAATTGACGCGATACCAATCCAATGTTTCACATTAACAGGCTCTTTATAAACAAACTGACCAATTAATGTCACCACAATAAAATTGATGCTTAACATAGGATAAGCAATACTTAGCGGAAGAATTTGTAATAACCGTAACCAAAAAAGCATCCCCAAACCAAGCATTGCAATGGCAACAAAAAGCCAGAAAATTGTTTTTCTGGCTTTTGTTAATGAGTCACTTTGCCAACTAACCACCGCTTGTTTTTGACACACCTGTCCTATGCAGGTCAAAAAACTCACGATTAGCAATAAAACAAATGACATTAATTACGCTTCTCATAAGTTAAAATAGCAACTCGATGGTTTGTCACCAGCTCTTCAGGTCTTGGCAATTGTGCTAATTTCTTAGGATCTTTAAACGTAATAATAACTGAAACACGACCTTCTTTTCTTGCTTCTTCTAACCACTGAGCAAAATTATCAGGTTTAATTAATTTATGCTGAGAATCTGGATACTCTTCAACACCATAAGTTAATTCGCCAGTTCTTTCATAAAGATAGATATCGCTACGTTGTAATTCCCACGCTAATCCCGCGCCAATACCTACACTATTACTCACAATGTATTTGCTTGTGTTTAACGTCTCTATATTTTGGCGAATAAACTCTTGAGGTAATTTGCTATCTACGCTGCTATTCGGTATTGCTTGGCCGATACATAAGCTTACGCCTAATGAACAAGATGCCGCCCATAACCAGTGTTTTCCATTAAGTGTAGAGCAAAGATAACCAATAATGCCCCATAATGAGAATGCCACTATAGCTAATACCCATTTAGACCATTCATATGGCATATAAATAGGTTTTGAAGAAGCGAGTTGGATAACTAAAATAGCGATAACAACAGCAACACCAATAAAGATATTAATATAACCGTTAATACGTAGCGCTTTCATTCTAAATTTACGGGCGCAATCTACGCCATATTTCGCCATTAACATTGCTAGTGGTGCCATAAATGGCAACATATAAGTCGGTAACTTACCTTTCGCAATACTAAAAAATAAGAACGGAACGACAAACCAGCATAATAAGAAGAATAATTCCGGACGTTTACGTCTTTTCTTCCAAGCTCCCATTAATGCGCCTGGGAGTAGTCCAAGCCAAGGGATCACACCTAATAAAACAACGGGGATATAGTACCAAAATGGAGAACTATGCTGAGCATCTTCACCCGAAAAACGCTGAATATGTTCAACCCAGAAGAAGTAATGCCAATAATCAGGTTCTGCTTTTGCCACAGCTAATGCCCATGGCAAACTGATTAATGCTGCACTAAATACGGCAAGTAAGCCATAGAGCAACATTTGCGTAAATTGTTTTTGATACAGTGTGATAGGTATCATGACAATGACCGGAATAGCTAATGCTAAAAATCCTTTGGTCATAAATGCCATACCACAGGCAAGCCCTAATGTTATCCACGCCAATATTCGTGTTTTGACTGTGGTGGCTTTAAGTGCCCAAAAACAGCAAACCATACTGGCGGTAACCCAAAGTGCCAACATAGGATCTAATACACTGTAAGTGCCTACGCTAAACACTAAGAACATGGACAAATAGATTAAACTAGAAACAAAAGCGACTTGGCGGTTACGCCACATCATTCTTGCCAATAAATAGACAAGTAATGTGCTTAAGAGAATAGAAATAACAGAGCCAAAACGCACAGCAAAGTTGGTATGACCAAAAATTAATTGGCTAACATTATTGATCCAATAACCTGCTACGGGTTTCTCAAAATAGCGAATATCGAGCATATGAGGAACAATCCAGTTCCCGCTCACCACCATTTCACGGCTAATTTCCGCATAACGGGTTTCATCTGGTTGCCATAATAACCGGCTGTTCAATGGAAATAAGTAGGTAAGAACAAAAAAAAGAGCCAAGAGGATGGCCCCGATTTTACTCGCCCGGTTATTCAACATAGTTTCGTTAGACCTCTTGTTGGCACCCTAACCAGCCTTCTCGACCTGGAAAGTCAGATCGAACAACTTTACCCATCGGAAGCGTTTCTTTATCTTGTGGTAATAAATCGCTTAACGGACAGAATTCGATGCCTTCATTTGCAATCATTGCCAGTAACTGCTCAAATTGAGCGGCTTTTGACATTCCTTCAACTTCGGTGTGGATAGTATAAACAGGTATTCCACTGTCTTTTTTGATTTCATCAATAATAAATTGATTAAAATCTTCATCCTTTACCTTTGTACCAACCACTTCATCATAAGTTGGTAATGTTACTGGAATTTGCACCGTACCGATAGAACCATTTTCTAAAATAGGTCTAAAAGGATGCGTTCCTCGACAATCGCTATTGTAATCGAATTGAAAAGTTTCTTTAACTGTTAATACGCGTTCATCTGCTCGCCATCCAGCAACTGCCGAACATTTTACAGGGTTTTCAAGTGCTTTTTCCAGTGCTTCAACACCTAAACGAACTTGTTGCATTAATTCTTCTGTTGACCAACGCCCGACTTTTGCCTGCCAACCTTGATGATCCCATGAATGCAAGCCAACTTCATGTCCCGCATCTTGGGCTTCTTTCATCAAATAACCTAAATTTTTAGCAATTTTTTTGCCCGGCCATGCTGTTCCTGCTAATAAAATATCTAAGCCATAAAGTGATGCAGCATTCGATCTCAGCATTTTCCATAAAAATTTTGGCTTTAAAAGGCGCCATAAATGGCGCCCCATATTATCTGGACCAACACTAAAGAAGAAGCTGGCATGAATGTTATGTCTGGCAAATACATCCAGCAGTTGTGGAATACCTTGTTTCGTTCCTTGATAAGTATCCACATCAACTCTCAAACCAACTTTCTTCATTATTTATTCCTATTTAGTGCCTAATTCTTCAACTGCACCACGTAAGAAGAAATCTAATGTTTCTTCTACTGTTTGGCGAGTTTCAATACTTGGTTTCCAATCCAATAAACGCTCTGCATTTTTAATGCTTGGCTTACGGTGTTCAACATCTTGGTAGCCTTTACCATAGTAACTGCTACTTTCAATTTTCTTGAAGCCTGCAAATGGAGGGAAATGACCACGTAACTCATGTTTTTCGAAGCAATCTAACAGCATTTCTGCTAATTCGCGAATGCTTGCTTCGTTAGTTGGGTTACCGATATTAATAATTTGACCATCACATTTGTTATCACGGTTTTCAATAATACGGAATAAAGCTTCAATACCGTCATTGATATCAGTGAAACAACGTTTTTGCTCACCACCATCAACCAATTTAATTGGTGAACCTTCAACTAAGTTCAGAATTAATTGTGTGATTGCACGAGAGCTACCGATACGTGCTGAATTTAAGTTATCTAAACGAGGGCCCATCCAGTTAAATGGACGGAACAATGTAAATTTCAGACCTTCTTTGGCACCATAAGCCCAAATAACTCGGTCTAATAACTGTTTAGATACAGAGTAAATCCAACGTTGTTTATTGATTGGACCAACAATCAGACGTGAATTATCTTCGTCAAATTCTTTATCATCACACATGCCATAAACTTCTGATGTGGATGGGAAAATAATACGTTTATTATATTTAACACAATAACGTACAATTTTTAAGTTTTCTTCAAAGTCTAATTCAAATACACGTAATGGATTACGGGTATATTCAATTGGTGTTGCAATAGCAACTAATGGCAGAATAACGTCACATTTTTTAATATGGTATTCAATCCATTCTGTATGAATACTCACGTCACCTTCAATAAAGTGGAAACGTGGATTTCCAATAAAGCGTTCAATTGCAGAAGAACCGATATCCATACCATAGATATCATAGTTATCATCTTTTAATAGACGTTCTGTTAGATGGTTACCAATAAAGCCATTCACACCTAAAATCAGAACACGTTTGCGACGTTTAACTTGTGCAGTTGCTTTTGGTCCAACGAGAACATCAGTCACAATACCCATTTCAGCCGCTAAACGACTTCCTTGAACATAAAGACCATTTTCACTTTGACCAGTAACAACTTCAATTGCACCTTTCGCACACGCAATCACTAAAGGCTCTGTTGAAATAACAGTACCCGGACGTTTACCTTGATTATCAGCAACAGCGCGTGAACGCCAGATAATCATTTTACGTTCACCTAAGAAAGTAAATGCACCTGGGTATGGTTCTGTAACAGCACGCACTAAGTTGTGGACTGTTTTTGCATCTGCATTCCAATCGATTAAACCATCATCAGCGCAACGACGGCCAAAATACGTTGCTTGGCTTTCATCTTGTGCAGTTGTTGAATAATCACCTGATGCAATATGTGGTAATGCGCTAGAAAGTAACTTATCAGCGGCTTCTCTTACTTTTTCATGTAAAATCAGAGAGGTATCATTATCTGCAATAATAACTTTTTCTTGGGCTACGATATCACCCGCATCAGCTTTCGCTGTCATTTTATGCAGAGTAACACCCGTTTCTGTTTCACCATTCACAATCGCCCAGTTAATTGGTGCGCGACCACGGTATTTTGGTAATAAAGAGCCGTGTAAATTAAATGCGCCTTTAGGTGCCAAATTCAGGATCTCATCACTTAACATGTGACGATAATAGAAAGAAAAAATGACATCAGGTTTCATTTCACGAATACGTTCAATCCACAATGGGTGATTGACATTTTCAGGTGCAAATACTGTCAATCCCATTTCTGCACTCACGCGAGCAACAGATGAGAAGAAATGATTTTCATTAGGATCGTCAGTGTGGGTAAATACAGCCTGAATATCATAACCTGCTTTTTCAAGTGCTTTTAAACCAACACAGCCAATATCGTGATAGGCAAATACTATTGCTTTCATTAGTCTTTTTCCTGATCTTCGTTGGGTTTATTAACGCCAACCACTTTTTGGATAAAATACCGAGGACGCGCTCTTACATCATTATAAATCCGGCCTATATATTCACCTAATAAGCCCATTGCAACGAACTGCGCACCGATAAACATAAATAAGATTGCGAAAAGTGTGAATACACCTTCAGCGGCCCACATTGCACCGAAAATAATACGCAAAACGATAAGAAGTAATGCTAAAACAAAGCCAGAAACAGCGATAACACTGCCGACAATGCTTAATAAACGTAATGGCGCTGTGGTAAGACAAGTTAATAGGTCGTACATTAAATTAATAAGCTTTAAAAAGCTGTATTTTGAATCGCCATATTCACGCTCTGCGTGAGCAACATCGATTTCAATAGTACGACGAGCGAATGTGTTCGCAAGAATGGGAATAAACGTACTTCTTTCGTGACACTGTAACATCGCTTCAACAATGTGGCGACGATAAGCACGTAACATGCAACCGTAGTCTCCCATAGAGCGACCCGTTGCTTTAGTGATCATTGAGTTGATCATTTTTGAAGCCGTTTTGCGAAACCATGAATCTTGACGATTACGGCGGCGAGTCCCGACAACGTCATACCCTTCTTCAGCCGTCGTGACAAGTCTTGGGATCTCTTCAGGTGGGTTTTGTAAATCAGCATCCAATGTGATCACTAAATCACCATCAGCCTGATTAAAACCCGCCATAATTGCGGAGTGTTGACCGTAATTACGGTTTAAAATAATTGCAATAACGTGATTTTCTTCAATTGCAGCCGCTTCTTCTAACATCTTAGCTGAATTGTCACTACTACCATCATCAACAAGGATCAGTTCATATTCTTGTTTTAATTGTTTACAGCTCTTAATTGTACGTTCTAAAAGCTGAGGAAGGCTCTCTTCCTCGTTATAAACGGGGATTACAACCGATACTTTCTTGATTTCATCAAATGTTGACACTTAAATATGCTCCGAAAGAATTTCATTGATCGCATCTACAACGCGAATAACATCTTCATTACTCATATCAGGAAACAGCGGCAGCGAGCATAACGTTGCAGAGTTCCATTCTGATTGAGGAAGGGATAAAGCAGGATAGCGCTCACGATAATATTTTTGTGTGTGCGCAGCACGGAAATGAAGCCCTGTACCAATGTCTTTTTGCTTCAATTTCTCCATAAAGGCATCACGATCGATGCCACAGGCATTTTTATCGACTCTCACCATAAATAGGTGATTTGCATGCAAATGTGAATATTCAGGGACACTCAACATTTCTAATGGAGAATCTTTGAGCTTTTCACGATACAGTGCAACTAACTCAGCACGTTTAGCATTCATTTCATCTAAACGCCCTAATTGCACCACAGCAATCGCTGCATGAATATCAGATAAGTTGTATTTGTAGCCAGGTTCAACAACTTCTGCTTGAGGCTTACGACCTTGAATTTGTCTATCAAAGGCATCAACCCCTAAACCATGGAATTTTAAGCAACGTACTCTATTAGCTAATTCGTCATTATCAGTAACAACCAATCCGCCCTCTGCACAAGTTACGTTCTTAATTGCGTGGAAAGAGAAAATAGAGGTTCCTTTTTCACCAATCCATTCATTTTTATAGCGAGTACCAATAGCATGTGCAGCATCTTCAATCAGAGGAATTCCCGCCTCTTCTGCAACCTTTCTTAAGGCATCAAGATCGCAAGGCGCACCGGCATAATGAACCGGAATAATTGCTTTTGTTCTAGGTGTAATCGCTTTTTTGACATCTTCTGCACTCACCATCAAAGTATCACGGTCAACATCAATCATTACAGGCTCTGCACCAAGTAACGTAATGATATTCATCGTTGAAACCCAAGTTTGTGATGGTGTGATAACTTCATCACCAGCGCCAATTCCCATCGCCATTAAAACAACATGCATACCCGCAGTGGCAGAGCAGATTGCGATAGCGTGTTTGCTACCAAATTTTTCACAAAAATCTTGCTCTAATTGATGGTTTTGAGGACCTGTTGTAATCCAACCTGAACGCAGTACATCCTCAACGGCTTTGATTTCTTCATCGCCAATCGCAGGGCGAGAGAAAGGAAGGAAGTGACTCATAAAAATGTAGCCTAATTAATGAATGAATAAAAACAATTATATACAAACTATTGTTCACCGACATCCGTCTTATTAAGAAAACATTAAAAAAACCTTAATAATTACTTGGGGATAAGCTTAACAACAGTCATATTATTGCAAAACCAGCCAATCAATATGATCAACATCATTGATGCACTTGATATTTGTATTAAATGTAGTTGATAATAATTTTTCGTCCAATAAGAGTGCAGATGCGCCAGAATTAACCAAATATCCATTTTTTATGAGCCAAACTCTGTCTGCTTTTTGATAGGAATGATTCAAATTATGCGTACTCATAATAACGGCGCCACCTTGTTGGCAAAACTTATCAACCCACTTGTCCAAAATCGCCAACTGTACGACATCTAAATTATTAGTTGGTTCATCAAGTAACATTAATTTCCCTTTTAAATCATAACTTGACCATAATTGGATAAATGCGCCAACAATTCTGACCCTCTGCCATTCGCCTCCCGATAAATGATGAATATTTTTTGACAATAACTTGTCAATTTTAAAATCACTTAACAGCATATTTAACTGCTGAATATCCATTTTCGACAATTTATGATATAGCGAGAGATAATGAAAAACAGGCATAAATGACAAAGCTTCCAATTGTTGTATAACAATGCTCTGCATTCTAGAAAGATCATCATATTTATAATGTCTTATTGAAGTTTCGTTTAGAATGATTTCTCCTCTAAACGAAAACTCTCCTGCTATCGCCATTAAAAGCGTACTTTTTCCTGCGCCATTAGCACCAATTAAATGGATACGCTCGCCATAACTTACTTGCTCTGTAAATGCGTTAAGTCGATCATCAACACTTAAATTATTAAGTTTAAGTAACGCCATATTACAAACGCCCCATCTCTTTGGTTGCCAATAACCAAATAAATAAAGGTGCACCAAGCGTTGCTGTAATCACACCTATCGGAACTTCTGCACCATTTAAAATCAAGCGAGATAGCAGATCAGCAAGCAATAACAATACGCCACCAGCAAGCGCACACGCGGGTAGTAACGTTTTATAATGGGTTAGCCCAGATAATCTTAATAAATGCGGTACAACAAGCCCTACAAAACTGATAGCCCCCGCTAAAGCAACGCTCAGCCCTATCAATAACCCAACGGCTAAAATAAACCAATTTCGCCATTGATTAACGGATATGCCTAATTGTTTTGCTCTAAATGAACCTAAAGATAAATAATTAAGAACATCAGCTTGTAGAATAAGGATCAAGAGAATAGGCATAAGAGCCCAAAATAAGATTTGATGACGCCAATCAATACCGCTAAAACTCCCCATCAGCCAATACATTAATTGCCTTAAATCCAAAGCTGAGCTGAAGTAAACCAACCAAGTCATTATTGCACTCGCCATAACGCCTAATGCCACACCAATTAATAATAACTGAGCATTAGACAGCTTTTTAATTCGAGTAAAAAACATTAATAAAATAGTAATTCCTAATGCACCAAATATCGCCGCACTACTTATTAACCAAGCGCTTAAGCCTATTTGTAAAACAATAAGTAATACAACACACACTCCCGCACCACTGCTTACTCCTAATAACCCGGGCTCTGCAAGTGGATTTTGGAACAGAGCCTGCATAATAGCGCCCGCAATTGCCAAACTTGCACCAACAGTCACGACAGCAAGTATTCTGGGTAAACGGATCTGCCAAACAAATAAATAGGCTTCATCTGTTAACCATTGATGTGGGAATAACGAAATCTCGCCGACAGAGAGGGAAAAAATAAATAAGAAACATAATACTAGTGCCATTAGAAACAGTTTTTTTCTGTCGCCAATGCGTTGTCTCTTGGTAAATTTAATCAGAGGATTAACTTCTTTATTCATTTCGTTCCCTATCCATGCAACAACGGTTTTTACTATTTTTATTTATAAAGTCATTTTTTAGCAACATAACATGTTCACACTCAATGATGAAAAACTAAATTGAGAACATGCAAGTTTGTCTCTAATAATGAAGAAAAAAACTAGGATTAACTATCACAGTATTGATGCAAATAAGAGATAAAAAGGAAGAGTCAAAATAAGAAATGAGAATAAAAAGGAAAGATAATTAGAAAATAAAAATATACCGTCCAAATAGAAATATCTATTCAGACTATATTGATAAATATAAACATCCCAATACGACTATCATCAAAATCAGATACAAATAAAAGCGATAAAAAAACGGCTTTCAAAGAAAGCCGTTTTGGATGTTTTTAAATCTTATTCTTTTGGTGTTGCGCTTTCAACCCGGCTTTTTAACTTTTGTCCTGGGCGGAAAGTAACAACACGGCGAGCTGTAATAGGAATGTCTTCCCCAGTTTTCGGATTACGACCTGGGCGCTGATTTTTATCACGTAGGTCAAAGTTTCCGAATCCAGACAGCTTCACCTGTTCCCCATTTTCAAGAGAACGACGCACTTCCTCAAAAAAGGATTCTACAAGGTCTTTTGCATCGCGTTTGCTAACACCAAGTTTTTCAAACAGATTTTCTGCCATTTCAGCTTTTGTAAGCGCCATAGGTCTAGTCCCTCAAGGATGCTTGGAATCGCTGTTTCAATGCTGCTACACAGTTACTCACTGTTGCAGCAATCTCATCTTCTTCCAGTGTATGCTCGATATCCTGCAAGATTATGCTAATAGCGAGGCTTTTATAGCCCTCTGCTACTCCCTTACCACAATACACGTCAAATAAGTTTATGCCAACTATTTGATTTCCGCCAACTTTCTTACATTCGGCTAAAATATCTTCTGCAGCAACATCATTCGGAACAACTACAGCGATATCTCTACGATTCGAAGGGTAACGAGAAATTGCTTTTGCTTGTGGTAAACTGCGATTTGCAATTGCATTCCAACGTATTTCGAATACTACCGTACGACCGTTTAAGTCAAGTTTACGTTCAAGCTCTGGATGAACAACGCCAATACAGCCAATATATTCATTTCTCAGATAAATCCCAGCACTTTGTCCCGGATGAAGTGCTGAATGACTAGCTGGTTTAAATGTAATTTCATCTAGCTGGCCTGTCAATTCCAGAATTGATTCAATATTACCTTTCAAATCAAAGAAATCAACAGTTTGCTTATCTAAACTCCAATGTTCTTCATAACGGTTGCCCGCGATCACACCAGCTAACATAAGTTCCTGACGTATTCCATATTCTGCTTGATTATCAGGAACAAAACGCAGACCTGCTTCAAATAACCTAACTCTAGATTGTTGACGGTTCTGATTATATACAGTTGTAGTCAATAATCCGGTTAATAGAGACAGTCTCATTGCTGACATATCCGCTGAAATTGGATTAGGCAGAATTAATGCTTCTTCATTTGGATGTAATAAAGATTGGATCTTAGGATCAACAAAACTATAAGTAATTGCTTCTTGGAAGCCATTGTCTACTAGCATTGTTTTAACGCGTTTTAATGATAAGTTTGCTTCGCGATGATTGGTCATCACTAAATCAGCGCGTAATGGTACATCTGGAATATTGTTGTAGCCATAAATGCGTGCAACTTCTTCAATTAGATCTTCTTCGATTTGAACATCGAAACGCCATGAAGGAACTGTTGCTAACCAACCGTCATTTTCAACAGAAACTTTGAAACCTAGGCGGGTTAATGAGTCCAGAACTTGTGCATCATCAATCACGTGACCTAATAAACGGTCTAATTTTTTACGTGTTAGTTTGACTGGTGCAATATTTGGTAAATGTGCTTTATTGGTTACATCAATCACTTCACCAACTTCACCACCGCAAATTTCTAGCAGTAATTTAGTTGCACGCTCAATTGCGTTGTATTGCAGCTCAGAATCAACGCCACGCTCAAAACGATGAGAAGCATCAGTATGTAAGCCATAACGACGTGCGCGGCCTGTGATGGATAATGGAGAGAAGAATGCACACTCTAAGAAGACATTTTTCGTATCTTCATTAACACCTGATGATTCACCACCGAAAATACCTGCCATACCCAATGCTTGTTTTTCGTCAGCAATAACTAATACATCATCTTTTAATGTGATTTCATTGCCATCAAGTAAAGTCAGTTTCTCACCATCTTTACCCATACGAACAACAACAGCACCTTCAACGCGATCAAGATCGAATGCGTGTAGCGGTTGACCCATTTCAAGTAGAATTAAGTTGGTAATATCAACAATTGGGTCAATAGAACGAATGCCACCACGGCGTAACTTTTCTTGCATCCATAAAGGTGTTTTTGCTTTCACATTCATATTGGTGAAAACACGACCTAGATAACGTGGACATGCTTCTGGTGCTTCAACACGTACAGGGAATGTTGCTGATGAAGTTGCCGCAACAGGCGACATATCAGGTACTTGGCATTCCATTTTGTTGATAACAGCGATATCACGAGCAACACCTAAAATACCTAAGCAATCTGCACGGTTTGGTGTAATGCTAATTTCAATCGCATTATCATTTAATTTTAAGTATTCACGAATATCCATGCCAATAGGTGCATCAGCAGGTAATTCAATAATACCTTCATGATTTTCTGAAATAGCTAATTCAGAAAATGAGCACAGCATACCTTCGGACGGTTCGCCACGCAGTTTTGCTGCTTTAATTTTGAAATCGCCTGGTAATACAGCACCAACTGTTGCGACCGCAACTTTTAGACCTTGACGGCAGTTAGGTGCACCACAAACGATATCGAGTAATCTATCACCGCCTACGTTAACTTTCGTTACACGTAATTTATCGGCATTAGGGTGTTGCCCACACTCAACAACTTCACCTACAAACACACCGTGAAAATCGCCGGCAACAGCTTCAACACCGTCAACTTCAAGGCCAGCCATTGTCAGTTGTTCAGAAAGCGCTTCGCTACTAATCGCTGGGTTTACCCACTCACGTAACCAAAGTTCACTGAATTTCATGAGATAATCCCACCTTATTTAAACTGTTTGAGGAAACGAAGATCGTTTTCGAAGAATGAACGCAAATCAGTGACACCGTAACGTAACATAGTCAGACGTTCCATACCCATACCGAACGCAAAACCTGAATAAACTTCAGGATCGATACCTACATTACGCAATACATTTGGGTGAACCATACCGCAACCCAACACTTCTAACCATTTACCATTCTTACCCATTACATCGACTTCTGCTGAAGGCTCTGTGAATGGGAAATAAGAAGGACGGAAACGAATTTCCATATCTTCTTCAAAAAAGTTTTTCAGGAAATCGTGTAGTGTTCCTTTTAAATTGGTAAAGCTAATGTCTTTATCAACAATTAAGCCTTCAATTTGGTGGAACATTGGTGTGTGAGTCTGATCGTAGTCATTACGATATACGCGACCTGGTGCGATGATGCGAATAGGTGGCTGTTTATCTTGCATGGTACGAATTTGCACACCTGATGTTTGTGTACGCAGTAAACGTTTTGCATCAAACCAGAAAGTATCGTGGTCAGCTCTTGCTGGGTGATGTGCAGGAATATTCAACGCATCAAAGTTGTGATAATCATCTTCAATTTCAGGGCCAGATTCTACAGAAAACCCTAATTCGCCAAAGAAAGTTTCAATACGTTCAATTGTACGAGTTACTGGGTGTAGACCACCGTTTTCAATACGGCGACCAGGCAAAGATACATCGATTTTCTCAGCAGATAAACGTTCGTTTAATAATGCTGATTCAAGATAATCTTTACGAGTATTCAGCGCTTGCTGAACCTCTTGTTTAGCCTGATTAATGACAGCCCCTGCAGCTGGACGATCTTCCGCGGGTAAGTCGCGCAGCGTGGACATCTGAAGCGTTAAATGACCTTTTTTCCCCAAGTATTCAACACGAACCGAATCCAGCGCAGCAACATCCTGTGCCTCTTCGATAGCTGCTTTAGCTTGAGCAACGAGTTCAGCGAGATGTGGCATCGTTTCCTCTTCCTTTGACCTGATGAGGTCTATTAGTTGTTATCAATGATGACGAATAAAATTGCCCTTTTTGGTTTCTAACCCAGTATTGGGATCTGAAAACAAAAAAGCCTCCATATTGGAGGCTCAGGCGCTACTTTTCGTTTCTTTTCTTACGCGCAAAAGCCCCCTAGAATTAGGCGCTAAAGTAAAAAAAGAAACGGAAAAAAGCGATATTTAACATTAATAATGTCTCTTAAAATATTAACTTATTGAATTTATATCATTAAGCCACAAATTTAGACAAAATAAAAGAGGGAGAAAACTCCCTCTTCCATTGCTTAATAAATAATTAAGCCAGAGCACCTTTCGCTTTTTCAACTAAAGCAGCGAATGCTACTTTGTCGAATACAGCGATGTCAGCCAGAATCTTACGGTCGATTTCAATGGATGCTTTTTTCAGACCATTGATGAAACGGCTATAAGACATACCGTTCTGACGAGCTGCTGCGTTGATACGCGCGATCCACAGCTGACGGAACTGACGTTTTTTCTGACGACGGTCACGGTACGCATATTGACCAGCTTTGATTACAGCCTGGAAAGCTACACGATATACACGTGAACGTGCACCGTAATAACCTTTAGCTTGCTTTAAAATTTTCTTGTGACGAGCACGGGCGATAACACCACGTTTAGCACGAGCCATATTAAACTCCTAAATGTCTATATTCTGTTAAAAAAGTGATACTTATGCGTATGGTAAGCAAGCTACGACCAGACCTAAATCTCCTTTAGAGACCATGCCTTTTGGACGTAAATGACGTTTACGCTTAGTTGATTTTTTAGTCAGAATGTGACGGAGGTTAGCATGCTTGCGCTTGAAGCCACCACCAGCAGTTTTTTTAAAGCGCTTAGCTGCGCCGCGTACTGTTTTAATCTTTGGCATTTCTATAATCCACTTCGCATTGTTAATAACATAAAATAATAAGGCGAATAGCAATCAGCCTCTAAAGGCTGACGCTATTACTTGAATTGCCCGACTATTTCTTCTTCGGCGCTAACACCATGATCATCTGACGCCCTTCAATCTTATTAGGGAAAGATTCAACAGCAGCCAGTTCATCCAAATCTTCACGGATACGGTTAAGCATTTCCATACCGATTTGTTGGTGTGCCATTTCACGACCACGGAAACGCAGTGTGACTTTGGCTTTATCGCCATCTTCAAGAAAACGAATCAGGTTGCGTAGTTTGACCTGATAGTCGCCTTCATCTGTACCAGGACGGAATTTAACTTCCTTAACCTGAATAACTTTTTGTTTCTTTTTCTGTTCTTTGAGAGTCTTACTTTTCTCATAGAGGAATTTGCCGTAGTCCATAATACGACAAACCGGCGGCTCGGCATTAGGACTAATTTCTACTAAATCAGCACCTGCTTCCTCGGCTTTCTCAAGAGCCTCTTTCAGACTAACAACTCCAATCTGTTCGCCATCTAAACCTGTTAAACGAACTTCATGAGCGCGAATCTCACCATTGATGCGATTCTGACGCGTTGATTGAATTCTTTTTCCGCCTTTAATACCTTATTCCTCCAACTGATGAAGACTTCTGCTTCTAATTTCTTGCAGAAGCTTTTCTTTAAATTCGTTAACGTCGATACTGCCAAGGTCTTTTCCTCGACGAGTACGAACCGCCACTTTGCCTGATTCAACTTCTTTATCGCCACAGACAAGCATGTACGGAACACGACGTAAAGTATGTTCACGAATTTTAAAGCCAATCTTCTCATTTCTCAAGTCTGCTTTTGCACGAATTCCGGCATCTTGCAATTCTTTGACGAGTTTTTGTACATAATCAGCCTGTCCATCCGTGATATTCATCACGACAACCTGCTGTGGTGCTAACCAAGTTGGGAAGAATCCTGCGTATTCTTCTGTCAGAATACCAATAAAACGTTCTAAGGATCCTAGCACTGCTCGGTGTAACATAACAGGTACTTTACGCTCGTTGTTTTCGGCAACATAAGATGCGCCTAAACGACCTGGTAGTGAGAAGTCTAATTGTACTGTACCACACTGCCATGCACGATCTAAACAATCGTAAAGTGTAAATTCAATTTTAGGGCCATAAAACGCCCCTTCGCCTGGCTGATATTCAAATTCAATATTGTTATCAGTTAAGGCTTTTGCTAAGTCTGCTTCAGCAATATCCCATAATGCATCTTCACCGATACGTTTTTCTGGGCGAGTAGACAGCTTAACAACGATTTTTTCAAATCCGAAAGTAGAATATACATCATAAATCAATTTGATGCAGTCATTTACTTCACTTAAAATTTGTTCTTCAGTACAGAAGATATGCGCATCGTCTTGTGTAAAGCCACGAACACGCATTAAACCATGCAATGCACCTGATGGTTCATTACGATGGCAACTACCGAATTCAGCCATACGTAATGGCAAATCACGGTAAGAACGTAAACCTTGTTTGAAGATTTGTACGTGACCTGGACAGTTCATTGGTTTAATACAATATTCACGATTCTCTGAAGATGTTGTGAACATGTTTTCTTTGTAGTTTTCCCAGTGACCTGTTTTTTCCCAAAGAACACGATCCATCATAAATGGACCTTTTACTTCTTGGTAATCATATTCTTTTAATTTACAACGTACAAATGTTTCTAACTCACGGAAAATAGTCCAGCCATCATTATGCCAGAAAGCCATACCCGGCGCTTCTTCTTGCATATGATATAAATCAAGCTGTTTACCAATTTTACGGTGGTCACGTTTAGCTGCTTCTTCTAAGCGATCTAAGTAAGCTTTTAACTGTTTCTTATCAGCCCAAGCTGTACCATAAATGCGTTGTAGCATTTTATTATCGCTGTTACCGCGCCAATATGCACCTGCGATTTTCTGTAATTTAAAGTTATGACAGAAACGCATGTTTGGAACGTGTGGCCCACGGCACATATCAACATATTCTTGGTGATGATAAAGACCTGGTTGAGAGTCTTGGCTAATGTTTTCGTCAAGAATAGCAACTTTATAGTCTTCACCACGAGAAACAAATGTTTCACGAGCTTCAGCCCAGCTTACGCGTTTTTTAATAACGTCATAATCTGTTTTCGCCAACTCTAGCATGCGTTTTTCTAGAGTGTCTAAATCTTCCTGTGTTAGAGAGTGGTCTAAATCCACATCGTAGTAGAATCCATTTTCAATAACAGGACCAATCGCCATTTTGGTGTGTGGCCATAATTGTTTAATTGCATGTCCCAGTAAGTGGGCACAAGAGTGACGAATAATCTCAAGACCTTCATCATCTTTTGCGGTGATAATCGCCAGATTCGCATCATGTTCGATTAATTCACAAGCATCCACCAGCTCACCATTAACACGGCCTGCAATACATGCTTTCGCAAGTCCAGGACCGATATCTGCAGCGACATCCATGACAGAAACTGCATTTTCAAATTGACGTTGGCTTCCGTCAGGAAGAGTAATAATTGGCATTTAAAATCCTTATTTACAGTGGTGACCCTCACGCAAGATCACTTGTAAGCTTTTTATTTCATCTATATTCAGTACGTTACGACAAGTTCTCACTTTACCTCGCGAGGTTTGCACACAGTCATGTACACATATTCATTTTATAAATATCCATAGCATCACTGAGCCTTATCGCAACTCAGGGGGGATATTATCACAGACAGTAAAGATTTATACATTTATCTGCCTATATTTCCCCAAGAAAACACGAAATAGAAACGACAAAAAAATCTCACTCATCACATTGTATTAATTGACTCAATACTCTTTTCTCTATCTCTTTTTTATCATCTTTATTTTTGATGGCATGATTATATTCAAGATGTCGGAGTAAATAGCTAAAGCAGGTTTTTTCTTTGCTACGTTCATCAGCCAAATAATTATATCCATTGCATTTATAATTACTTGTATTTACTAGTTTATTATCCAGTAGCGCTAGAATTAAGTTCTTACTTCCATTACTAAAAATAAAGGTATTTATATCAAAAGGCATAACCCCTTCATCACAACCAGATGCAGATAATGTTGATGTATCCATAAGAATTTGAGTAAAGAGTTCAGGGTTTTTCTTTCCTTCATCAACAACATATTTAATGTCATCTTCAATGATTGCAAAACCTAATTTAATAAAAGGATCATTCTTATCGAGATATTCTTTAAGATATTGAGCATAATTTAATCGGTGATTTCTTAGTGCGTATATAAACTCTTTTCGATCAAAATGAATATAGTTTTTAAATTCAGGACGCTGTTGAAGAATATAATCAATCTTTTTCGTATAATCATCAAAGGTGCCTGTATACATTAATCCTTCTTGAAAAGTTTGTATTATGGTATTACCAAGTTCCTTTTTCTCTTCTTCTGGAAGAGTGCTATAAAATTTTTTATCGATAAATAAATCGACAACATTTTCATTCCATTCTGCTATTGAAAACTCTCTATCAAACAGCGGATAGTTAGTCGGTCTATAATATAAATAAAGAGATTCTGTCTTCTTATTTTGTTTTACACACTCAGTTAAAAACCAGAGTGATTTTTTATCAAATGTTTTTATCAAATCTGTGTTATAAAAAAATTCCACTTCAATGCTATAAGGATCAGGACAACTTCCTTTCCAAACTTTATCCAATGCTTCTAAATCACCTCTTTGTAACAGCTGAATAACTCTCTCTTTTTTATCTCCCATCATTTTTTGTGGAAAATAATATGAGTTATAAGCTAAGAATGACAATGTGAAGGCTATCCAATAGCCCACTATTTTAGGGTCTCTTTTTCTGACGATATGAAGATAAATAAATGGGAGACAGAAAAATAATAGACCTAGAAAAATAAATTGAGGATCATTGTTCTTAATAAGAACAAGCTCTCCCTTTGAAACTAAAGTGGCATTAAAATAAAAAAATATATTAATTAATATTAAAATCAAAGAGAACAAGATGGATTTTTTTAGTGGAGGCTGGATATATTTTAATGCTGATATAACAACAAAAAAATAATAAACGGGGGCTAAATATAAAATGGCCATTGCAATAAAAAAGACAGCCATTATGAAAACAGCAATTTCACCACTCATAAGCATCCTTATTTTATATTAAGTAAATACACCTACACAATATATTCACTATTTTCCTATCTGCCCATCATTTGTATAATCACATTATAGTGTGAGTTTTTCATTATTCTATGTTCTTCTTCATACTTTCTATCATAGATAATATTCATTATTTTAGCCGTAGTCGTAGATGTGCCAAGCATCAAAAATATACTTATCACTTTGCAATTCATAACTAATTTCATTACCATCAGTCCCAATCAAGCGGAAACCGTGGCTTTAAAAATAACATTCTCTGGGGCGGGCCAGAACTTTCATTATTAACATAAAGGTGTATAACGTGTTTTATCTAAAGCCCCGCCCTCGTAAGTTGGTTTATGCTATTACCTTCGAAACTCTCGCCATTTTATTAAGCACTGTTTTACTGGCAATATTAAGCCAAAACCAATCACATAATTCACTTCCCGTTGCAATCGCTGTTTCTGTTATTGCTCTGATTTGGAATTATATTTTTAATTCTTTCTTTGAATTAATTGAGTCAAAATTAGGGATCAAAAAACGCACAGTCATGGTACGACTTACTCATGCAATAAGTTTTGAATTAGGTCTATTCTTCTTTACCATTCCACTTTATATGTGGTGGTATAATGTAGGTTTTATCAAAGCGATAAGTATGGAAGTCACTATATTAGTGTTCTTCTTTATCTATACCTATTTATTTACGCTCGTTTTCGATAAATTATGTCCTCGTGTTTATTCGACAGAAAATAAAGTGGTGTAATGGCTTAATCCTGCCGATACTCAGTAGGACTTTTATTAAAGTATTGGCGAAATGCCTGACTAAATGCAGAGTGCGAGTCATACCCAACTGCTAGGGCAATATTTTCAATATTTACTGATGTGTATTTTAATAATTCAGCGGCTTTGCTAAGTCGCTGTTGAGTGACATATTGCATCACAGACACTCCCACTTCTGCTTTCATTTTTCGCTGTAATGTACTCGCTGATGTATTAAAAGCTAAAGCAATATCATGTGTTGTTAATGGTGTATGTAATTTATTCACTAGCCAAGCATCCAAACTATCGCGCCAACCTTTTTGTATTTCCATTTGAGCGAGTAATAAGCGCGTGATCGTGGAGTATTGATCTGGGGGTTGAGGATATTGATGTAGCCATTCTAATAACCCAATCGCTGCCGGTGACAATGCAAATTGCCCACCTTTCTCACTTAATTGCCATTGCGAGGTTGCAGGAAGTTCTAGAATAAGATTTTTATTATCTATATTGCCTGAAAAGGCATGATGAATAGTTGGAGGGATAATCAAGCAGTTTTGATTAGAAATCAGAAAGTCTTCTCGATTGAAATTGACTTCCATCGAACCCGAAAGCCCAAAAATAATCTGCCATAAATTATCATGCTGATGAGATACCGTCTCTTGTGTATAACATCGCAAATGCAATTGAGGTAATAACAAAAGACACTCCTTTATATCTATCCTGCTATTGAATAATTACTATATCAAAACTCAGCAGAACATCACTATTTAAGAGTGTCTTATCAAGATACTTATTTAGGCCAGACGAGAACCATTTGGTAAAGGTAAGTTAAACTCAGCCAATACAATTGCTCCCGTTTCATCAGGTGCCCCTGTAATTAAAACTTCAGATTTTATACCTGCAATGCGTTTAACTGGGAAATTACATACACATAAAATACGACGACCGACAAGTTCTTCGGGTGTATAATTTACCGTAATTTGAGCACTTGAACGCTTTATACCTAATTCGCCCAAATCGACTTCCATAACATAAGCAGGTTTATTAGCTTTCTTATTTATTTCTGCGCTAATAATCGTTCCTACTCTCATTTCTACACGTAGAAAATCGTCCCATTCAATTAAATCTGTCATCTTTTTACCAATCTATTGTGTTTTCTGTTATATCACTATTACTGGATTATAGATTAACACGCATTATGCTTGCTCACCTGTGGTAAGGCGGTCATTCTCTGTTGAGAAAGAATCACTCACATTCTTTTCTCTATTTTCATCATTCTGAATTTTACCTACTTTTTAATAACCGTTTAAATAACCATATCAATTCATAAATTTGTTATGTATAAAAAGTATTCTTAAGAAACGCATTGTTATTAACAACCCCAGAGAATATTTATTATGAAAAAGATAACAGAGTGGACAACACTGGAAGGAAAACTTGTACGTTTAGTACCTCTTAGCATGGAACATTATTCCGAACTTTATGAACTAATTGAAAAAGATAGACCCGATGAACTTTGGTATACCACCGTTCCTTCAGTAACAGAATTACAACGCGATATTGAGCATAAGCTTCAGTTACAACAAAAAGGGCTAATGTTGCCTTTTTCCATTATTTCTAAAGCTAATAACCGTGTGGTCGGCATAACAACCTTTATGAATATTGATAATCAAACACCAAGATTAGAAATTGGTTCAACATGGTATGCCAAAGAAGTACAAAGAACCGGAATAAACACAGAAGCTAAATATCTTTTACTTAAATATGCCTTAGAAGACTTGCAATGTATTGCTGTTGAATTTCGCACTCATATATTAAATCAGACTAGCCGTAGAGCGATTGAGCGACTTGGTGCAAAGCTGGATGGTATTTTGCGTAATCATAGATTAACAACAGATGGTCAAAAAAGAGATACTTGCGTTTATAGTATTACTGATTATGACTGGGGGGCAGTAAAAGTGCACTTAGAATGGCTTATGAAAAAATACTAATACACATTAAGAATATTATGAGGAAAATAACTTTTATCTCGTTTAATTTGTTATCATAATTACTCCTTAATTACCTGTTATTGGGAGCTTTTATATTCCATGCACTCTGTTTACCAGTTTTTTCAGGCTATCGGTCTTGGTCTTATTTTGCTTTTGCCTTTAACTAATCCATTAACGACTGTTGCTCTTTGGCTTGGCCTTTCAGGCAATATGACAAAGGAACAACGTAATCAGCAATCGTTAATGGCGTGTGTATATATTTTCCTCATTATGACCATCGCGTTCTATGCGGGACGGATCATAATGACAACCTTTGGTATTTCTATCCCCGGTCTTCGTATTGCAGGCGGAATGATAGTTGCCTTTATTGGCTTTAGTATGTTGTTTCCAAACACACCTAATGTCGATGATCCTATTTCAGACGATAACAATCCACATCGTAATCCCAAAGAGCCTAATATTGCCTTTGTTCCTTTAGCAATGCCAAGTACAGCAGGTCCCGGAACGATTGCAATGATAATCAGTACAGCAGCGTCAATCCCATCACGTACTGATATTGCACAATGGGTATTATATATCGCCCCTGTGACAACCTTCTTTTTAATTAGCGTTATCGTTTGGGTATCACTTCGTGGCTCCACCAGCATTATGAAGTATTTAGGCCACAGTGGTATTGACGCTATTTCTCGCGTAATGGGATTTTTATTAATCTGTATGGGCGTTCAGTTTATGATCAACGGTGTTCTTGAAATTATTGCTGATTTGCCTGCTTTATTAAAACAGGCTCAAGCAGCCGCTAATTTGCCAGATTAATTATCGCCCGCATGGTAAGCCGCTCTCACTTTTGCTAAATAGCGCGGCGCTTGAGAAGCCGGATGATTTTTTTCGACATAACGATAAAAATCATCCGCACTCATTGAATTAATTTTAGCGATAGCATTATTTCTATCTTTATCAAATGTTCTTAATAAAGCACCAGCGCCATTCACATAAGCAAGGATAGTGGCGTAATAAAGTGTTTCAGGATCAGCAATACCAACAAGGTGGCGTTCTCTTAATAATTGAATATAAGCTGTACCTAAATCGATATTAATAGCGGGATCTTTTAATTGAGCTGTTGTTGGTTGCCCTGCCTTACCCCTATTTTGGTAAACATCTCTTCCCGCAGTTGATGCTTTAATTTGCATTAATCCAACTGCATTTGATTTGCTAATAACTTCAGGTCTAAAGTTTGACTCAACTTGGATAATCGCCTTAATTAATGTTTCATCGACATCGTAACGGTTTGATGCTTGCTGTATATGATTATCAAAAGGTGTTGATTTCCATTGTGCCGTTGAGATTGAAGCATTATTAACGCGGTTATTCACTGGTTTTTGGCTTAAAAAGCGTGATGTTTCTTTTTGAATAGGTTGACGAGCATGATCAGCACAACCAGCAAGAAGCAAAATTGCCAAAGAAAAGATGATTTTTACTTTCACGTTTTATCCTTTTGCATAAAGGGTTGTACAAGACATATTTATATATCAATGGGTTGTGGATATATTATTCTATTTTCACATAAAAATGCATGCTAAAATATGGCAAAGCGCGAGAAATAAATCAATCTATTACTACTTCTAGTGTGTGCGTTTTATCTCAAATCTACCCTATCCCCCCAAAATCTCTCAATTAGAATCGGAATATCTGCAGTAAATTTGGTGATATCTTCTCAAACAATGAATACGCATAATAACAATGTAAGGGCGACGTTTATCAATAACGATAAAAAACACAGAAGCATAATAAATACCAAGTTAATGAGAAAAATGAGCATTTATTAATAATAAAAATAATCTCTCGCACAAATAGTTACGAACTATTGTTAATTTTTGTGACAAAAACCGACAATCTACTTAACATTTCTTGGAATACATGTTGTTATCTTATTTCTAGTCGTTATCAAATGAAGCTTTTTACACAGAGATAACTTGACTTTTTTGAAATGATATTGATAATCATTATCAATTGAGAAAATAACTCTGCAACTATAAGGCAATAATAATATGGATATATTTCGCTCTGTACACAAACTTTCACTTACGGCTTTATGCCTTATGGCATCCGTATTTTTAACAACACCTGCACAAGCAAAAGATAAACTAAAAGTTGTCACTACATTTACTATTATTCAAGATATCGCTCAAAATGTAGCTGGAGATGCTGCGATTGTTGAATCAATCACAAAACCCGGCGCTGAAATTCACGATTACCAACCCACTCCTAAAGATATTGTAAAAGCTCAAAAAGCAGATCTTATCTTATGGAATGGTTTAAACCTTGAACGTTGGTTTGAACGCTTTTTTAATGAATTACGTAACGTACCTGCTGTTGTTGTCACTGAAGGCATCACACCAATGGCAATCAGTGAAGGCGCTTACAAAAACAATCCTAATCCACACGCATGGATGTCACCGAATAATGCATTAATCTATATTGAAAATATTCGCAAAGCGCTTGTTGAGCATGATCCCGATAATGCAGCTATTTATAATCAAAATGCGGCAAATTACGCAGAAAAAATTAAACAACTTGATGCACCATTAAGAGAAAGATTATCTCGTATCCCACAAGAAGAGCGTTGGTTAGTAACCAGTGAAGGTGCATTTAGCTATTTAACCAATGACTATGGCTTTAAAGAAGTTTATTTATGGCCAATTAATGCCGAAGAACAAGGCACGCCACAACAAGTTAAATATGTGATTGATACTGTTAGAGAACACAAGATCCCTGTTGTCTTTAGCGAAAGTACAATTTCAGATAAACCCGCAAAACAAGTCAGCAAAGAGACTAGCGCAAAATACGGTGGTGTTCTTTATGTTGACTCACTTTCCGCTGAAGGTGGTGAGGTTCCTACTTATATTGATTTAATTACTATTACAGTAGATACAATTGCGAAAGGATTTGGGCAATGAGCAATATAAAAGCTAATCCTACATTAACTGTTGATAATGCCACGGTTACTTACAATAACGGTCATACGGCTATTTTTGATGCAAGCTTTTCTATCACTGGCGGCACTATTTGTGCCCTAGTGGGCATCAATGGCAGTGGTAAATCCACACTATTTAAAACCATTATGGGGCTGGTAAAGCCCTCTAAAGGTAAAGTGACATTAAACGATAGCCCGATCCAACAGGCATTAAAACAAAATATGATCGCCTATGTTCCGCAAACAGAAGAAGTTGACTGGAATTTTCCCGTCCTCGTTTCTGATGTTGTGATGATGGGACGTTATGGAAAAATGGGCTTTTTTCGTATTCCTTCAAAACGCGATCATGAAGTTGTTGCAGCATCATTAGAACGCGTTGGCTTGTCAGGTTTAGGACATCGCCAAATTGGTGAGCTTTCAGGTGGTCAGAAAAAACGTGTTTTCTTAGCACGAGCAATGGCTCAAGAAGGTACTGTTTTATTACTTGATGAACCGTTTACTGGTGTCGATGTTAAAACAGAAAATGCCATCATCGAGCTTTTACGCAATTTACGCGAAGAAGGCCACTTAGTTTTAGTCTCAACGCATAACTTGGGTAGTGTTCCTGAGTTTTGTGACCACGTTATTTTGATCAATAGAACCGTGTTAGACAGTGGTCCAACTGAAACAACATTTACACAGAAAAACTTAGAACACGCATTCGGTGGTGTATTACGCCACATCAGCCTATCGGGTTCTGATCTTCATGATGATGACGATCCACGCTCACTCACTGTCATTACTGATGATGAACGTGCTGCCGTCTTCTATGGTCATCAAGAAGAGCACACTCCAGCGCACCAAAGCCAGCGCAAACAGGGAGATTAGCCATGCTAGATTTACTCCTACAACCTTTTGAATATAACTATATGGTGAAAGCGATTTGGGTAAGTGCCTTAGTGGGTGCTGTCTGCGCTTTTCTTTCATCCTATCTAATTTTGAAAGGTTGGTCGTTAATGGGAGATGCCCTTTCCCACTCAGTTGTTCCCGGTGTTGCAGGGGCTTATATATTAGGTTTGCCTTATGCAGTCGGTGCCTTTTTTACGGGTTTGCTCGCTGCATTATCAATGACATTTATTCGTCATATCACACGCCTTCGTGAAGATGCCGTTATCGGCTTTATTTTCTCCACTTTTTTTGCCTTTGGTCTGTTGCTGGTTTCGCTTAAACCGACAGCCGTCAACGTTCAGACCATCATTCTCGGAAATATTTTAGGTATTGCTGATGAAGATGTATGGCAAGTTGTGATTATTACAGGTGTCTCTTTCTTAGTTTTATTTTGTATCTGGAAAGACTTGCTGGTGGTTTTCTTTGATGAAGTTCATGCAAAATCAATCGGCTTATCACCACTAAAATTAAAAATTATCTTTTTTACTCTTTTGAGCGCATGTACTGTTGCAGCTCTTCAAACTGTTGGTGCCATTCTTGTTATTGCTATGGTAGTAACACCCGGAGCAACAGCTTATTTACTCACAGACCAATTTAAACGACTTGCAATTATTGCTATCTGTATTGGCACAATAACAAGTGCAGTAGGTGCTTATCTTAGCTATTTCTTTAATGGTGCAACAGGTGGCGTGATTGTCACAATGCAAACATCACTCTTTTTGTTGGCTTTCTTATTTGCGCCTAAACACGGCATGTTAGCAGCTCGCCGTCGTGCTCGTCAGAGTTCACAACAGTTGATCACACAATCTCATCAACATAAAGGATCAACAAAACAAGAAGAGGTGAAACTATGAATGAGTTGATGGAGTTTTTCATTGAACCTTTTCAATATCCTTTTATGCAACGCGCTATTGTTGCAGCCATTATTATAGGTATCGCCTGCGCTATTTTATCTTGTTATATGGTATTAAAAGGTTGGTCTTTAATGGGGGATGCTATCTCTCACGCCGTGTTACCTGGAGTCGTTCTTGCTTACGTCACCGCAATCCCATTAACCGTAGGTGCATTTCTTTCTGGACTATTTTGTTCTTTTGCCACGGGTTATTTAAAGGATCACAGTCGTATTAAAGAAGACACCGTGATGGGAATTGTATTCTCTGGCATGTTTGCAGTAGGTTTGGTCATTTTTGCCAGTGTCGATACCGACCAACATTTAATGCATATTTTATTTGGTAATATTTTAGGCATTACACCGGATGTATTAACTCAAATTAGTATTATCTGTGCAATCACCATCACTATTATGCTGGTTAAGCAAAAAGATTTTATGCTTTATTGCTTCGATCCAAACCAAGCAAGAATTGTTGGTTTACCCGTCACATTGTTACACTATGGATTACTGTCTATTTTGGCATTAACCATCGTTGCCTCAATGCAAGCTGTTGGGATTATTTTGGTTGTCGCCATGCTTATTTCACCGGGGATCACCGCGTATTTATTAACACGCAGTTTTTCACGCATGATTATGTTAGCAATTGTATTTTCTGTTGCCTCTAGCGTTATAGGAACATTTATTAGTTTCCATATTGATGGAGCAACAGGCCCATGTATTGTGCTAACGCAAGCTGTGTTCTTTATTATTGCGCTACTCTGTAATCAGATTAAATTGGCAAAAATAAAGCGACAAACAAAACCCGCTAACGCCTGATAATATTCTTTATCTTAGCAAAAACGGGATAATCATCCCGTTTTTTAGCTTTATACTTTATTGATTTAATTAAAGTGTTATTGTCATAGTATAAACATCGCTCGTTATTATTTTATTTGGGTCTACTAAGTAAACAACTTTGCGAGGTGTAAGTATGTGGCAGAATATAGGTCGTTTACTGGAATCAAACTTAGGATTTTCAGCAAAGATAAACGAAAAAATTCACCTTTCTAGTGGCGATATTCATCACACATGGAAAATTTATTATGGTGATACGCCTGTTTTTGTGAAATCCAACTTGCGTGAATTTCTGCCTAATTTTAAAAATGAGGCAGAACAACTCGAAATGTTGGCAAAAAGCCAAACAATTCGAACTCCTCGGGTTCTTGGTATCGGTAATAGTAAAGATGCCAGCTTCCTGCTTCTTGAGTTTTTGCCTGTTCAACCATTTACACCTCATAGCGCCTACTGTTTTGGACAACAACTAGCAAGACTACATCAGTGGGAAGAGCAACCTAGCTATGGCTTTGATTTCGATACCCAAATCGATACAACACCTCAACTCAATAGCTGGGAAAAACGCTGGAATCACTTTTATTCGGAAAAACGTATTGGCTTTCAGCTACAACTGGCTTCTGAGAAAGGCATGATTTTTGGAGATATTGATGAGGTCACTCAAATCATCAATCATCGCCTTGCTGATCATAATCCACAACCCTCCCTGCTTCACGGCAACTTATGGCCTAAAAACTGCGCTGCAATTGGTCAATCAGAAGGTACGGTGTTCGATCCTGCTTGTTATTGGGGAGATCGAGAGTGTGATATCGCGATGTTACCGCTTTGCACAGCAGTACCTGCAAATATTTTCGATGGCTATCAAAGTGTTTGGCCACTATCAGATAAGTTTTTATCACGTCAGCCTATTTACCAACTCTATTTCTTCCTTAACCGTTGCAATCTATTTGGAGGAGAAGAAAATTATTTAGAAGTCAGAAAAATAATTGATGACCTATTAGCAAAACCTTAATAGGAAACGAGTGAAGTCGTGCTGGGATAAAATACATAAACTAAAAATATAACCTCGCCTGATTCAGTTGTGCGAGGTTTATTTTTCCCTTTAGTTAATATAAATGAACCGTCCTCGTTCACTTTAAAGCAGTGTTACCATCCTAAGAATTTTATCAAGAAATAGCCTATTGCAATGACAATTAGAGGTGATAGATAAAGCACCATAATTTGCGTAAAGATAGTATGTCGAGGCAATTTGATATTTTGTTGCAATTCCTCAGCCGTCACACCACTTTTCATTGCGCGCTCGATAATCAGCTGATCTTGTATATTTTCTTTCAAATATTTCACTTGGCGATAAATTCGTAATCCTGATGCACTAAATGCTAAGCCAATAAACATAAAAAGAAAGATAACAAAAAAAGTGATATTTTCTTGGCTAAATCCCATTTGTGTATTGGGGATAGGTGAATTTCGCCAGAAAAAATCTAAGAAAGGTGTATTAAATTGCACCATTTCCGCTAATACACGAAAAAAATCATTAATTACGGCATTTACACCATCACCACTTGGGCGTTGTATTGCAGCCAATCCTGTCAATGATACGGCTGTCGAAATAAAGGCAGGAATAAAAATAAGCCAACCAAGTACACGCTTTAAAATGGCATACAATCCTGCATATTGATAACTCATCACATCCTCACTAGTAGAATTCGTCAATATTTATCTGTTTATCGTAGTCTAATTAACGGCTAATACGACAATAAATTAATAGTAGCTATTCTCTCTATTTATTTTACACAATAAATAAGAAACTGATTAAAAAGATTTTCTTTGTAACTCTTGCTACAATCGCCACTCGACAACATAGACCTTATTTATGGAGAGTAACATGTCTTTTAAATTCCCTATTGAAGCTGCAATATTTGATATGGATGGTTTATTAATCGACTCTGAACCATTTTGGCAGCAAGCAGAACATGAGGTCTTTGCTGAATTAGGCGTCGATTTATCCCTTGCATCGGCAATGCCCGATATGGTTGGGTTAAGAATAAACGAAGTCATTGATTTATGGTATAGAGCATCACCTTGGCAAGGCCTTTCAAAACAAGAAGCAAAACAAAAAATGGTTTCTCGTGTTGTCAAATTGGTCGAAGAAACAAAGCCACTATTACCGGGTGTCGAGCATGCTTTAGAGCTTTGCAAATCATCAGGATTAAAAATTGCACTGGCATCCGCATCTCCTGACTTTATGCTTGAGCGTGTACTTGAGTTATTTAATATTCGTCATTACTTCTCTGCCGTCGTATCTGCTGATGAATTGCCACACAGCAAACCTCACCCAGAAGTTTATCTAAACGCAGCTAAAGCTCTTAATCTTGATCCTATCCACTGTGTTTCATTAGAAGATTCTCGCAATGGTATGATTGCTTGTAAAGGTGCAAGAATGCGCTCTATCGTTGTGCCAGCAACAGAACAATTTAATGATAAACAATGGGGCTTAGCTGATGTGAAAATTGCGTCACTCAACGAACTAACGCAACTGCATTTATTGGGCTAATTTCCATAAATGAAAAGGATATCCTGCTTTGTAAGATATCCTTTTTATTCTATTTTTAATGTTCACAGCTCTCCTCACTCTTTTTATCTTTAAGGCATCCACTTGTACATTTCGTTTAATGCCCACTTGCCTTTATCTGACTTTTCAGTTTTTTATCCTAAATTCGATCATTTTTAAATCAATCAAATAAAATATTCCTGTTATTCCTTAATATTTAAGGCAATTTTTATCTTTTTTGTCTGTTAGTTATCGTCAAAACCTTTTATACTTCATTACTGTATAAATGAACAGCAAACGAACAGACATGGAATGACAGCAGAAGGACATCTACTTTTTTCTGTAGCAACACTTGTGTTAGCGCAGAAACTTGAAATAACGCCAGCTCTTGCTCATGGTGATTGGTTTCACATGATCCCTGCTGTCTTATTAGGCTCACTCCTACCTGACTTAGATCACCCTGGTTCTATTCTTGGGCGATTATTCCGTATTATCTCTCTACCTCTATCAAAACTCTGTGGTCATAGAGGCTTTACACATAGCTTGCTTGCATTTTGTGGTTTAGCTATTTTGTGGGAAACCCAAGTTTCATCACGTTGGGATATTTCTGCTGATATCTTCCATGCCCTTTTATTGGGCTATCTTAGCCATCTCATTGCCGATATGTTAACTCCCGCTGGCGTTCCTTTCTTGTGGCCTTTAAAAATGCGTTTTACATTACCTATTTTAGGCAAAAAGAATAATAAAAAAGGCGAGAGATTTATCTCTGTTTTGATCCTTGTTGGTGCGCTTTTTTTACCTCCTCACCTTACTGTTACCCTACCTTCGCAAGTCAACAACTGGTTACAGATGTACCACGATAAGCGTACTAATTTTTAACACCCCCTGACAAAACCCTACGTTTCTCTATCTATTTATAAATTCTTACATCTTTTTGTGCCTACTTTCCTTGTCTTTATAACCAAACGATTATATAAAATAATAATTAATTATAAAAAATTATTAACAATCCTGTTACCATATAACGAATTGGTGCTGTTATATCCTTTCTTATTACCTAAGAACTCATATCGCATACAATCGTCGAAATTATATAAATAAAGATCTCGTTGGAGAGTTAAGATGAATTTTCCGTTAATCATTAACGTACTCGTCTTTGTTGTGCTATTACTCATCTTGGCTAAATTAAGTCAACGTCAGTGGAGCCTTTCAAAGAAAGTTCTTGTTGGTTTAGTTTTTGGTGTTGCTTTTGGACTAGCACTGCACGCATTCTATGACTCACACGATCCTATTATTAAAGAATCTATTCTTTGGTTTAATATCGTGGGTAATGGCTATGTACAACTGTTACAAATGATCATTATGCCATTAGTCTTTGCCTCTATTCTTAGTGCCGTAGCTCGTTTGCATCAAGCATCATCACTAGGAAAAATTAGTGGTCTCACTATTGGCACACTATTATTCACCACAGCTATTTCTGCCTTAATCGGTATTGTTATTGCTAATTTATTTGGCTTAACAGCAGAAGGCTTAGTGCAAGGTGAACAAGAGGCACAGCGTCTGATTGCGCTTGAACAAAATTATATGGGCAAAGTTTCTGACTTAACGATGCCACAACTTATTTTGTCATTTATTCCTAAAAATCCATTTGCTGATTTAACTGGTGCAAGCTCAACATCGATTATTAGTGTTGTTATCTTTGCGACTTTCTTAGGTATGGCAGCACTAAAATTACTCAAAGAAGATCAGCCTCGTGGTGAGAAAGTTTTAGTCGCGATTGATTGCTTACAATCATGGATCATGAAGCTAGTTCGTATTGTTATGATGTTAACACCTTACGGTGTAATGGCTCTGATGACCAAAGTTGTTGCAAGCTCAAATATGCACGACATCATTCAATTAGGAAGCTTTGTTGTCGCCTCTTATGTTGCTATTGGCTTAATGTTTGTTGTTCATGGTTTACTGGTCAGCTTTACAGGTTTAAACCCGATTAAATTCTTCAAAAAAGCGGGACCTTTATTAGCATTTGCATTTACAAGCCGTTCAAGCGCTGCAAGTATTCCGCTAAATATTGAAACACAAATTAAGCGTGTTGGTGTGCCAGAATCTATCGCGAGTTTCTCATCATCTTTTGGTACAACAATTGGTCAAAATGGTTGTGCGGGTATTTACCCTGCGATGTTAGCCGTTATGGTTGCACCTACTGTGGGCATTAACCCATTAGATCCAATGTGGATCGCAACTTTAGTTGCTATCGTGACTGTTAGCTCTGCCGGTGTTGCTGGTGTGGGTGGTGGTGCAACATTTGCAGCTCTTATCGTTTTACCTGCAATGGGCTTACCTGTGACATTAGTTGCTCTGTTAATCTCTGTAGAGCCGTTAATCGATATGGGACGTACAGCATTAAACGTTAGTGGCTCAATGACAGCAGGTACAATCACCAGCCAGATTATGGGACAAACGGACAAAGCGGTCTTCAACCAAGATGAAGAAATTGAACTTACAGTAAAATAAACTTTATCTACCTCTATTGATAAAGCCAGTTCATTTTGAACTGGCTTTTTTTTGTATCTATATTAAGTTACATATCTTCTATTAATATCATTCACCAATATCAATAAAAAATCTACAAACATAACAAGGTAAAGATCGTGCAAAAAATTATGCGCGTTTTGCGTAAACTCTATAAATATGAAAACAGTCAATATGATCCTGAACGCCAAGTCTCACTGTATCAGCTTGATATTCTTTCAGACAAAGAACGAAACTTGTTATCTGACGCCAATTGGCAACCTAATATTATAGAAAGATTTGCTGATCACGCTGATGTTATTACAAAACTAAATAGCTTAAAGGATAATCCATTCCTCACCCAAGAACGTTGCTTGAATGCTTTTATTGCGGGTGTCGGTGGCAGTTATCTCAGAGGTCGTTCTGTTTTAGGGGCTTTTCATAAATTACAAAATTTGCCATTACACGATTATGAAGAGAAGCCTCAATATGCCTGCTGTTGGGTTTGTAGTGATGGTGATCAGCAAAAACATATTAATGACAGCTATTTTCAATATTGCCTCTATTACGGTAATTCTTATACAGGCAATCCCTCTTATGCTTACTTGAATTTAAAACATCTACTCACCGTCACGCCTGTTAACCCAACACAAGCAGATAAAGAGATCTTCAAGCAATTACTCCAATTATTACGCAATGCACCTGAAGATGAGACACCGGGTAGATTTGAAAAGCGGTTAAATGAGGCTAAATTAATTTCTGGTGATAGATATACCAAACGAGGCGTTTTGCACTCACTTGCCTTAATTGGTGTTATTCCTAATGCCTATATTCCATTATCTTTGGATCATTGGGCTAATTTCGGCGATATTACCATTGCAGAAAATCAACTTAATAACACAAAAGGCCGCTCTGATATGGAAATGCCGTGGGCGGGCTGGAAAGGTAATCTGAAAATTGATGAAGAAAAAGTGGCGATATACTTTGGCGAATATTTAGATTAAACACCCTGCTCTTTACAAATAGAAAGCGCCCAATACTTTCATATCGAGCGCTTTAATTTGAGAGTTCGCGATTAAACTTTCAACCTTATTTCAGATACTCACCGTTACGTAGTGCTTCAATACGCTTATCTAATGGTGGGTGAGATAAAAATAGCTCGCTGAATGACTTATTACGGCCATTAATACAGAAAGCCATCATGCTACTTTCTTCTTGTGGCTCGTAACTTGTTTTCAAACGTTGCAATGCAGCTATCATTTTCTCACGACCGACAAGCTTTGCAGAGCCTGCATCTGCATGGAATTCACGATAACGTGAGAACCACATTGTAATAATGCTGGCAAGAATACCGAATACAATTTCCAGAACCATTGAAACACCCATATATACCCACGGGTTTCCATTACTATTTTCGCTCTCTTCATCATTAGAGATAAAGTTGGCAACGAATTGGGCAATGATACGAGAAATAAAGATAACGAAAGTATTCACAACACCTTGTAGCAAGGTCATGGTTATCATATCACCATTAGCAACGTGGCTAATTTCGTGAGCAATAACCGCTTCCGCTTCATCACGGCTCATACTGGCTAACAAACCGGTACTCACTGCCACCAGCGATGCATCACGACGAGCACCTGTTGCAAATGCATTAATATCAGGCGCATCATAAATTGCCACTTGTGGCATTTTAATACCGACTTGTTCAGATTGGCGTCTTACTGTATCTAATAACCAGCGCTCTACTTCTGAAGTTGGGTTTTCAATAACTTGACCACCCACTGAACGTAATGCCATCCATTTTGACATTAATAGTGAAATAAATGCACCACCAAAGCCAAATAAGCCCGCCATGATCATCAAGCCTTGAACACTACGACCTTGTATACCTGTTAAAGATAAGATGATCCCAAAAACAAACATAACGGCTAAGTTTGTTAACAGGAATAAAGCAATTCTCATCATATTGATACTGTTCCTATTTTATCTAATTATCACATTGCAAAAACTGTCTTATAAATAAGGCTTTTTTAGATTTTATCAAGCCTTTTAACTTATTTAATATTAAAAACGATATAACTTTACATTTTGATAAAAAAAATAGCCAGTGAACACCTTATATTAGGCATCATTTAAAACTTAAGTATAAAGTAGGATTGATAATAGATGATGTGATTTTTCTGTTTTGTAAAACTGAAGGGATTACTCAGGAATGGTTTGTATCGTTTAATATAGTGGCAATGGGTTTATCATAAAAAATCATAACTCACGCGACGCGAACACCGGTAGAGTAACTGCCTCTGTATTTTTATGCACGACTTACAACGTATGCAAGTCGTGCATCTGATATAAGCAATAAGCTCAGTTAACGCTATAAATTACATTTTGAAACGATATGTAGTTGTCATAGAGCCTGATAATGAGTGAGCTCGTTGTGAGTGACCATCATAAAGTTTTGGTGTGGTGTAGTCGTTTTCTTGCTGGTGGTGCCAGCCGATACCACCGCTTAAGGAAACAGAAAGATTTTTGGTTGGCTTCCAATAACTAAATAAACCAAACTGTCCTTGTTTTAATCTTTCACCAGAATAGCTGAATTCACTATAGTTAGTACGCGCACCAACAGACAATTCCTCGTTAACTTTATATGCTGCTTCTAATGCACCCATAACCTCACCATCACGTACATAGTCAATATCTGCGTAAGCTGGTGAGTTAAAGCGTCCACGGGTATTACCAATTGGGTTACGAGCGAATTGACCAACACCATTCGCTTTTTCAGCATCGGTATAAGTCACACCTGTACGAATTGTCCATGGAGACTCTGGAATGCGCCATTCCATAGTACCTGCAAAGTGCCATGCGTCATTATCAAAGTTACGTTTGCCTTTATTGGCATCACTTAATGTACGTTTACCATCACTACCGTAATCGTGATAATAAACAACACCACCAATAGTCACATCTGAGGTTAATTTATATTTTGCTTCTAAACCGTGCTGACGGAATACATCATCCGCTTGACCATAGAAATAAAATACTTTTAACGGTTTAGAGTTGTAGTTAATACCACCAGTAAGGACATGGTCGATATTATGTCTAACGCCATTACCATCACTGAAATACATTCTGTCGATATTTGGGCTATCACGACGCATTACTTTACCGTCAAGGAACAGTAAATCTAAGTTCCAATCGCCCAGTGCTGTATTGGTTGCATAACCATTGTAGCTGTTTAATGACAGACGCTGTGAGTTAGTAAAAATACCCGTATTTTTCAGAGTAAACCAACCTGCTTTACCATTAATCATTACAGGATCTAAATCGAATTTAACTTTTGCAAAACGCTGACCAATTTTGTTATAGCCTTTTGCTTCGCCATCATCATTAAATAAAATTGCACGAGAGGCGAAGTCTTTACTTGCGCCTAATTTGATACCACCATAATAAGAGACATCAAATCCTAGAATGCCACCTAAATAACCTGATTTGAAATCAGCTTGGAAGTTTTGACCCCAAGCATTAGCAACTTGTTTTCTGTAACGCTGCTCATTTTTATCAAAGCGGTTTTCAGTTTTTAAGTATTTCCACATATTAATTGTAGAGAGCTCAAGTTCTGAATCTGAAATAAATGCGCTTTCTTTAATTGAGTTTTCCCAATTCGCAGCATTAGCAGCGCCTACCGCTAAAAAACAAGGAGACAGCATAAACAATACTAATTTTTTTACTTTCATCTTAATGCAACCTGGTTAATAAATATTTGAATTAAGTTATGCTGATTTATACTCAGCAAGTTTAATAAAGCACCATTTCTTTATTTAGCTAAAAAATAACCTTTGATTAAATTTATAGTTGCACCAATTTCAAGCAATAGAGTCATTTTTTGGCATAAAAAATCCAATATGGATATCTCACCATATTTATATTTACTTATTTTTTCGTAATAAAATCCTATAAGCAAATTGTAGATTATTTGCCTTTAGTCATTATCCCTTACGTAGAGAACCTTACTCTGAAAATATAATATTTCAGTTATGACATGTTGCTCTAAAAATACATTTTGAACTCATAGAATAAAGATAACTCATCATTTAGGTAAGATTTTAGCTAACGCGTCAATAATCAAAAATGACGCAAATATTTCATAATCTGTATACTATAGTAATTTTATGTCAGTTTAAGAGATCATTGTCACAACATGTTACATTTATTGCAATAGACATGCCATCAAATGAGATCTTAATCACAATAAAAAACCGCTTTATCTTTTTATTCCACTTATATGAAAAGAAGTTTATTTCTTATCTAAAAATCAACTTAGTATTCTCTCTTATAGCTTACAAAGTTATTCAAGATATATTTCGAATTAAAAATTAAGTTACATAAAGTAAAATTTAAATATCCATTTATTAAAAATTATTTATATTACTGGTAACTTAATATACTAAATAACTAAAAATATGAATGATCCCACCCCAAAAGATATTATTGGCTCTCTTAAAAGTTTTTTGATGGAATGCCTGATAAACATTGATTAGCAATGATAATTTTATATCTCGATTAATATAAATATAAAAACCCCCCAGCAATTGGTTATCCAACTATTGGGGGGTTGCTTTAAGTATCTGTTGTTATAACTGATAACTTAATTTAATAATTTCTTAGGCTTAAGCACTTTTGAGAGATCCACTGCAATTTTAGCAGTTTCATCTAAATAAGGATCTGGACCTTCATAATCCTTAGGCAAATCATCGAGTGATTTCAACGCAGGCTTACCCTCTAATTTAAAACGCTCATTTATGCGGTTTAATTTAATGGCTTCTAGCTCTTTGTTTTCTTTCTCTCTTTCAGCAAAGTTTAGGATAACAAATTTATCTTCACCTTTTGCTTTAGCATCGTTATAACGCTGAATATCAGCAAAGATGTATGAAAACTCTCGGTCATTTGCAATGCGCTTAGCATGCTGTTCAGTTAATGGTGCGAACGCCGCTTTCAGTTTGTCTGAATACTCAGATAGCTGATAGCTTGCAGGGGAAATACTATCCCAAGGCAATGCGTTATCTTCAAAACTTTCACCCATTTCAGCACTATCAAAGCTTGGTAACAATAAATCAGGTGTTACCCCTTTAAGCTGAGTACTACCACCATTAATTCGATAGAATTTTTGAATGGTGTATTGCACTGAACCTAAACCAGGCCAATCAGGACTTAGCATTTGATCGTAAACACGGGTTAATGGGCGATATTGTTGAACCGTTCCTTTACCGAATGTTTGCTCACCTACAATTAATGCTCGTCCGTAGTCTTGCATTGCAGCAGCAAAAATTTCAGAGGCAGAAGCACTAAAGCGATTTACGATAACAACTAGCGGCCCTTTATAATAAACGACATCATCTTTATCGAAATCTTGTCGTACACGACCATTGTTATCTCTGACTTGCACAACAGGACCACTTGGAATAAATAATCCTGAAAGTGAAATCGCCTCTGTTAATGCTCCACCGCCGTTACCACGTAAATCAATAACTAAAGATGAAACGTTATCTTTCGCCACTTTTTGTAACTGTGTTTTCACATCATTGGTTAAACCAACATAAAAGCTTGGAATATCCAAAATTGCAACTTTATCACCATTAATGACTTTTTCAGTCAGCTTAACAGCTCTGTCTTCTAAACGGATTTGCTCTCTGACTAAAGTGATTGTTCTTGGTTTAGCGCCTTTCTCATCAGAAATAACCTCTAATTTTACTTGGCTACCTTTTGGCCCTTTAATCAACGCAACAATATCATCAAGTCGCCAGCCGACAACATCAACCATTGGCTTATTTTGTTGCCCTACTGCAATAATTTTATCGCCAACTTTCAACTCTTTGCTTTTTGCAGCCGGACCACCGGTTACCATAGAGTTGATCATTGGGTAATCATCATCCATCTGTAATACAGCGCCAATACCTTCTAAAGAAAGACTCATTTCAGAGTCAAAGGCTTCTGTATTTCTTGGTGATAGATAACTTGTATGAGGGTCAATTTCGCGGGCAAATGCCGACATAATGACTTGGAAAACATCTTCGCTTTGGCTTTGCGTTTGACGACGTAACGCAGCTTTATAACGCTTAGTTAGTGTCTCTTTAACTTCACTATCTGTTTTTTCAGATAGCTTCAGCGTTAACCAATCATATTTTACTTTTTCATCCCAAAGTTTATCTAGCTCAGCTTGAGTTTGAGGCCATGGCGCTTTTGTTCTGTCTAACTCAAACTTATCTTGGCCAGTTAAATCCATGGGTTTATCTAGGCGGTTTAAAGCATATTGAAAACGTTCAAAACGTCTTTTTTGCGCTAAATTAAAGAGATCATAAAGGGGCTGAAGCTCACCTTTTTTCAGATACTCACCTACTTTGGTTTTTTCTTTATCAAACTGGGCAATATCTGATGCTAGCAACACATTGTGGCTATAATCTAATAAATTAAGATAGCGATTAAAAATCTTTTCAGAAAAGCTCGCATCTAGCGAGAACTGACGATAATGAGAGCGTTCAAAACGAGAGGTTACTCGCTCGCTCACAGTAGAATGTTGTGGCTCTTGCTTTAATTCGGGTAACTGATCAATGGTTACCATTGCTGGAGTGGCTGGTTTCTCAGCCATCACAACAGAAGTGCCTGTTAACGTTAATCCGATTGCAAAAGCCACATTTAAAAGTTTGTTCATGCTCTGGTTGGCCTCCGTATCAGAACTTTAAATGTTCCGTGCGTACATTCATTGCCAAACCGTTAGGCAATTGTACACGTACACCCTCTTTCGCTATCTCTAGCACTGTCGCATCCATCACGCTGCTACCAACGTTAACTTTCAGCGATTGACCAACAGTAAGAACTGAGGTGTCTTTCACTGGAATTAACTTTTCGGTATTTTGACGTGGTGGTGCTTTACGAGGTGCTTGAGTCGCTTTTTGAGGACGAGGCTGCCGTTTTTCACCATCTTTAGGTGGCTGACGACGCGTATTATTTGGCTTTTTCGCTGCCGGACGTTTGCTGGTCTCCTTATCACCTTCAGCTTCGCGCTTCTTAGCACGTTGTTCTGCTCTCTGAGCTTGAACGCGCGCCTTAGCTTCTGCTAATTGTGTACGAGCATGTTCAATATGCTCAGCTTCCAGTTCGCCGCAGTCATTACCATTCAAATCGACACGTTTTGCCCCTTCTTTAACTCCATAAAGGTAGCGCCAACTTGAGGTATACAAGCGTAATGCCGAACGTAACTGTGTTTTGCTCAGTTGAGTTTCATCTTTTAGATCTTCAACAAGATCTTGAAAAATGCCAACTTTCAAAGGGCGAGCTTCACCCTCAGCGATAAAACACTTAGGGAAACGTTCAGCTAAAAAAGCGATGATTTCTTTACTACTATTCAACTTAGGTTGATTTTCCATGAAATTTCCTGATTACAACGGTTTTGCCAACCAGCGCAGGCATGAACAAGCGACATTATAATAGTGTTGCCAACAATTTCTATGGCAAACGCCTGTTAACTTACACAAAATTCACAATATTTTGCTGTATGACAAGTTTTTAAATGCTCGCAGAGCACGTCACACAACGCTTTAAGCCCATTTTCATCTTTTTTATCAAAACGATCAAAAATAGGACTATCAATATCGAGAACGCCGATAATTTGTCCATTTACTTCTAAAGGTAGAACAATTTCAGACTGACTTGCACTGTCACAAGCAATATGACCACTAAATTGGTGAACGTCACTTACTCTTAAAATTCTGTTTTCAGAGTATGCAGTTCCGCAAACTCCTTTCCCAAAACCTATTCTGACACAAGCAATTTTGCCTTGAAATGGGCCAAGGACTAATGAATCACCATCATTAAGATAAAACCCAACCCAATTTATCGTATCTAACTTCTCGTAAAGAAGAGCGCTGGTATTAGCAAGTGATGCGATAAGATCATTTTCACCAGACAACAAGGCTGACAAATTATCAGTGAGTTCCTGATAAAAAAGCGATTTTGGCATCATTAAACCCTATTTGCGTAACTAAAATAGATAACATACTCGTAATTTAGCCTATTTTATCTTGAGGTTGAATACTCCATTTTCAAGAATTGGGTAAAAAAACGATAATATTCCCTTAACACCCACAAAAAAAATCAGACACTTAGTATTGTAAAATGAAAGGCATAAATATAATAAAAATGATAACTTGTGAACCATTGAGTATAGGTACTTTTTTTTAGCTTAATCAAACGATAACTCTTAAGAAAACCAACTTAGGCGAATTAACGAGCAACATAGTGAACAATATCGCAACAAAGGAAAAAAAATCAATACGCTGTCAGGAGTGTGATCACCTCGTGACACTCCCTCTCGCATTAAAACGTGGAGAGGATGCTTATTGCCCTCGTTGCCAAGCAAAACTTGCCTCTTATCGATATTGGTCATTAACTCGTCTACTTATTCTCTCTATTACAATGCTTATTTTGGCATCGATAGCATTTACTCAACCACTAATTAAAATTCATCTATTAGGCACAATGATAACGGCGAATGTACTTGACGGGATTCGCATGATGTCGGAGCAAGGCTCTCCTCTTACAGCAACGATGGTAGCCTTTTGTGCTATTGCAGCACCGCTTAGCCTCCCCATCGCTATTTTATATCTCCATTTAGGATCTCGCTTGCGCCTTAATCTTCGCCCGGTCTTATTGATGTTAGGGAAATTAAAAGAATGGGTAATGCTAGATGTCTATTTGATTGGACTTGGTGTTGCAACAATAAAATTAGGCGATTATGCAACTGTCTATATTGGCAATGGCTTAATTGCTTTTATTTCTTTAATGATACTCAGCTTATTAATGCTAATTAACATTAATATGGACCAACTTTGGCAACGCTTTTACCCACAAAAAGAGATAGAAAAAAGTCCTGCAACTTGCCATGCTTGTCATTATCATTTTAAAAAAACACCATCAACACACTGTCCACGTTGTAAATCTTGTTATACCCCAAGACAGCCAATGAGTTTACAAAAAACATGGGCGGCATTAATTTCAGCAATAATTTTACTAATACCTGCAAATTTATTGCCTATTTCTATCTTCTATTTAAATGGTCAACGCAGTGAAGACACTATTTTTTCAGGCGTACTTTCCTTAGTGAATTCAGGCAATACACCAATTGCGATTATCGTTTTTATTGCCAGTGTTTTTGTGCCTTTTTTCAAAATTATTATTATGTTGGGCTTATTATTAAGCATTCATTTTAATTCTCGTATTGACCCTCTACTACGAATGAAACTATACCGTTTTGTCTCTTGGATAGGACGATGGTCAATGCTTGATCTCTTTGTGATTGGGCTGATGATGTCATTGATTAATCGAGATCAACTGATGACTTTCACAATGGGCCCAGCGGCTTTTTATTTTGGTACTGCGGTTATTCTTACTATCCTTGCCGTTGAATGGTTGGATAGTCGTTTACTATGGGATACTTATGCAACAAGAAGAAAACGACGTTCAGGACACACAAGCCCAAATACGCCGCAAGCGTAAAATTTCGACATTTTGGCTACTCCCTGTTATCGCCATTTTTATTGCTAGTTGGTTGCTTTTCCAACATTGGCAAGATAAAGGCGTACAAATCACGATTGATTTTCAATCCGCATCAGGAATTGTCTCTGGCAGAACACCTATTCGCTATCAAGGCGTTGATGTGGGTCTTGTTAAAGATGTCACTTTAAGCGATGACTTACGTCGAGTTATTGTTACGGCTGATATCCGCAAAGATCTCGCGACCGCATTGCGCAAAAACACACAATTTTGGCTAGTTACACCTAAAGCCAGCCTTTCTGGTGTATCAGGGCTAGATGCTTTAGTGGGTGGTAACTATATCAGCATGTTACCCGGTGACGGCGAAAAGCAGTTTAAATTTATTGCTCAAGAAGTTCGTCCTCAAGCTAATATCGATAAAAATCAGCAATTAATCACTTTGACGGCAGATAAACTGGGATCGCTCAATGTTGACTCGCAAGTTTATTATCGCCAAGTTCCTGTTGGTAAAGTGTATAGCTATGCGATTCGCCCTGATAATCAGGGTATTTTTATTGAACTTAGTATCGATAAACAGTATGCCCACTTAATACGTCAAGATAGCCATTTCTGGAACGTCTCTGGCTTTCAAGGTAATTTCAATTTAAAAAGTGGCGTATCTGTAAAAATGGAAAGCGTTTCTGCTTTAATCAATGGCGCAATTGCTTTTGATTCACCAGAAAATAGCCCTCCAGCACAAGAAAACCAGCAATTTGTTTTGCAATCAGCCACCTCTGTCGATGCGGGCAAAGCAATATATGGTGAAGATGGATTAATTATTTCTCTAACCAGTGAAGAAAGCTGGGGAGTCGATGCGGGGCAACCTATTCTTTTCAGAGGAATTACTATTGGGCAAATCATTCAGCGTAATATG
This sequence comes from Proteus sp. fly-1013, assembly GCF_040140245.1. NCBI lineage: Bacteria > Pseudomonadati > Pseudomonadota > Gammaproteobacteria > Enterobacterales > Morganellaceae > Proteus > Proteus sp. fly-1013. Next base: position 603,940 of record NZ_JBEEWD010000001.1, on the reverse strand, counting down.
AGTGATGATGGCGTTATCTTTGATGCAATTATTGCCCCTGAATATAAGCATTATATTTATGAAAATAGTAAATTTGTTGCCAATAGCCGAATCAACGTCAATATGGGTCTAAATGGTATTGAAGTTCAAGGTGCGACACCTCAAGAGTGGCTTGAAGGAGGTATTCACCTTATTCAAGGTACTAAAGGGGCACCTAAAGAACAGTATCGCCTTTACCGTAATGACTTTTTTGCGAAAGCCAGTATTAATGGTAATGAATTACCGGTGACACTGACTTTAAAAGCCTCAAGCCTTCCGGGTATCCAAAAAGGTTCAGTGGTTCTTTATCATCAATTTCAAGTCGGCGAAATTACTGATGTTCGGCCTTTAATGAATGATTTTGATATTGATGTTTATATTTCTAAACAATATCGTCATCTACTCACAGAAAAGAGTGTCTTCTGGACTGAAGGCGCCGCTAAAGTCTCCGTTAATGGCTCAGGATTAACTGTTGAAGCGACACCATTAAATCGCGCATTAAAAGGTGCAATCAGTTTTGATAACTTCGAAAATATCAATAATAACGTTTCACGTTACAAACTCTATCCATCAGAAACTAGTGCCCGAGCTATAGGCGCACAAATTACGCTAAAAACATACGATGCAAGTAAACTCTCTGAAGGAATGCCTATTCGCTATTTAGGAATTGATATTGGACAAGTCGAATCATTAATCCTTTCGCCAGATAGAAAAGCGGTAACTGTATCAGCCGTTCTCTACCCTGATTATGTCAAAACCTTTGCAAAATCTGGCAGCCGCTTTGCAGTTGTTACTCCTGAATTAACAGCATCAGGATTAGATAACTTGGATTCACTGATTCAACCTTATATTAAAGCAGAGCCCGGCAATGGTGGCGTATATCGTCAATTTGAATTGCAAACATCCAACATTACAGACTCACGCTATCTCGATGGATTAAATCTTGTGTTAAATGCCACGGAGGCAGGTTCAGTACAAATTGGTACGCCAATTTACTATCGCGGTCTTGAGGTCGGTGCAGTGACAGGTCTTGAACTAGGAAACATGTCTGACAGAGTATTAATTCACATCCGTATTAGTAAAAAATACCAATACCTTGTTCGAAATAATACAGAGTTTTGGCTTTCATCAGGATATAACTTCTCGTTTGGTTTAACTGGCGGAGTTATTCGTAGTGGTACATTCAAGCAATTTATACGTGGTGGGATCACTTTTGCAACACCACCTTCCACACCATTACAAGCGAAAGCCAAACAGGAACAGAATTTCATTTTAAATGACAAGGAACCCAAAGATTGGGATGAATGGGGAACAGCAATACCTAAGCCTTAAAAATTAGATAATTCTGCCCTATTTCAGATAATTTATTTAAAGCGGATCACAAAAAATGATCCGTTTTTTTTATTTCAAAAAAATATTTTGGAAATAGATTCCATTTATACTATGCTTAATTTTGTTTGGTCAAAAAGCATTCTTTAAAATAAATGCCACCAACAAAACACAACGGAACACAACACGACATCGCTTAAACCGGAGCTTTATTATGAAAAAGACAACGTTAAAAATTGCTTGCTATGAAATTGAAGATATTACTTTAAAACACTCTTCCGATAATCAATTAACTTATATTCATATTCCATGTGATTATGACAAAGAGTTTTGCATGCAATTAGATGGATGGGATGAAAACACAAGTATTCCAGCTCAATTGAAAGATAAAAATATTCTGCTTTATCGTCATGCTTATGATAAAGATAGCCACCACTGGATCTTAAAAGTGGCGTAACGAGATGCTAAAGCGAAATAAAAAAAGCCAGATAAATCATTTATCTGGCTTAGGGAAATGGCTCATTGCGAGCCGTGCGCTAAAAAGTAATTGCTGATTACTGCATAAACAAAAATCGAGGATTAACTCAGACTTTTCTATCTCACAACCTACTGTTAAATATTAGCTAACAATATGTAAAGATCCAGTAAACAACCTAGTAGCACACCATTTTCTATTCAAAAAATCTTCGCTTATAATTTTTATCATTTAAATCAATGCGATAAAAATAAAAAATTATTAGTTATATTATTAATCACTTGATTAATTGCTCTCACAGAGTGACTTAATCGCATTCTGTATCACTTCTACTGATTTTTTCTTTTCAGGTGTATTCGGATCTGGCAGTAAAATAACATCAATTAACTGTGCTTTTACTTTTCCACTTTCCATCTGTTTCATTGCAATCTCATTAAGTGGATACTGCATCAGTGTTGCTGGATTAATCACAAACCAAGCGCCATCAGCACGACAATTAAGCATCACCTCTTCTCGTGTAAATGGCCAATCGTCACCAAATTGAAGCTTGCTGACCGTTGAAATAGGTGCTGCCGAGAATGCTTGAAAAGAAAACAACATTAACATTCCCGCTAATAAAAAACGTTTCATGTGGATATCTCACTTAAGAAATTAGGTTTTTTCGATTATATAACAATCTATACAGGTGAGTTAATCGCAAAGATGGCGACAGTAAAAATAACCATTGTCCCAAGTAATAGTTCAAGCCAACTATTCACTAGCAACCATTGAAAATTATTTTTCTTACGGATATGAGGTACTAAAACATAACGATTGATTACGGCTAAACCAAGCATTAACACCACTAAGCTAATCTTAAGCCATAACATACTTTGATATTCAGATGATAATTGTACTGCTGGCCATCCCGGGATTAACATAACGGCACTGATAATACCGGTAATAGTAACCAATAAAACAGCAATATGACCAAAAAGTGAAAATCGCTTCATTGTGCCAATGATAGGTTTGATCATCCCATCTGCAAGCTCGTCTTTATTACGTAAAAACTGCAAACAAGCGACAAATGGCCATAAACCACCAAACCAATATGCGGCACTAATAAGATGAATACTTTGGTTAACTTTATAAAATATCGCTTCTGATCCTGTAAACATTGCACCATGACCAATAAATGCATGTAAGATCAACATAATTGAAGCAACAATTAATAGAGAGAAGTTACGAATATAACGTTGGTGTATAAATAAAACAGCTAACGCAATGGTTGCCAAAACTAATTGCCATTGCCAAACTTGACCAAACGAAGTACCTAATACCGCTTTCCATATTTCAAATGACCAAGCATCCTCCCATCCATCACCCATAATACCGGATTGTACAACCATCCATAGATAAGTCGTAATAAAGACAGTGACAGTACTAATGGCTAATGCAGGACGCAAACGAACTTGAATAAGAGGAATGAATTTATCTTTTGCAAGAATGGCAGCCGAGAAGCTCAGTCCGAACATAAACATGACTGCCACGAAATGGAAAAAACGGCATAAAATATAAACGTCTTCAGGTGTCATTATTTTACACTAAATTGATAAGAACCTTTTGTCTTGTGCCCATCAACAGAAACAACGTTCCAATTAACTAAATAGTTGCCTTCTGCTAAATCATTTTCTAAAGGCAATAATAATTTAGTATTGTTAACAGGGTCTAAACTCAATTTTCCTACGGTAATTTCTTTACCATCACTATTAGTGACTTTGATTTTGCTAAAGGCTAATTCAATACCTTCAGAGAAGTCTAGCGTAATAACCTTAGGCGCTTGAGATTGTTCAATAGCTGCACCTTCAGCAGGTAACTGTGATTTTAAGTGTGCGTGTGCTAATGCTTGTTGGTATGACATACCAAGGAATAAAACAGCGATAGCCGATAATTTACCCCAAGATGTCTTAAGTGTATTTAATGACATAATAACCTCTTAAATTACAGGTGATTTTTTTATTTATGGAAATATTTTATAGCAAATTTACGTCAAGATCTTCGCTTCTTGATATTAGAAATAAAAGGTTGTGAACTAGCACTCAAAATATATGTTATTTAGACCAGTTTCTGTTTCAAATATCACCCATTTTTACACTTCGAAAAAATATAATACCCATATTGACAGTCTAAACAGTTCAATACATAACCGAATACAACTAAAAGTAAAATAAACACCCTGCATAAATAACAGTCAAAAAGAATTTTTAGGATAAAAAACGAGCAAACAAAAGTGAAGAAGAGATAAAAAATAGAAATAAGAATGGAGGCAATACAGAAGAATAAAAAACGCCCTGCTATTCAGTCACAGCAGAGCGCAATAATTCATTTATTAACTTAAGCAATCTAACGCTTTATTAATAATTAAACATGTGCAGATGTTGATAATGTGTTCAGATCTTTATCTAACAAGAATAAAGCCTTACCACTGTCACCAACCATTGCTAATTTATCTAGGATTGATTTAAATAATTTCTCTTCTTCATGCTGTTCTGCAACATACCATTGTAAGAAATTAAACGTTGAATAATCCTGAGTTGTCATTGCAACATGTGCTAATTTATTAATCTCAGATGTAATGTGTTTTTCATGCTCATAAGTTTTATCGAATAACTCAGATAATGATGAGAACTCAGCTGGTGGAGCTTCAATCGCACCAAGTAAAGGCATAGCACCTGTATCACTTAAGTAATCAAATAAACGGTGCATATGTTCCATTTCTTCACGTGAGTGAGCTTTTAAAAACTTAGCTGCACCATCGAATCCTTTATCGTCGCACCAAGCACTCATTTGCAAATAAAGATTTGCTGAATAAAACTCTAAATTTAACTGTTCATTCAATTTATTGATCATATCTTGATGTAACATATTTTACGTCCTTTGCGATGAAAATTAACATTACGGATATTATGCACACTTAAAAATAAAAATATAGTTATTTAAATATAGTTTTTGTTTATTTTTTCAATCAATTAACTGTAATAAAAATAAAAACCAATCTCATTTGTAATATGCCATCTCTCTATTTTAATGTTAAATAGTACTTATTATCATTAAGAATGAGAATATATTTAATCATTATAATAAAAACAACATAACACATTGAAAAGTAACAATATAATATTTAAAACTTAAATTTTTATTTTAGTTTTTATAATTATTAATTTTTTCTTTAGAGTCCGGAACTTCTGATTAACATTGAATAAAAATTATATTTAATCCATTAAAGAATATTCAAAAATAAGCTTTACCATATATCAATAAATATATAAAAAGTGATATCTATGATGATCATTATTATAAAAAAGTATCCTTTCTATTACTTCTTATCACTTCTCATTTTTTATAACTTCTATTTGATATTGCTACACATTTATTGACTCAGACAGCAGTTTTTTTCACTTTTTTTCATATAAAAAAATACATAACTCTCAAAAAATAAAAATAATCTCAATTTTTGTGCAGTTTTTCATTTTGACTGATAAGATTAGTAGGTAACTCATATTTGTATGCACAAAAAATTAATATTAAAGCCCTAATCATAATAAAAGGTTAATTAGGAGCCACTATGACAAAAACAGTGTTAGTACCCGTTGATTTTACAGAGCTTGGTTTATTGGACAAGGTTGTGTCTCATCTAAAAGCATTGTCTGTCGCTGACAAATTGAATATTCATTTTTTATCAGTCATTCCAAGTTATGAGTCTTTTGTCGGATTTGCATTCGCAGGCCAAGATAGACTAGCAAGTGACAAACAACGTATTGAAATTGCATTATCTACGCTAAAAGAAAATTTATCGCACATTGATATTCCCAATAGTACAACTCAATTTTATGTGTCTATAGGTAATCCTCGCGATAAAATTTTAGAAACCGCAAAAAAAATTCAAGCAGAACTGATTGTCATTGGTTCTCGTAATCCTGGTATGAAAACTTATCTTCTAGGTTCTACTGCATCTTCCGTGGTCAGTTACGCAGAATCATCTGTATTAGTCGTGCGTTAATCACCTGCCTCCATAAGAAATCTGGTATTCGTCATAAACCAGATTTCTTATTCTTTTCACCATAAAATTCATTCAAAATAATATTTTATTTTATCGCCCTTATTTTTAAGAGTAGTAATTAAAAATATATTCTGAAGCAATAAGATAATTATTAAAAAATGATTAAAAACATATTTACTTTAATGCTTTTTATATAATCTTCTATATTAATCCTCCCTTAATAAATTTATATTGTTCATAATGTTAAATTATGTAAAGATGCTTTTCCTATTAAGACTAAATTTAATCAACAGGGTAAAAGGAATTAAAATGAATAAAGAAATTTCCGAAAAATGGCAAGAGCGTTTTTCATTTTTTGATCAATATGGCTCACCTAAAACACCAGAATATAAAGCTGCTTATAAAGCACTTTCCTTTGGTAAGCGTATTCTTATCGGAATGAATATCTGGGCATTTTTCTTTGGTTTTATTTACTTTCTTATTTTAGGGTTATGGCGCAAGGCATTAACATTATTTGCTATTAACATTGCTATTTTTACTATTATTGGCTTTTTACCTGTCAATAATGGTGTTATCAATGCTGTAGGTATCGCAATTAACGTTTTATGGGCTATAACAGCCAACTATGCGTATTACTTGAAAGAAACCAAAAATGATCAAAGCTGGAACCCGTTTGAAGGTGTTCTGTAAAAATAAAAGGGGCAATGCCCCTTTTATTTTCTCTTATTCCTTCTTTTATTAATAACACTATATCCCCCTCTCTTTATTTCATAGTCATTCTATCCATTACTCTATTTAAATATTTCTATATAATCCTTCATCATCATTTTTTAAAATAGAAAATAATGAAATAACACTAAACGTTCGTTTTTACCTCAGAAGGATACTTTACTAATGCTATAATGCATTAACGCTAAATTAGGGAAAACGTATGTCTGATCACTTTCAAGGTAAATTTGAAGCCGAACTGAAATATCACCTTCAAAATCCACAAGAATTTGTTAACGAACTAAAAAAATCAGGCGCCACATTATTTACGCCAGAGAATCAAGAAACAGATTGGTACATGGAGCATAATAATACTAAATTTTCAGCTCCTACTATCAGTTTATGTGTAAGAAGAATGCTCCCCGCAGGAATAAACCTTCTTATCGTTAAAGGTCCTGATTTATCACAATGTGAAGCTGTTCGTATTGAAGATGCAGAAAAAACAGTCTCTATGTTTACCACACTTGGCTACCACTGTATTCTCAATTACACAAAATCAAGAGAAATCTATTTTCTAGATGAGTTTCATATCACTATCGATAAATTAGATAAACTAGGCTCATTTGCTGAATTTGCTATCATGACGGACGACCAAAGCAAACTCTCGCTCTACGCTGACCAATTAAAGCACTTAGCCGCAAAATTTGGCTTTACAGAAAAAGATCTTGAGAAAAATAATTATAAAACACTAATGTTAAATAACCTCAAGTCATAAACAATTTTACTCAGTAGATCTTTTCATAGAAATTATCAAAATTCTCTAATCGGAGCACCAATATTCTATCAATAGATATTGGTGCTTTGTTATTTCTAGCATTGTTTTACCTTATCCACTAAAAAGTAAAAAATGACGAATTGAATAAAAAATTCATTTGAATGCCATATTTATTATATTTATCTGAGAATTTTATTTTCCTTATCTCAAATAAAGCACTTTCTTAGTCAAAAAATGTCATTTAGATCTAATTTTAAAGATATTTTTGTAATACCACTTATATTAATGCACTGTTTTTACTAGAATTAGTAAAAAAACATATTAATAGGAGGGGTTATGCTTGAAAATTACCTTAATATCTTTATTAAGGCAACTTTTGTTGAGAATATGGCATTAAGTTTCTTTTTAGGAATGTGTACTTTTCTTGCTGTCTCTAAAGAAGTAAAAACCTCATTAAAACTAGGTCTTACTGTTACTGCCTTACTTATTATTGCTACGCCTATCAATAATTTAATCTATCATTTCATTCTAAAGAAAGACGCGGTAGTCGAAGGTATTGATCTTAGCTTTCTTAGATATATCACTTTTATTGGCGTTTTAGCCGCATTAGTTCAAATTTTAGAAATGTTTTTAGATAAATTTATCCCTTCACTTTATCATTCATTAGGGATCTTTTTGCCTTTATTGACTATTCATTGCGCTATCTTTGGTGCCACCATTTTTATGGTTGAACGTGACTACACATTTACTGAATCAGTGATATATGGTGCTGGGTGTGGCATAGGTTGGCTACTTGCGATTATCGCGCTCTCTGGTTTACGTGAAAAAATGAAATATTCAGATATCCCCAAAGGATTGAGAGGGTTAGGGATCACATTCATCACGGTAGGATTAATGTCTCTTGGTTTTATGTCGTTCTCAGGAATTTCGCTTTAAAAGCTTATTTTTATTCTTAACCTTATGTGAGATTTTCACACATCATTAGGATCATCATTGATGTAAGCTTTATTTATAAACGGGAGGGTAATATACCTTCCGTTTATAGTGATTTCGTCTGTTTTCTTACTTTTTCTCTTCTGTGATCTTTTTATTCCCCTCCCTTTTTAACGTTAGATTCTCTTATTTATTCTTTTAAACTAACAAAAAATAATTTAATTTATTGCTGTTTTAATCATTATTACCTTTTTATTTTATAAATAGAAACACTTACACTATTTAAATCTAATTGTTTAAAAATAAGCTAACTAGTCACATAAAAATAATAATAAATCAACAAGTTAAAACTTATTTATTGAGATGATATCTTTTATCTCATTTTTATTATTTATCGTTAACTTTTAATATTTAAGATAAATTAATTGAAAATCAAAGCGTTACAAGACCAATTGATACATTTAATAAATTTATTAATTAGAGTAATAAATAAGCATAAAGAATATTTATAAAATGCCGATACTATTTTTTAGTATTTGAAAAAATCAAAAGGATATATGGCATTAAATCAAAGAGTGACCTAAAAAAATATTTTTATTTTTTTCTTAATTCTTTGTCTATACCAATTACAGGAAGTAAAAATAAAACTTAAAAATCAATAAATTACACAGTTATATTTTTATGAAAAAGGAAATAACATTACATGTTTAAGAACTTCAAACAACGTTATTTGCCAAACGTCTCTTTGACTATGTCGAGTTTAAAAACAACCACTTTAGTTTGGCTTATTACAGGCTCTTTAATCTTACTTCTTGGTCTAGCTTGTGTTTTATTCCTCTCTTCAGTCAATGATTACAAGAGAAACTTAAACACACTAAACAATATCTACCATGAACAATCGCTATTAAATAATACTTGGGAAAATCTCTTACAAACACGTAATACTCTAAATAGAGCCAGTTCTCGCCACTTATTAATTATTAATAAAATGGCTACCGCAAATACAGATATCTCTTCATTATTACAACAAGCTAAAGAAAAACTTCAACTCGTTGAAAACGGGTGGAAAAGTTTCAATAGTTTTCCCCATAATGTTGAAAATCAAACTTATATACAACAATTAGAGCAGAAATATACTGAGCTTAATGCAGCATTAATTGAATTCTTAGCCTTTCTAGAACAAGGCAAAACATACGAATACTTAAATCAACCAACACAAACCTATCAAGACAATTTTGAGCAAGCCTATACCAACTACCATCAACAGCTAGAAAATTACTACACGGCTTCATTGGGCGAAGGTGAGTTACTGTACGATAAAATTATTTATAGCTTAATCGTCATTTCAATTTTGATTGTTATTTTCTCCTTCTTAGTTCAAGTCATATTACGAAAAAACTTTATTTCACCGTTAAATGCGATAATGAAAAATATCGAGGATATTAGTAATGGAGAATTGGCGACCGATGTCACCACAAAAGGTCTATTTGAAATAAATATTCTCACTACCAATATTCAAAAAATGCGAGACCAGATAAAACGGATCGTCAATAACATCAATCACAGCTCCGGTCTTATTAATTCCGAACTAAGTGATATTGCTGTTATGAACAATAATCTTGCCATTCGTGTTGAACAACAATCAGCAGCTGTACTCGAAACTTCAGCAGGAATACGACAATTAAGTGTGACATCAAAACAACATGCAGAAAATACACAAACATCATGTGAGCTAGTAACAAAAACAGATACGATGATCCATCAAAGTAATGAAATGCTCGCTAACGTTGTTGAAAATATGCATGAAGTTGTCACGTTCTCTGAACAAATTAACGATATTACCTCTACGATTGACAATATCGCTTTCCAAACAAACCTGTTGGCTTTAAATGCTGCCGTAGAAGCGGCAAGAGTGGGTGAACACGGAAAAGGCTTTGCTGTTGTTGCTAAAGAAGTAAGAGAATTATCCATTAGCTGTAACTTAGCATCAAAAGAGATAAAAATACTTGTCGCTAATTCAAGTAAAAAAATAAATCAGTGTTTTCAGCTTGCTGCTGACGCAAACGATAATATGGTAGATATTTCTAAGCATACTGAAAATATTAATGAAATGATCCACGATATTTCTATTTCTACAAATGAACAAAGTAATGGTATTGCCCAAATTGAAGATGCAATAAATCAATTAGATCAAACAACACAAGCTAACTCAACAATGACACGGGAATTAGTCAGTTCATTGGATTCTTTGCAAACACAATCTGATAGATTAAAACAAGAATTAACTGTTTTTCATCAGTAAGTATTAAGTTTACCCACAGCATAAAAGCTATCTTATTTTAGGATAGCTTTCTTATTGCTGATTTAGACCAATATTAAAAATGGCTAAATTCAGGGATCTCTTTTTTACCGTGTGATTTTAAAAAATCTAATACCCTTCTTGGGGTTACATTCAGTATACGCTCATGCGGAAAGTCTATTTGGGCTAATACTTCTAATACTCGATCAAAATTTCCTAGTGAAGAAGCTATGTGTGAGTCAGAACCCAATGCAATTAACCCTCCTGCATCACGCACTGCTTTCGCTATTTCTATGCAGTTTTTCTCACTTCCAACTCGAGAATGAATAAATGATGAGTTATTCATTTCTAAAGCAACATTGTAAGTGGCGGCTGCTTTTGCAACTTCAGCAATATCAATGGGATATTTAGGATTACCTGGATGTGTGATCATTTGAATACAGCCACTTGCTATTGTTGCAATTAACGCTTTTGTATTATCAACAAGGCCTAATGAGCTCATTACAGGATCATGAAAACCAGCAAGCACAATATCTAATTTCTTGCTCATTTTCTCACTGCAATCTGTTTCACCTTTAATATTTTTAATATTCGCTTCTATACCATAAAGAATACCAACACCATCAATAATACGAGGGATCACCGGTAAATTAGAAAAATGCCATTCATGAGGTGCATCATCCATATCTGGGCCATGGTCAGTAATTGCAAATAATTGAATTCCCTGCTTTTTAGCTTGTTGGAAATATTCACTAACTGTACTGTAAGCATGTGTACTAGCAATAGTATGAGCATGTAAATCAACGGGATACATAAACAACTCCTTTCTAAAAATACCTAACAACTAACAAGCGATATACTATCTACTTCACTTTTTCTCACATTAGCAAGAAATGAAGATAATTTTTGATAAATATGCTTTAATCTTTAACATACTATTTAATATCAAATAGATAAATAAAGTTTCACTTTAGTACTATACACAAGAATTTTGAAAACACATTATATTGTGTAATTTCATTTTAAATATGGTTTTCAACTTTATAAAAGGTTATTTATGTTCAGCTATCCAGCAGTCGCTCATTTTGATGAAGAAAGTGAAACTTACGAAATCACCTACCGTGATTTTGATAATATACACGCTGTTGCTTATACAGAAGACGATATTGAACTAGAAGCCTCTGATATTTTGCATGTAGGTCTTGAGGAGTTTGTTGCGAGTAAATTGCCTATTCCGACACCATCCAAAGCACAAGTTGGTGATTTTATTGTCTACTTACCTCTTATTAGCTGTTTAAAAATTGCGTTACATAATGCGATGTTAGAAACAAAGACAAAAAAATCCGATCTTGCAAGAAAGATGAATTTAACCAGTTCACAAATAGAGCGTTTACTCGAAATTAATCAAACTTCAAAAGTGGATAATCTAGAGCAAGCTCTATATTTATTAGGCTATTCTATTTCTATCAGTGTTAATAAAGATATTAACCAGCAATAATTAAAACAAAAATGGCTCTAAATTAATTAGAGCCATTCATTCTAGATTATTTCACAACAAGTATGCAGACTAATTACAGCTTTTTACTTGCTAAGAAATTCGCATGGTTGGTATAAATAGCTACAATATCTTCACCACGCCCTACTAGACCTGCAACCTGGTTTACCATGTCCAGATGATCTTCAGCATAATCATCTTTAATTAGTTTACCTAATCGCATACTTGTACGACCCACCAAACCGTCATTTTCACGTTCAGTAAAGAATGCACTTAATACACGCATTGCAGCATGAGTAGGGTCCAATAAATTGCCTTTTTCGCCGGCAATCAGACCTTGGATATAACTACCAAATGAATAGTAATGAACACCATTTACGACTTCTTTACCTTCACCACCACGAATGGCTGGCAGCCCTTGTGGATACTTTTTATTAAATTCCATCACATTTTCAGTTGTTAATGCTTCTAATGCAGCAATGGCATCTTGTGGATTACCACGATTACCTGAAAATGTAGAAATAATAGTACCAATAGCTTTCATAACTGCATCAGCAATATATTCAGGCACACTATCTTTGCGCATAATACGTCGCACTAGATCCGCAATCTCTGATCCGTGGTTTACACCATTAACAGAGGTAACAGAAGCGATGTTTTTAGCATGTTTTGCAGCAACATAACGACAAGCTAATGGACCTTGGCTATGACCGATTAAATTTACTTTTTTTGCTTTCGTTTCTTTGAGAACTTTTTGTACAAATTCCCAAAGTTGTTCACCACGAACTTCGTTAGAGTTAAATGCAGAAAGAGATGCGGTGAAAACTTTATGACCATCTTTTTCTAATGCGTCAGCGATACCATAAAAATAAGGATAACCGACAATATCATCAAAACCAGATAAACCATGAACTAAAACAATTGGATATGTAGTTGACATATTTTCCACTCCTTGGATTTAAATTAATTTACTAAACATCCTATTAGCAATACTTAAAGCAATAGATGGAATACAATATTTAAAATACAATCTTTGAAGTGCAAAAATTATAGTAAACATCGCATTTTGACACCTTATTTGTTCTAAGTATTATTAGCATAATCTCTATTTTACGATCGTAAAGCATTATTTTAATCAGTTTTAATTTTTTATTGATAGCCTTAATTAAGCACAGAGAAAACCAGCATACCTTCAATCATACCTTCTGCTTTTTTCAGTTTTTTTCCAATATACGTATCCGAACATTGATCATATTTTGCAAGCTGAATAAATGTTTTACCAAAAACATAATAATTAATAAGTAACTGATAATCTTCTTTATTGTGCATCATCAATCTTTTCATTAAATCATTGATAATATTTGCATTATGATGAGTGCATTTTCTTCTCAGTTTTATACGCTCTGGAATAACTTCTTTTTTATTGTGATTCAATAAATTAATAGCATCTTGATCATTGGCAATCCATGATCCCCACGCTTCTAAAGTTCTTGAAATATCTTCCATATTAACATCCTTATTTTTATAGGGTAATAATCGCATCCTGCAATCATTTAATGATGACTCGTTAAACACTTAATGAGTATCAATATTAATATAGTGTTCAAAGTATAATTTACAACTCAGATTTATAAAACTATTGAGCTTAGGACTTAATTTATTGATATAAATAAAAATAAAAATAAAAATAAAAATAAAGGATATTAAGTAGCCACTTTAATTAAAAATTCAATTTTTTTAGATTATAAAAAACATTTTTTCTTAAAATGGCTATAAATATAAGACAGTAGCAATTATGGTAATACTTCTTCCGGACGTAAAGTGAGTACTTCATACCCTGTTGCTGTGACTAAAATAGTATGCTCTGATTGAGCAGATAACTTTTTATCTCTTGTCACAACAGTCCAACCATCTTTTTTGGTTTTTATTTTAGCGCCACCTTGATTTATCATTGGTTCAATCGTAAAAGTCATACCTTCTTTTAATTCAACGCCTTGCCCTCTAATACCATAATGTAGTACTTGTGGCGCCTCATGCATTTCTCTTCCTATTCCATGCCCACAGTATTCTCTCACTACGCTATATCCATGACTTTGTGCAAAGCTTTGAATAGCATGACCAATATCACCTAATGTCGCGCCTGGTTTTACTTCTTTAATACCTTCCCACATTGCTTGATACGTTGTTTTTGCTAATTTTCGTGCAATAGGAGACGCCTCTGGCATAATATACATTTTACTAGAGTCAGCAATAAATCCATTTTTTTCTAGTGTAATATCAACATTAATAATATCTTTACTTTTTAAGCGCTCATCTGATTTTGGTACACCATGGCAAACAACTTCATTAATAGATGTATTTAACACATATTCATAGCCATATTGGCCTTTACTTGCTGGCCTAGATTGAAGTTCATTAACAATAAAATCATCAACCTTATCGTTAATTTCCAGTGTAGAAACACCGGGTACAATAAAATCATCAAGCATTGTAAAAACTTTTGCTAATAAACGCCCTGATTCACGCATTAATTCAATTTCATCAGCTGTCTTAATCGTTATTTTATCCATTCTTCTTTCCTCTTATTCTACTTCTTGCTTGATGGCTTCTTTTTCCAGCATTTCATTAATAATCATTGGAAACGTTTTTTCTGGGTTTAATTCTGCTTGAATGCCAATTTTTATCCAAAATTCTGCTTGAGCATTGACAGAGCGTGACATCACATTGCTTGCTTTTCGCAAGTACTCATGTAATTCATCAGAAATTTTTACAATACCCACGATAATCCTTATATACAAATCATAATAAAACATATACGTTCTATAATAGAATCAAACTCTTCTTCTTTCAATTGCTATTCAATACTGCCATTGGCATAAAATGCTTAAATAAGAAAATAAGAGGAAAAATAGTACTCAAAATAAAGAGATCCTATTTTTGCTTTTCATACACTTCATTTCGCTCATCTATAAATTCATAATATTTGACTTCAAACTATCCTAAATTGTGACTATTTACCTTTAAATATTACTACCCTAAGAATTAGCTGAGAGACAAATTAAAACGTAAACGCTAATTTAATATTAATAAAATTTAGAAACGAATTTCGTATAAATACTAAGGAAAGCAAAAATATGAATTTATTCAAAACCATCGCATCATTTTCGTTGCTGAGTAGTATTTTAATACTAACCTCAGGCTGTACAACAATTGAGAGAAACTATCCCACTAGCCTAAGTGTTGCTAATGAGCAAACTGAAAATAGAGCTCTTTCAACAAAATGGGGAGAAAGTTTACCTTCTGTTACTGAAAGTGTTGAAGCATATCGATTATCAGAAACGCCTTCACAGGTAACATCTATATTTTATCAAAGTGGTGTTCCATCCAACTCTTACTCAAAAATTACACGGGTTAGCAAAAGTCCATTACAGATATCAGTTTTAACTGAAAACAGAAATATAATGCCATTATACTTTACGCAAAATGATCAATATTTATTGTATGGAAAACAGAATGAGCGATATATTATTTTCTTACATAACACTAGCCATAAAATAATATACGAAGCTGTTATTACTGTTGATGGCTTAGATGTTATCAGTGGAACTGCTGGCTCTTATCAAAATAGAGGTTATTTATTAAGACCTGGAGATACTTTATTTGTTGAAGGTTTTAGAAAAAATCAGCAACAAGTTGCCGCTTTTCGCTTTGGCGCACCTGAAGAAGGATATGTAAATTATAATGCTCAAGGTGACAAAAGAAATACAGGTGTAATTGGTGTTGCACTTTTTGAATCAAAAGAAGGCGCACAAGAAACAATCAAAAAATGTAGTTATTTACCTAAAGCTTTCCCAAGCAGTACCTATGCACCAGAACCTTGTATCCCGTAATATTTAGCCATTAAGTTTCCTCTTCTAAAAATAGCGTAATTTATTACGCTATTTTCTTGATCTTTCATAAAATAAAAGCAGTTAAGATTTATATTAACATTTAATGCTAATGCACTTTTTCAAGTTCTATTTTTTAGGTATATTTAATCTCTAATAATTCTCGTGTTAACTCTCCCCTACCTACATATCATCTTTATTCTCTTTTTCTTTGTTAATTATATAAAATCATAGGGAACATCATGCCTGAAAAAGCACATCGTATTATATTAACCGGAGGTCCTGGCTCTGGGAAAACCACACTAATAAACGAACTTAAAAATAGAGGCTATCCCTGCTCTTTAGAAGCAGGAAGAGCCATTATTCAAGACCAGAGTATTATTGAAGGAAATGCATTACCGTGGGTAGATCCTAGCGCTTTCGCACAAGCAATGCTAATTTGGGAATTACGCTCATGGCATGAAGCGAGCAATAATAAAATGCCCTATTTCTATGATAGAGGTATCCCTGATATTGCTGGATATTTACTCCTATGTGGTTTAGCTATTCCCAAACACCTCGATAAAGCAATTACTTTATTTCATTATTCAACGAACGTGTTTATTGCGCCACCTTGGGCTGAAATCTATGCTCAAGATCAAGAAAGAAAACAAACAGAAAAAGAAGCTAAAGAAACCTATTTAGCTATGATAGCTGTTTATAAAAAATATAATTATAATTTAATAGAGTTACCTAAAATAGAAATAACTAATAGAGCTAATTTTATTATTAATAAAATCTAAAAAATTATTATCAGCCAGTAGTCATTACTGGCATAGATAATAGTATTAATTTTTAATAAGAAGCCATAATCTGTAAATCAGGTTTTTCCCCTCGCATAATAGCTCGCTGTTGTTCATGAACAGCCTCATTAATTGCTTTTTGTTCTCCTGGTGTTCGAGTATTCTTACCACAAACTAATGTTGAACACACTGGAGTGCCTATTCTATGACTTCCTGAATTACCCGTACTAAAAGTAACGTTATCAGTACTACAACCAAGTAATAGAAAAGATAATAATAAAGTGCTTGCTATGCGCATAATTTTTCCATAAAAAATTAAATTTTAAATTGCTATTGAAGTATTAGTAGGCATCAAAAGTATAATGTGGTTTTTGTTTCCATTTGAATTCAACTGTTTGTTTTTTTTCATTCCAGATAGGCTCAGGAACTGGCATGGTAAAGCTTATTTTTTGAATAGGTTTTAATGTTGAATTATTATTGTTTAAATATTGATTGTTTAAATACTGATTGTTTATTGATGGTTTCTTTTCATTTAAACCAACTTTAAAAACTTCTCCAAGCCTTTGTTTTTCTTCTTGCACTTCCATTTCAAAGCGAGATTGCTTTCCCAACATAAAAGCTAAGTTATTATTTACCTCGTGACTATCAGGAATGAGATTATCAGTATGTGTCTCAATTAATTTAGCTTGAGTTGTTTTATTAGTAGTACACCCAGAAGTTACAAATACAGAAAGTAATAAAAATAAAAAGTAATACATAAATTAAATATCAATAAGAAATAGGAGTAAACGATTATTCCACAAAATCGATTCATCAACAAAATAATTTTAACCATTCATATAAAAATAGAAAAATCAGCTCATAAAATGATGATATTGAATGATTTTAGCTATGATTTAGTTAAAAGAACAGAGAAAATAAAGGACTTAACCAAAATAAAAAGAATTAGAAAAAAACACTCATATTCACGAATAATATAAATAAACGAAAATAATACCTAATGTAAATATATAGTAACCAACCATATTAAATTATTTTCATATAGAAATAAAAAAAGCACCAATAAGATGCTCGTTGAATAAAGTAAGTAAGTAAGTTTTAATTAATTTTTTTATAATGTGATTTAACAAAAGAATCTAAATATATTTCTGTTCTATGATGAGTAAACTCTATTCTTTTATCATTTGGTATAAATAACGGTATACCCTCACCTAATAGAATAGGTATTCTAGTTATTATGAGCTCATCAACAAAACCTTCATTAATAAATCCTTGTACTGTTTTTCCACCGTCAATATATACTCTATTATAGCCATTGCTTTTAAGTTTTTTTATTATCTCAGTGACATTTCCTGATAAAATACTTACATTATCCGGCAATGAAACTGGTAATTCTTTAATCGTATTACTTAGTATAAAAACTGGTTGCTCATAAGGCCATTCAATATCAAACCCCATTATTGTTTCAAAGGTTGTCCTTCCCATAACAATCGCATCAATACCACTAAGAAAGTCAGCAAAACCAAAGTCTAAATTTTCAGGATTTTCAATACTAGTAAGCCAATCAATATTACCTTTTTTATCAGCAATATAACCATCTAAACTTGTTGCAATATAGACTACAATATTCATTATTAATACTCTTTCTTAGAGAAGGAATTTTAAATTAACACTAAATAAATAAAAATTAAAGTAAGAAGAATAAATAAAAACAGAAAGAAAATAAAAATTAAGCAGGTCTTAATTTTGAATTAGAAAACAATATAATATAGGGAATATTTTTATTTTTTACTCAAGAAAAAAGCCTTAAAACAATTAAAGTTATAAGGCTTTTTGATAGCAACAGAATAAAGTTTATTGACCTGCTGACATTTTTTTCATTTGCTCTAAAGAATCTAAAGCTTGTTTACAAGTACTTTCTTGAACATCTTTAGGCAATGCTGCAAATTGTTCTTTAGCTTGAGCATATTGCGCTTTCATCGCTTCTGCTTGAGCTTTAGTTGCATCGTTTTTTGCCATTAACTCAACATAAGAGTCAGTTTCTTTAAAATAATCTTCACATGCTTTAGATAAATCAGCAGAAACAGCGATAGAAGAAATTGATAATAGACCCAATGCTAGAATAAGCTTTTTCATAAATATCCTTTAAGTATTTTTAACAGTTAGAAAGTAACTTCCATTATTTTCCTTAAGTCAGCATTATCTCAAATAAAAACAAAAGAGGGATAAGTATTATCTTAATTAAAAAATAAAATATCATCTAATAATGATTAAAATAACAAACAAAATCAAAATATGATAATTGAAATTAGCCTGCTATTTTCAGAATTATTTAACATATTGATTTATTATTCTTAAATAAATATATTATTCTTACTTACTAGTAATTTGATTTTTATAGTAATACTACTATTTATATATCGATAACATACGCTATAATCAAATGTCCTTTATTGATTAATATAGGTAGAAAATGGCAATTGATAGAATCGACTGGCACGCTTATGGTGATTTTCCTGATGACCTACCACCTGAAAATGGAGGTATACATATAGGATTCTATTTGACTTGGATTATTGAAAACAATTTAGAAAGTGAAGATCTACAAGAAGATGCAATTGATGAGTTAGAAATGATACGTAAAAGAGAAATGGATGGTCTTGCATTTCTTATCCAAGTTTGCGACGAAAAATTTATTAGCGATGACTTGGGCGATGAAGGATACGCTTTCACACAACATTATTACGAATCAGAAAATAATAACTATTTCGAAGATTTCGAGCGTGTTCTAGCTCAGGGGCTCTCATCTTCATATTACGTTGAAAACTCATGGGATAATTATGACAAAATTGCACCAATAATTACAAATGCATATAAAAAATGGAAAAAAGAGATAAATAATTAAATTAACCGACTTATAAAAGTCAACTTCCATCCTTCATTATTAGCAATAAGTTATTTAAATAATAATTAACTTATTGCTAATTAAATTAACACTCTTAAATTGTAAAACTTAATATTATTTATTTTATTAATTTTGACGTGATCTATATAAAAGAATCATACGTTATTCTTATATATAGTTGCCCCGTACTTAATAGGTTCTATTAGTCAGGGGGACTCCCCCATCAACGGAGGCATTTAATGTCTATAAAATGGGTTTTAATTCTATCTGGATTTGTTATTGGTGCTATTGCGTTACTTCTCGGCATTAACGGAAACCCACCTAATATGGGTGTGTGTGTAGCTTGTTTTATTCGCGATAGCGCAGGAGGTATGGGCTTACATCACACCGAAACAGTTCAATATCTTCGCCCTGAAATATTCGGTTTTATTCTTGGCTCTTTTGTTGCAGCTCTTATCTTCAAAGAATTTCAATCAAAAGCAGGCTCTGCACCTATTATTCGTTTTACACTAGGCTTTCTAATGATGGCTGGCTGTTTAGTGTTTTTAGGGTGTCCATTAAGAATGGTGCTTCGTATCGGTGCCGGTGATTTAAATGCTGTAATAGGATTAGTTGGATTAATAATAGGGATCGGCATAGGTAGCTTATTTGTTAAAAAAGGATTTTCTCTCCCAAGAAATTATCGCCAATCCCCTATAGAAGGTTTTATTCTACCTATTATATGTATATTCCTATTTGCTTTATTCTTATGGAACAGCGATATATTCAACGCCAGTGTAAAAGGTCCTGGAGCAAGTCATGCGCCAGTGTGGATGTCTATTATCGCAGGACTTATTATTGGTTTTATTATTCAGCGCACAAGATTCTGCTTTATTGGAATGGCAAAGCATGTATTTTTATCGCGTAACTATAATATGGCGTTTGGTGTAATCGCATTAACACTTGTTGTTTTTTTAGGTAATCTTTATTTAGGCAAGTTTAACCTTGGTTTTGAAAATCAACCTATAGCCCACAGCGATGGACTATGGAATTTTCTCTCTATGGTACTTGTAGGCTTATGTGGTGTTCTCATTACGGGTTGCCCATTACGACAACTAGCTAATGCTGGTCAAGGTAACTCAGACGCTGCTGTAAGCGTCATGGGTATGTTAGTAGGAGCCGCTTTTGCCCATAACTTCTCTTATGCCTCAAGTCCTGCTGGTGTTACGGATAATGGTAAACTAGTTGTTGTTATTGGTTTATTGTTTGCTGTCATTGTTGCTGCTATTTATACCTATGCTGTAAATAAAGCAAAAGATAATGGAATTAGCAAAAATGATGCATAACTACTTATTTCTTTTTCATGAACAATATGCTGTAAAAAAACTTCAGCAACAACTCCAACAAGATAATTTGTCCTCAAAAATTATTGATGCACCACGAAAAATATCATCAGAATGTGAGTTAGCTGTGTCTACTTATTTTTCTGACGAAAATATTTATAAACATTATATTAATGATAATGTTAGAGCTGTTTATAAAATAAACTCACATCATTTTGATGTGCTTTGGAAAGACGAGTTTTGACATAATACATAACTAAATTATCATTATTATTTTTAGAACCTAGACAGTTAAAAGGCTACAATGTAGCCTTTTTTATAAATAAAACCATTTGGTTTATATAATTTTTTATTCAAAAATAAACTGTTTTTCTAAAAACGAAAAACCATCCCTTTTTAGTTGGATGGTTTCTGCATCTTTATGTATTTATAGAGTAATTATTTTTTATTACTCACTCTTCTTCCGGTGGATTTTTGAGGATTTGATGAATTTCCTCTTTCAGTTTTAATTTTTGTTTTTTTAGCTCAACAACTTCTTCACCATATCCTCTTCTATCTTTATGCTCTAATCTAACAATTTTATGGTCAAGTTCGTTATGTTGTTCAAAAAGAGCACGAAAATGAGGATCAGTTTGGCGAAGTTTTGAAATTAAATCACGATATTCTGGAAACATAAATAGCTACCTTCCTTATTAATTGTGAGTTAAATGCTCTTATGATATTTACCCAATCCGGCCAGTCTGTCATTGTCTTTATGTTAAAAACAAGACCAATATCAATTAATATTTTTAATTTTTAAAATAACTTAACATTTTTATATTAGTGTACTCTTAACATAGTTATAAATTTCAATGCATAAGAATATATATAAAATGTAAATCTACTTAATCTAAAAATTATAAAATAATGATAAATACTTATTTAATTTGTCTCTTCAAACCAAACATCTTCATATCCTTCTCTATCAATAATAAAATTATACCCTTCTGGTAAATAAAGGTAATTTATTACTTCAGGTAGCAGTTCTTCCAAATGTTCTGTATGTAATGGTTGATAAAAATCATTTCTTGCACAATATTTCTCACAATAAAAAAACCAACTTATAGTATCGCCTTCTGATTGTTTTATACGAGTTCCATAAATAGGATTACCACTTAACTTATCTAGAGCAATCGCGACCATTTCTTCAGGTTCTTGAGGTGAAACATCATATTTTTCACACATTATTTTTTGTTGTTCTGTAATAAATAATTTATTGTTTTTATTCATGTTGCATCTTCAATTTTACAAGGAATAAGGAATACTCGATAAAAGAGTTTATTAATTCTTGATTATAATCAGCTTATCGTTATCTACCAAGTATTGATAAAGAGAACATCGCCCATCTATTCACATAGCAAAAAGTAAAAAAACAAGTGGATCTACAAAAGCCTGATTGACAAAAGAGAATGAAAAAAACGTCAATTTGTCTTAAAACTGGACGACATAAGGTACAAAAGCACTTTTTACTAAAAAAAAAGCATTTATTGTTAATTTATAAAATGAAAATTCACTACATTTATAGTGATCTCTAATAGTTTTTTTATACCCATCTATTCGAGTCACTAAGCCCAATGCCGCCACATTGGGCTTTTTTATTAACAATCATTATTGATATCATTTTTCATTACAACAGATCCAAGTCTCTTTAACTCTATTTAACTGTTTTTTAAGACTAAAATTATTTAATCCCATGTCACTTAATCAGTTTCAACGAGTACATATATCAGACTGTTATTAATCAATAGCTGTTTTTTTGTTCACATCTATCTCAACTTGTTTCATTAAGCTAATATCATTTAAATAATAATGGTGAAGCAAGTAGCCCTACAACTATAGAAACTAAGCCATGCAGTATTAAGGCTATTTTAACTCTCACTATATTAACGTATTCATTTTTACGATTATCTAACCATTCATTTAATGCAATAAAAAAACAGATAAAACAATAGAACCCAGCACCCAAAATAATAAAAGCCGCTGTTATGGCTCTGGATAAGCTTGACCAACCACCTGAATTAGAATGTGAGCTTAGTTCATTGTAGATAAGTAATCCTGCAACAACCAATCCTCCCACCCAAAATGCCATTAATATTCCCTTTCCTACCACTTTATTTTCAGTTTTATTAGTATCCATACTTATTACCTTAAAATTTAACATGCATAAACTATAATCTATTATTACTGTTACTATTCTATTTTATAGTATAAATAATAAAATAATGATGCCGACTAAATTCCTTTTGTCGGCATTAGTAACTATTTATTAGATGAATTACCTTGCTCTTGTAATTTGGAAAGTGCTAATTCTTTCATCCAATCTGCAAGTAATGGTGCTGTTTTTATTGAATCCAATAATGCACGCTCTTTTTTTGTTAAACGAATAACAATAACTTCTGTTTTCATTGTAGACATAATAATTCCCCATTTGTAAAAGAGAAAATATTGGCATAAAACAGTAACAGAACGGTCTGACTTACATGGTTTTACAAAATCATCATTTAAAGATGAGTAGCTGCACGCTATTGATAGGATATTTGCGATATAGTTCGTTGTTTATTTCTAGGAAAAACATTAACATATTCATGATGACTAAAAAATAGATAGGTATCATTCATGTTTCTAAACCCTAAAAGAACCGTAAAAGCCGATGTAAGAAAAAGAAACTCAATTTTTCCTGGTTTAGGAACTACATACAGAGTTAGTCTTTCTGAAGATGGACCGTCACCACAAGAAATTCAAAAAATAGAGTTTAATAAATTTGTAGATAAAGCTGTTGATGAAGTTTCTACAATGATTGGTTGTTTTGAAAGATCAGAGAAAAAAAATAAAAGCCCTAACTCTGACAAACCACTACATTTTGAGAAATTAAACGGTGAATTTCTTAGGCTTACCGTATCATTTTTTCAAATTATTCAAGAAATTAAATATTCTGGTGACACCAGTCAGCATGCAAAGAATAGAATTACTACCTCACTATTTGGTATAACTCGCTGGTTAGATAATAAATATCCATCATGGAATAGTGAAAGAGCTGAAGTAGAAAGAAATGGTAAAGAAATTGAAAAAAGAGTTAAAAAAGAATTCAAAGCAAAAAGGTTTTATAAAACGAAATTTGCCATTTTAGCCGTTGCCACTTTGTGGGTCCCTTTTGTTTTTTGCTGGTTTTCTCTACAAAAAAAATATCCTAAATGGTTTAAAGTCATCAGTTTCTTATGGGCTATATTTACTGCTATCTTAGTATACAAAGCACCTAAAATATAATAGCTAGCTATTATATTACTCTCTTATCTTTATCTTATGGTGTTTCTTTTAAAATAAAAAACACCATAAGTCAAATAGCCCACCTAAGATATATTATTATATATATTAAATAATTATATTTTTCTTTAATAGAGTTCACCTTAAGAAAGATTATATTCTAAATATATTTTTTTAAGGTTATTTAAATTGATAAATAAAGCAAACAATATGATCATTAAGAATAATTTAATAGTTATTACACAATAAAAAAATAAAAAAGGTCATTTTTTATGCTACTGAATAAAAATTTTAGTAAAAATATTATTACTATAAGTATATTATCTTTCTTAACTGGTTCGGTTTATGCCAAAGATAATAGTATAAATGGCGTTCGTCTCTCTAATGATGAAATTACATCTAATTCAACTTATAGTAATAAAACAAATCTTTATATAGATACAAACCACAAAATTCAAAATATTACTCTTGAAAATGAAGCAATATTACAAATGTATGGTGATAGTCTAGCAATAGGTACAATTGTTAAAGATGATGCCAATATTAGTATGTATGCTAATGGTATAATAGATGTGGGTATTCCCACGATTAAAGATACTATAGTAACAGGTACGAGTAATATTGATATGAACGCAAGTTCATCATCTATAGGCAAATTATTTATAGATAAAAATGCCGAATTATATATTGATAACATTGATACTGAAACTACTGATGTATCCAAAAATGATCCTGTTCCTTCAGCTAAAATATTTATAGAAAATTTAACACTAGCAGGTAAAACGTATATTGTACCTTCATGGGACGAAAATTATGGTGATGATGGTGATGCCCCGAGGCCAGAAAAACCAGGCCCAGAATTAATCACTCATATTAACAATTTAAAGATGCAAGCTGGTAGCCAACTCGAAATGGAACATTATGCTTCTGGCATGCAATTTAATCAACTTGAATTAAAAACACTCACAGGTGAAGGTACTTTTATTTTAAGTAGCCACTTAGCCGATGGTTTAAGCGATAATATTTATATTTCAGATCATGCAACTGGACATTTTGGATTAAAAATAAATGATAGTGGAGAAGAGATCTCTGATCCTAAAAATGTTCAATTAGTTTATGTAAATAGTGGTGATGCTGATTTTAATTTATTAAATAAAGGCGGTAATGTCGAAGTTGGTGTTTGGAAATATAAGCTAAATAGTAAAACTAATGATGGTCATACAGAGTGGTATCTTGTAGGTGGAAAAGATGGTGAATCGGATATCTCTAAACAGCCTGATACCTCTAAACAGCCTGATACTTCTAAACAGCCTGATACTTCTAAACAGCCTGATACTTCTA